>CAIOKY010000092.1 GCA_903858965.1 uncultured Nitrosomonadales bacterium | reverse complement strand
CCCGCGCACCAGCTCGCATTCCTTCTGGTAGCGCGCGCGCGTCAGCACGCCGCGCATCAGCTGGAAGCGTGCGAACACCAGATAGGTGTTGGCGACATCGGTCTCGCAGGAGTTGCGTATCTCGTCCAGCCTGCCCTGCTGATACGCTTCCCACACCTTGCTGCCGTCCATGCCCAGCTTGCCCGGAAAACCGATCAGCTTGGCCAGTTCGTCCAGCGGCGCATTGGCACGCCCGGTGTACATCGCCAATAAATCCATCAGGTCGAGATGGCGCGAGTGGTAACGGCTGATGTAATTGTTCCACTTGAATTCCTTGTCGTCCTCGCCCTGGTCCCAGTAACGAGCGCACTGCACGCCATGGATCAGCCCGCGATAATGCAACACCGGCAAGTCGAAGCCGCTGCCGTTCCACGACACGATCTGCGGCGTATATTTGTCGATACCGTCGAAGAAGCGCTGGATGATGCTGCCCTCGTCCTCTTCCAATCCACCCAGCGACCACACCTTGAAGTTATCACCCTCGCGCAATGCGCAGGAGATCGCCACGACGCGCTGCAGATGGTGTGGCATAAAATCGCTGCCGGTCTTCTGGCGGCGCAATTGGAAAGCCATCTCGGCCACTTCCGCGTCACTGACGCGCGCGTCCAGCTCATGCAAGGCACGCAGCCCGGCGATGTCGGGTATGGTTTCAATGTCGAAGACGAGAGTGGGATTCATCGTAAAAATCGGCTGGTTATTTTCATGAGGGCGAATTGTTGCACAAACAGACTGGTAATGCGGTGGTTGTGAAGTGAGGTGGAAGAACCCGGATCGGGTGGCTAGCCGACAGGGTTTTCCTGGAATCTTTGTTGTATGGCTTCCACCTCGGTGCGGCAATTGACCAATGCCGCCACGCAATCCTTGTCAAACTTGGTTCCAGCCATCGACTGCAAAAACATGAACGCCCTGTCGTTGCTCCACGCTTCCTTGTAGGGGCGCACGCTGGTCAGCGCATCGAACACATCGGAGACCGCAACGATCTTGGCCTCGATGGGAATCTCCTCGTCCATCAGGCCGTTATATCCGCTGCCGTTGATCGCCTCGTGATGATAGAGCGCGATATTGCGCAGAATTTCCGCATGGGGGAATTCATCCATGCCGAGATTTTTCAGCATCATGTCGATGATCTCGCCGCCCTTGGAGGCATGGGTCTTCATGATGTCGAATTCCGATTCCGTCAGTTTTCCCGGCTTGAGCAATATGCTGTCGGAGATACCGATCTTGCCGATGTCATGCAGCGGCGAGAACAGGAAAATATGCTCCACGAGTTCATCGTTGAGCCGGTATTTTTTTGCCACCTCCTTGGCGATCAGACGCGCATAGTTGGACATCCGGTCGAGATGCGCGCCGGTCTCATAATCGCGGTGCAGCGTGATATTCGCGGCGGTCTTGACGATGGCATACAGGCTGCGCGTCGTCGACAATTCATGGATCACCAGCAGAGACAACAAGTGGCCGACCATGTCCAGATGATGCAGGACCGACTCGACGAACACATTTTTCCGGTGGGAATTGAAGAACAGGAAGCCGAAAAACTCGCCATTCTGGAACATCGGCATCGTGTAGCTGGACTGGTACTGCACAGCCGCGATGCGGCGCGTGTGCTCTCTCCTGACATTGCTGAATATATCGAGATCGTTGACCACGCGCGGACGGCCCACCTTCAGGATCTCCTGCATCGATTCCGAATCGGCCAGCTTGGCAGAATAAAGCGTCAGAGGACTTGCCTCGTCGCTGCTATGCACATAAGTCTTCAGCAGATCGGTTTTCGGCTCATAGATCGCCACCGAAATCCGGTCGATAAAATCGAAGCGTTTTTTCAACAGCTCATGGACATACGCGATCTTTTCCGGCAAAGGCAATTTGCCGTTCAACGCGGAAAGGACATCCTGATGTTCGAACATGCCGTGGCGAGATTTCCTGATGAATAAGGCGTGCAGTTTATCCAACCTGCGCTACAGGTCAACGGGTAAATCAATAGCGCGATTCACTGATTGGATATTCCACCCGGATCAAAACAAATCAAGCTGCCCGTTCCGTGACGGCGGTTTGAAGAGTCCGGTATCGAGAGAACTGTCCTCAAGATTGAAACCGATACGCTCGCAAGCCTTGCTGAATCGCTGTTTCAGCAGCTCGGCGAACATTCCCTTACCACGAAAGCGCGTAGCTAAATTTGAGTCGTTCTCACTCACGCCGTGCATCTCGCGCAGCCGGTTCATCACATGTTCCGCCTTCAGCGGATAGTGGACAGCCAGCCAATCCTTGAACAGATCCTTCAGCTCGTAAGGCAGGCGCAACAAGGTGTAGTGCGCGCTGCGCGCGCCGTGCTCATACGCAGCTTGCAATATATGCTCCACTTCCGCGTCGGTGAGGAACGGGATCACCGGCGCGACCATCACACCGCACGGCACACCTGCTTCGTTCAACGCTCGTACGGCTTGCAGCCTACGGCGCGGAGTAGCAGCACGCGGTTCCATGTTGCGCGCCAGTTCGCCATCCAGTGTGGTGATCGAGAAGAACACCCGCACCAGATGATCGCGCGCAAGTTGTGTGAGCACATCGAGATCGCGCTCGACCAGCGCGGACTTGGTGATGATGTAAACCGGATGCTTGAACTCAGCCAACACCTCCAGTATCTGTCGCGTGATCTTCCATTCGCGCTCGATCGGCTGATAGGGATCGGTGTTGGAACCCAGCGAGATCGGTGCACATTGGTAAGAAGGCTTGGCCAACTCCGCGCGCAACAGCTTCGCTGCATCCGGCTTGGCAAAAAGTTTGCTCTCGAAATCCAGCCCCGGCGAAAGGTTCATGTAGGCATACGAAGGCCGCGCATAGCAATAGATGCAGCCGTGCTCGCAGCCGCGATACGCATTCAATGAATAATCGGGCAGACCCGGCAAATCATGGCGCCGCAGCACGCTCTTCGCCGTCTCTACCGTCACCGTGGTTTTGAATGGCGGCAACTCTTCGTCCGCCGTAGCCCAGCCGTCGTCGACATGCTCGCGCGCGATGTTCTCGAAGCGCCCTTCGATTTGCAATGTCGCGCCGCGACCTTTTGTTACTTCATGCTTCATTTGATTTTGCTTGTACAGAACGTTCGTTCTGCGCACTATATGATGCGGTGGAAACGATGTCAAACTGAAAATGTTGTGTCTTATTCAAAGAATTTTTAATGCAGTGAAAACTATTCTGACATCCATCTGTGGAATTTTAGTTTGCCCTAAAATGAAGGTGTAGTGAAAGAATGAGACAACATCAAGAAACACAAGTCAGGTTGGGTTTCTGCTTGACACTGCCATCCCGAATAGGCAGCATGACTGCACTATGAACTTGTTTTCTATTTTACGTTAGGCGGCATAGAATATGAACTCTCTAAGCTGGTGGCAAGAAGCCATACCATTCGTCATCTTTTTCGTGCTCTACCTCGCTCCCATCATTTGGGTGCTTTCGTCGCGTCGGTCGCGTGGCGGCGCCAAAGTTGGTTGGTTCATAGTGGCGCTGTGCTTCTCCTGGCTTGGGCTTGCTGTATTTCTTATTGTCACGCAGGCTCCGCAAGATCGAGCAAACACTTAATCGTGCTCACCAGCCCGCGTAGGGCGCAATAACCAACGGGCATTGCGCCGCATGTATTTCATCCGGTGCAATGTGCTACGCTTATTGCACCCTACATTTTTACACCTCGCTCAACTCTCCATCCGCAAACAGCAACGCACAGCGTACCGTCTTGCCCGCGTACACTGCCTGCATCGCAGTGCGATATTCCAGCATCTGCGCGTGATACGGCGCAAGGTCGGTATCGGCACCGGTCTTGTAATCCAGCACCCATACTTCGTCGTCGAATTCCACCAGCCGGTCGATGCGCTTCAATTCGCCCCGCGCATTGACGTAAGGCATTTCATTGTTCGCACTGAGGTAGTGCCGCGGATTGAAGAAACGTTGCAATGATGCGTGCGCAAGCAAGGCCTGCGCTTGTTGCACAAGGCCACCCATCTCGGCAGACGGAATGCCGCACTGTGCCTGAAGCGCAGCCTTGTCGGTGATCACGTTTGGCGGAGTCATGTGTTGCAGCAGCGCGTGCAGCCAGATGCCTCGGCGCTGTTCTGCCGTGGTACGCGGTACATATTTCCCTGTCGGTATGGGCTGACACAACAGATGAATATCGTCACTCCCGCGAAAGCGGGAGTCCAGTTCAAATTGACTAGATGGCCGTTCCTCGAAACTCGCCGCATGCGGCTCGTTTTCCCGCTTTCGCGGGAATGACAAATCCAATAACGGATTGCTGCGCGGCTGCACTGCTTGCCCGATGCGTCCATGCCAGGATGTTGCTACTGCTTCGCCGTTGCCGCTGACCAGCAGCGCCTGTTTGGCGCGCGTCATCGCGACGTACAGCAGATTCATCTCTTCGCGTTTTGCATAAGCCTCGTCGGCGGCAAAGTAAGGCGCGCGCTTTACGCCGCGTCCGCGCTTGTCGCTGAACAATGAGAAGTGCATAGGACTTGGTGCGTTGGGTTGCCAATCCAGCAAGACGTTATAGCTGTCGGCTTTCTGCTGCGTGTCGTTGGCATCCAGCAGCCACACGATAGGCGCTTCCAGCCCCTTGGCCTCATGCACGGTGTAGATGCGCAGCGCGTTGCCGACCTCGCCCACCCTGCCCTCGTCCGGCGATTCATTTTCCGCCGCGCGCAATTCGCGCAGCTCGGCGAGGAAGCGCGGCAGGCTGGGATAGCGCCCGGCATCGACGCTGAGCGCGATCTCCATGAAGGCTTGCAGATTGGCGTGCACGGTCTCGTGCAGCTCGGCAGGCAGCGCCGCCTCGTAGCGATGCGCCAAATCGCCCTCGAAATAAATGCGATCGAGCAGGTCGTGCACAGGCAATTTGTCGGCGAGCGCCAGCCAACCTTGCAGCAGGCGATGCGCACGTTCTAATTGTGGTGAGGCAGTGTCGTCTTGTCCGATGCGCTGCAGCCGTGACCACCAGCGTCCGTCCGCATCTTCTGCAAGCTGCATCAGGTCTTCATCGCTGCAAGAAAAAATCGGTGAGCGCAATGCCTGTGCCAATTCCAGGTCGGCGAATGGCGTGATCAGGAATGTCAGCAGCGCCTGGATGTCTTCCGCTTCCAGCGTGTCGAGCAAGCCGCCGCGCCGCGAGGTGAGGAAAGGAATGTGACGCACACGCAAGGCGTGCTCGTACACGCGCAGGTGCAGGCGCTTGCGCACCAGCACCATAATGTCGCGGTATTCGGCGCGGCGTGTTACGCCATTGTCCTGCACGCTCCAGTTCGCAACGATGTCGGCGATGTGCGCGGCGAATTGTCCGGCTTCGATTTCGCGAGCACCTTCCTCCGCCTCATCTCTTGGAGTGATGAGCGGATTGCGCAGCTTCAATCGCCCGTCCGGCAAAACTTCGGTTGTCGCTTCTTCCAATTTTTTGAGTTCAAACAGTTCAACATATCCGGGCAGCTCCTGATGATGGGCCACATGTTTTTCGAAATCCACAAAGCCATCCGGATGTTCCGAGAACACCCTGTTCACCGCATCCAGCACCGCCGGAGCATTGCGCCGCGTCTCGTTCTGCGTCAGGTGATGTGCGCCGAATTCGCGCTGCAAAAATTCGCGCACTTCGCCGAACAGGCGCGCATCGGCGCGGCGGAAGCGGTAGATGGATTGCTTGGGATCGCCGACCACAAACACGATGGGCCGCGAGTCCACTGCCGCCGATGCAGCAAACCATGATTGCAATATCTGCCACTGCAACGGGTTGGTATCCTGGAATTCATCCAGCAGCACATGACGGTAGCGGCTATCCAGCTTGTATTGCATGTACTCGGCGCAATCGCTCTGGTTGAGCATGCGGCACACCTGCCATTCCAGATCAGTGAAATCCATCTGCTGCTGTTTCAGTTTCAATTCCTGGTAATGTTCCAGCAGCGCCGCGCCGCAATGCAGTGCGGCCTGGTTCATGCGCAAGGTTTGAAGTTCGGTCAAGGCATCACGCACAGTATTCAGCACCTCAAACAGCACTCCGCACAAACTGACATAGCGTTCTTCGTCTTGCCCCTTGTTAGCTTTGAGTTTGCGCGGTTCACCTTTGCTGGTATACAGCGCATCAAGCAACGCATCGAAGCGGGCACTTGTATCCGGGAAACTCATCGCATCGGTCAAAAGTTTTGCATCCTTTTGCTGTGCGATAGAACCGCTTTCTAGCAAGCTGGCAAAAGCTTCCACACTCGCCACAAATTCTTTCTCAGACAGCATTTCCAGCGGATCGTCATTCCGCTCAATTTCGAGTTCGTTGCGCAACTGTTCCGTCGCCCATGCCACAGCATCGCTCCGGCCTTGCGTATACGCCCACCACTCGGCGCGCTTGTATACAAAGTTTTCCAGCAGTGCGCGCGCGTTGTACAAGCCATATTCGCCGAACAGCCACTGCATGTACTGCGCAGTCTGTTCATCAGGCACAGCGCGCAGGCTGTCGGCGAAAGCCTGCCACGCTTCATCGCGCAGTGCCGCAGTGCGCTCCAGCAGTTGCATGCCGACCGGCACGCCGGCATTCAGCGGCGCGCGCTGGATGAGCTGCATGAACCAGCCGTGAAAGGTACTGATGGTAATAGCCGGTTGCGCCAGCAGTGCGTCGCGGTACAGGCTGCGCGCTTTTGCCAGCAATGCATCGTCGATGTCGTCCCCGATGCTATCCCCGATGCCGCGTTCGCGCAGGAATTTTCTGACTTCATCATCATTAGCCACCGCCAGCAGGTGCAACCATTCGTGCAAGCGCGCCTGCATCTCCTGCGCGGCCTTGCGCGTGAAAGTGATCGCAAGTATCTCACCAGGCTGCACGCCAGCCAGCAGTAGGCGCACGATGCGCGACACCAGCAGCCAAGTCTTGCCGCTGCCCGCGCAGGCTTCCACGACGACGCTGTGCTCGGGATTAAGGGCGATGTGGTTATCCATAAATACACCTCATCACATACCTCGTCATTCCCGCGCAGGCGGGAATCCAGACGATTGAACAATTCCCGCGTAGCGGGACAACGCCTTGGTTTTGTCCGCTATGCGAATTTATTGTTTTGCTGGATTCCCGCCTGCGCGGGAATGACAAAATAATAGTCATGCCGCACTCCATTCGTTCTTGCGGCAAAGCCCGCGCATTTCGCAATACACGCAAGCCTCATCCACGCCGTGTGCTGGCATCGCCGCGCCCGCGCGCATCTGTACGAACAGCGCCTGCAATCTTTCGATATTGGCCTGCGCCAGTTCCGGCACATCCTGCGGCGGAGCAACCGCAATCACCTTGTCTTTTTCGATACTGATGAATGCCGCCTCGTCGGACTCATATACGCGGGCATAGCAAGCCAGTTGCACATCCTCGCCTGCTTCCCTGAGCTTGTTGCGCAGCCGGGTCGCATCCATCATCTTGTAGTCCAGCACTTTGTTCTCGTTCTCGCGCGCATCCACGCGGTCGATGCGCCCGTGCATCGTCAACTCATCGGTCAACGGCAATTCAAACTGTACTTCGCCATTCTGGTAGCGCCAGCCCTCTGCTTCACTTTTCACTTGTGCATCCAGATAAGCGGGGATCGCCTGCTGCCAGCGCAACAGCCAGGCGCGCGCGAGGTAATCGCGTTCTACTGCTGGCGCAAACACCCCGCTGCTGATGCGTTGCAATGCATCTTCCAGTTCTGCCCGGGGATGTTCGGCCAGCACCGGAAATTGCTGATGGAAGCGGTGCAGGATGTCATGCGCCCACTCGCCATAATCGCGCTTCTCAACGCCCTCGCGCACCTCGTCCAATTCGTTGAGGTGCAATATATGGCGCGCATAGAACTGGTATGGGCAGGCAACTAGGCTGTTGTAACCGCTGGGCGAAATGCGGCCGGGGATAAGGCTATGTGGGACGTTGGGAGCAGGCATAACGGCTTGCTCAGGCAACGGGAATTCGTTCGTGCGCACCTGCGCATCATCCAGCATTCCTGCCAACTCCCGGTCTGCCAGATCATCGCCATAAGCCAGCTGGTGCAGCGCGCGCAGCATTTCGAGATGCGGGCTCAACAGATTCTTTTCGCCGCTTTTGCTGGCCTGCCAGGTGACCAGCACCGTGTCATTCATCGCCAGCAGCGCGAGCAGATCGTCGCGTTGCTGTGCCAGTTTCATCTCGCGCGTCGGCAGACCCAGCGTGCTGCGCACCGCGTCGTTGAACCATACGCTGCCGTTGTCGACGCTCGGCAAATGTGCGGCATCGCTGCCAAGCAACAGCACCGCATCGAAACTGCGCCAGCGCGTGGACTTAAGTGAAGTCAGCAACACCGGGCTATCGATGGATTTATCAATGAAGGTATTTTCATTGAGTTGCTGTGCGAGCCAGTGCCGCCATTCGGCGCGGCTGAAGCGCGTGTTGTCCGCCGCCAGTTCCTGCTGCCAGCTTTGCAGTATCTGCAACAACTGCGCACCTGCCTCATCAGCCGCCAGGCCTTGCAATACGCCGAGGACGGACAGGCTTGCATCCAGCGCACGCAGCCAGCCATTCAAGGTGTCATTATTTTTGCGCAATGTATCCGCCGCTTGGCGCAGCCGCGCCAGCGCCGTCTGCACCTCAGGTTCTCCATGCGCCAGATCGAGAAATGTCTCGAGGTGAGATGCCACGCCGTGCTTGCGCACCAGCTGTTCGAGTTGGTACACCGCCTGCTTGCGTTCACTCGCATCTTGGTCGGCAAAGATGAATGGCGACTTGAGCAGGTCAAGCAGATCCTGGTAATAAAAATCGCTTTGCAGCGCATCCAGCCAGCGCATCAGCACCGTGCTCACCGCCAGCGTGGAGAATGTCCAGCCGGTCTCGTCGCTCACCAGCACCCCGGCGCGCTCGAGCAATGCGCGCACACGACGCGCCACCAGACGGTCCTGCGCGACCAGCGCAATATTTTGCTTACCCTCCAGCAGCCAACGCCGCACCTGCAGCTCGGCGGCACACGCCTCCTGCTCCAGGCTGTGCGCACCGAACAGACGCAGGCGCCGGGACAATGCAGCTTCAGGTTGTTTTTGCAGTAGTGCGGCATCGCTACGCAGATCGTTGCTTTCCGCAGCATGTTGCAAGGAACAGGACAGCAACGCGCAATCCGGCACATTGGCCACCATCTCACGCAGATCAAAAATCTTGACAGAAACGCGCGCGCCACAGGCTTCCAGAAAATGTGCTTCCGGTGCAGACAGATCCGAGGTCAGCAATATATACAACGGTGAGTCCACCCGCTGCGCCAACAGCGCCAGCCGCTGCTGATAAGCACGCACGCTGTCTATATCACTATTCGCTGCCATCGCATACCACAACTCGTGCACCACGCGCGCCTCGAACTGCATCGACTGTCCGCTGCGCGCCTGATAGGCCTCGGCAAGCTGTCGGGAGAATTCTTCTGCGGTTGTCGGCAACGCAACATGATGGCGCGTCAGGTCATCCATCAAGCCCAGCAATTCGCGCGACAGGCTCCACAGGTCGGCATCGGCAAACCAGCGCCGTTCGCGCAATGCCTGATACAAGGCGGCAATGCGCTGGGTGTCGGGCTGGATAGAATGTGCCAAAGGGATGGATTGCGCCCAATCGTTGAGCGTGACCATTTGCGGCAACAGCAAAGCGGGTAGTTTGGCGGCCGCGCTTAACGCCAGTGCCAGCGGTTGCGCAACATGATAGTTGGGCAACAACACCGTTGCCCCGCGCAGATCGGGTAAATCCTGCGCATGGCTGGACAGTATAAGTTTGGCTATTCTTTTATAAAAAGCAGAGCTCAATGAGACCTCTGCACAACGTCACGAGCGCAGCTCAGACGAGGCAAAAATGACGAAAAGCCGCAGTTTACAAAAAGTAAATGAGGACTTTGAGTCATTTTTTAACGAAGTATCAGCAAGCGCAGTAGTTGTGAAGAGGTCTCTCAGCGTTCGAGGAGATGCAGCTTCTCTTTAACATCCTTCCACTCATCAGCATCGGCAGGCGCGTCGATCTTTTCGACGATGACTTTCCAGGTTTTGGACAACTCGGCATTCAGCGCGATGAAATGGCGCTGGTTCTCCGGCAGGTCATCCTCGGCATAGATCGCCTCTACCGGGCATTCCGCCACGCACAGGGTACAATCGATGCACTCATCGGGATCGATCACCAGGAAATTCGGCCCCGCATGGAAACAATCCACCGGACAGACTTCCACACAGTCGGTATATTTACATTTGATGCATGATTCAGAAACAACGTAGGTCATAATGAAACTCCAAATTATCAACAACGCGGCATTTTAGCAGAGCCTAGCGGAATTAATTCACTTCACAGCAAAGCCGTTTTTGGTTAGGATGTGGTTTGAACAGCTTGAATTCCAGCGACCCATCCCCAATCTAGCGCCTGTTGCATTCCGAACACAACCCTCACAAGAGCGAGAATTAACCATGAGTGAACATATACATTACGTTTCCGATGCCACATTTGACGCCGAAGTCGTGCAGGCTCCCCTGCCCGTGCTGGTGGATTACTGGGCTGAATGGTGCGGTCCGTGCCGCATGATCGCGCCCATTCTGGAAGAAGTATCCAAGGAATATGCCGGGCGCCTGACGGTAGCCAAGCTGAACGTGGACGAAAATCAGCAAACCCCGGCAAAATTCGGCATACGCGGTATTCCGACGCTGATGTTGTTCAAAAACGGCGACATTGCGGCGACCAAGGTCGGCGCGTTGTCAAAATCCCAATTAACGGCTTTTATTGACAGCCACATTTAAAGCGTTTACTGTCACACCCGCATCGCCTCTCCAGCTTCGCACCTCTGTAACTAAAACATAATAAAGCGAACGCGCTGGCCATGCGGGTGGTCATCTCCCACTCCGGTTCAACCTGATTTATTTCTTACTTCCCTATTAATATTCTCTTGGTAACATTCTCTCGAATCTCTTTCTTTCAATCACCCTGCGCGCATCGCTATGCACCTATCTGACCTAAAAACAAAGCACGTCACTGAACTCGTTGAAATGGCCTCGGCCAATGAAATAGAAAACGCCAACCGAATGCGCAAGCAGGATGTCATGTTTGCGCTGCTGAAGAGCCATGCCAAAAAGGGCGAAAGCATCTTCGGCGACGGCACGCTGGAGATCCTGCCGGATGGTTTCGGCTTCCTGCGCTCGCCGGACACCTCCTATCTGGCCGGCCCCGATGACATCTATGTGAGCCCGAGCCAGATACGCCGCTTCAACCTGCATACCGGGGATACCATCGAAGGCGAGATACGCACGCCGAAGGATGGCGAAAGATATGTCGCGCTGGTAAAGGTAGACAGGGTCAACGGCGAACCGCCCGAGAACGCAAAGAACAAGATCCTGTTTGAAAATCTGACACCACTATTCCCCACCGAGCCTTTGATACTTGAGCGCGACATCAAGGCCGAAGAGAACATCACCGGCCGCATCATCGACATCGTCGCGCCGATCGGCAAAGGCCAGCGCGGACTGCTGGTGGCCTCGCCGAAATCCGGCAAGACCGTGATGCTGCAACACATCGCTCACTCCATCTCCTCGAACAATCCCGATGCGACCCTGATCGTGCTGCTGATCGACGAACGTCCCGAGGAAGTGACCGAAATGACCCGCACCGTGCGCGGCGAAGTGGTTGCTTCCACGTTCGACGAACCGGCCAGCCGCCATGTGCAGGTCGCGGAAATGGTGCTGGAAAAGGCCAAGCGCTTGGTCGAACACAAAAAGGATGTGGTGATCCTGCTCGATTCCATCACCCGTTTGGCGCGTGCATACAACACCGTGGTTCCCTCTTCCGGCAAGGTATTGACCGGTGGTGTGGACGCCAACGCGCTGCATAGACCCAAACGATTCTTCGGCGCGGCGCGCAACATCGAGGAAGGCGGCAGCTTAACCATCATCGCCACCGCGCTGGTCGATACCGGTTCGCGCATGGACGATGTGATCTATGAAGAATTCAAGGGCACCGGCAACATGGAAATCCACCTGGATAGGCGCATGGCCGAAAAGCGCATCTACCCGGCAATCAACGTGAACCGTTCCGGCACGCGCAAGGAAGAGCTGCTGATCAAGCAGGATATCCTGCAAAGGATCTGGTTGTTGCGCAAGCTGCTCTACCCGATGGACGAGCTGGAAGCGATGGAATTCCTGCTCGACAAGATCAAGGCTACCAAGAACAACGCGGAGTTCTTCGACTCCATGCGCCGCTAAAATTCAATATTTCGTCGCCATACGTTGTTGCGATTGAAAAATCTGGCTTACATATAACCCATATGCTGCGCGGCGATTTTTCGCCCGCGCCTGGTAGAATAACTAGCCATCTGACTAAGCCAGCAAAAAACGCTGGCAAGTCATTGGTTATAGTCTGGCTTAAAAATATTGAATTTGGTTATAAAAAAGGATTTTGACGATGCCGGATAATTATGTATAATCCGCGCCTTCGCAAAAACCGCAATAGATCGAGGTTGTTATGTACGCAGTCATTAAAACCGGTGGTAAGCAATATCGCGTCACCAACGGTGAAACTTTAAAAGTTGAAATCCTCCCCGGCGACGTGGGCAGTGCCATCGTGCTGGACAAGGTCCTGATGGTAGCCGACGGCGACAAGCTTTCCGTGGGCAAGCCTTTGCTGAACGGTGCTAGCGTCAAAGCGACAATCGTTGCGCATGGTCGCGGCGATAAGGTACGCATCTTCAAGATGCGCCGCCGCAAACACTACCAGAAGAATCAAGGTCATCGTCAAAACTACACCGAGATCCGCATCGACGGCATCTCGGCGTAAATCCAGGCATAAATTGTAAGGAGCAACCAGCATGGCATCAAAAAAAGGCGGCGGCAGTACCAGTAACGGACGCGACTCACACTCGAAGCGACTGGGCGTAAAGAGCTACGGTGGCGAGTTGATCAACGCAGGCAGCATCATCGTACGCCAGCGCGGCACTGAGTTTCACCCCGGTGACAACGTCGGCATGGGCAAGGATCACACGCTGTTTGCCAAAATCACCGGCAAGGTCGTATTCGCCATCAAGGGCGCGCAAAAGCGCAGGACAGTATCCATCGTAGCTGCTTAATCAAAAGCTCGCTCTGGATCAAACCAAGCCCTATCGTAAGGTAGGGCTTTTTTATTTGCAGAGCTGAATTGGTCATTGGATAAAGACACAAAATGAAATTTATTGACGAATCCAAAATCGAGGTCATCGCGGGCAAAGGCGGCAACGGCATCGCCAGCTTCCGCCGCGAGAAATACATCGAGAATGGCGGCCCTGATGGCGGCGATGGCGGACGCGGCGGCAGCGTGTACGCACAGGCGGATCGCAACATCAACACGCTGGTGGATTTTCGTTTCGCCCGGATACACCGTGCCAAGAACGGCGAGTCGGGGCGCGGTTCGGATTGTTATGGCAAGGGCGCGGATGATGTGGTGCTGCGCATGCCGGTCGGCACGGTGATCACCGACATCAACAGCGGCGAAGTCGTCGCCGACCTCGCCCATGAAGGCGAAAAAGTGCTGCTCGCCCAAGGCGGCATAGGCGGCTTGGGCAATATCCACTTCAAGTCCAGTACCAACCGCGCACCTCGGCAATGTACAGTCGGCACAGAAGGCGAGACCCGCGAATTGCAACTCGAACTGAAAGTGCTTGCCGATGTCGGGCTGCTCGGCATGCCGAACGCGGGCAAATCCACTTTCATCCGCTCGGTTTCCGCCGCACGGCCCAAGGTCGCCGATTACCCGTTCACCACACTACACCCCAATCTCGGCGTGGTGCGCGTGTCGAATGAAAAGAGTTTTGTCATCGCCGACATCCCCGGGCTGATCGAAGGTGCGGCAGAAGGCGCCGGACTGGGACACCAGTTCCTGCGCCACCTGGCGCGCACCCGTGTGCTGCTGCACCTGGTGGATATCGCGCCTATGTATGAGGGCACCGATCCGGTACACGAGGCGCGCGCGATACTCAATGAACTGAAGAAATATGATCAGTCGCTCTATGAAAAACCGCGCTGGTTGCTGCTGAACAAAGTCGACTTGCTGGAAGATCGCGATGAAAAAGTGGCGGCCTTCCTCAAGGAATTTACCGATTTCGACCGTTATTTTGTCATCTCGGCGATCAACGGCGAGGGCTGCAAGGAATTGACCTACGCGATCATGGATCATTTGATTGCAATGAACGAACTGGAAAAACAGGCTGCTGCCGACAGCGCACAGGAATCCGACGCAAGCACTCTCTGATCACAACATGAAAACTGTTCTAACAAACTGCAAACGCATCGTCGTCAAGGTAGGCAGCAGCCTGGTGACGAATCAGGGTGCGGGACTCGATCTCAACGCACTTGGCAACTGGGCGCGCCAGATCGCCGCGCTCAATACCAGCGGTCATGAAGTGATACTGGTATCTTCAGGCGCAATCGCCGAAGGCATGCAACGCCTGGGCTGGAGCACCCGCCCCACCGCTATACATGATTTGCAGGCTGCCGCGGCGGTGGGGCAGATGGGTTTGGTGCAGGCTTATGAAAGCTGCTTCCGCCAACATGACCTGCACGCCGCGCAAGTACTGCTCACCCACGCCGACCTGGCCGACCGCGAACGTTACCTGAACGCGCGCGCCACGCTGACCACATTGCTGTCCTTGCGTGTCATCCCCATCATCAACGAGAACGATACTGTCGTCACCGACGAAATAAAATTCGGCGACAACGACACGCTGGGCGCGCTGGTCACCAACCTGATCGAAGCCGATGTATTGATTATCCTCACCGACCAGAGCGGTCTGTACACCGCTGATCCGCGCAAAGACCCAAGCGCCACACTGGTCAGCGCAGCAAAAGCCGGGGATACACAACTGGAAAGCATGGCAGGCGGAGCGGGCAGTTCTATCGGACGCGGCGGCATGATTACTAAGATCCTCGCAGCAAAACGCGCGGCACGCAGCGGCGCGCACACAGTCATCGCATCGGGACATGAATACGATGTGCTGTTGCGTCTGATACAAGGCGAATCCATAGGCACACTGCTCACCGCACCAACCCTGACCCTTGCAGCACGCAAGCAATGGCTAGCTGATCATTTGCAAGTCAGCGGCAGGCTGGTTCTGGATACCGGCGCGATCAAGGCATTGCGCTCCGAAGGCAAGAGCCTGTTGCCGATCGGAGTCAAAAGCGTGTCCGGCGAATTCAAACGCGGTGAGGTAGTCGCCTGCGTCAGTGAGGACGGGCAGGACATCGCACGCGGACTGAGCAACTACAGCGCCGAAGAAGCACGGCTGATCGCACAACATGCCAGCAGGGAAATCGAAACGTTGCTCGGTTACGGCGGCGATGCGGAAATCATTCACCGCGATAATCTGGTATTACTGTAAAAACCAGCCTAGTCGCCCTGCCCGTAATCCAGGTAGGCCGCGGTATTCCGCCCTTGCCTCTTGGCCAGATACAACGCGTTGTCGGCAGACTTGACCAACTTTTCGACCGGCTTGTCATCGCTTGGCAACACGGTGGAAATACCGCAACTCACCGTGACATATTTGTGAGGTGAATCCTCGTTCGCCATCTTCAGCTCGGCCACCTGCAGACGGATACGGTTCGCCACCATGCGCGCACCTTCTGCGTCGGTCTCGCCAAGGATCAACACGAACTCCTCACCGCCATAGCGCGCCGCCAGATCGCTGCCGCGCGGGACTGCTTTGGCGATCTCCTTGGCGATCATCTTGAGGCACTCATCACCGGCCTGATGGCCGTATTTATCGTTGAATTCCTTGAAGTGGTCCACATCCAGCATCACGATGGAAAGTGGCTTCTGGATACGTGCGCATCGGCTCCACTCGCGTACCAGCAATTCATCGAACAGGCGGCGATTGGCAATACCGGTCAGGCCATCGGTCATCGAAACCCGGTGCAATTCATGGTTGGCCAGGTTCAACTGTTCGGTCAACTTGACCAGTGCACGTTGCATTCTCACCAGACGGTACATGGCAGCCACCTTGGCCTGCAGCACCACTCGCCCGACCGGCTTCATCAGGTAATCATCACCGCCCGCTTCGATACCTTTCGCCAAGTCTTCGTCCTTGGACATCACGCTCAGGAAGATGATGGCTGTCCAATCATCTTTTCCCTGCAGCTTGCGCACTTCTTTCGCCACCTCGAAGCCATCGATATCCGGCAGCATGATGTCGAGCAGGATAATGTCGGGAAGTTCTCTCTGGTACAGTTCGATTGCGGCACGGCCGGTTTCCGCGATCAACGGCTGCACGCCGACTTCCTCGAGAAAACCGGAGATCGCCTTGATGGCGACCTTGCTGTCTTCCACCATCAGCACTTTCAGCTTGCCGTATTTCCTCAACATGGGACTCCCCCTGTTTCCAGATCACCAATCGTTACCGGCATCATACACGGAGCCGGTATCAGTCTGTTTGCGGCAATGTTTTCACGGTTATCTGCAACTGTCCGGCAATCGTGTTTACCGCGACGCGCATTTTTTCCGCCCAGAGTTCATCCGCAAGTTGCGATAAAGGATGTTGCTGCAATACCGATTCTGAAAATTCGCGCACGGTCTTGTAGTTGCTTTCCGCATCATGCGGCTTGGGGTTGACCGCCTGGAAATACAACATTCCGTCGCGCAATGTGATCGCCAGCAAATAAGCGCTCTGGCCTTTGGCAAACACTTTGGGATCGCGCACTTCAAAATATTGGGTGGGAAGATCACCTGACGGCGGATGCGCCTGGACAAATTGCTTGGCAATCTGTTCTACAAAAATTTGCGCACGGTTGAGCTGCGGCGCAAGGGTGATGTGGTATTGCCCGGGACGCTGGATGATCACCGGGTTCTCCAGTATCACAGGTCGCGCGCGGCGTATCGTCAAAATAATAAGACTGACAATAGTGATCAGTAATAGCGACTCGCCCATTTCTAAAATCCTGTAAAAGTTCGGGGGGGGCTAGTGCCCCCCGACAGTTGTTTGTTATGAACTGCGCTGCAACTCTCGGTCTCTTGCGCTTTCCATCCATTTCCTGACGCGGTTGGCATCGCCGACGCGGGTACGCTTGCCCCACGAATCGAGCAGCACGATGATGACCGGACGTTGATTGATCTTCGCTTCCATCACCAGGCACTGCCCCGCCTCGCTGATGTAACCGGTCTTGCTCACGCCGATATTCCATGATGCATTCCTGACCAGCGGATTGGTGTTATTGAAGCGCATGGTACGCCCCCGCAACCCTTCCACCGAATGCGAGGTGCTGGTGGTGTACTGATGGATCAGTGCATAGTTGCGCGCCGCGGCGACCATCTTGACCAGGTCCTGCGCAGTCGAAACATTATCGCTATCCAGACCGGTCGGATCGAAAAACTTCGTGCTTTGCATACCCAGGGCTTTCGCCTTGGTGTTCATCGCCGCCACCATGGCCACCGGCCCTCCCGGATAGCTTCTTGCCAGAGCCAGTGCCGCGCGGTTCTCCGAAGCCATCAACGCCAGCTTGAGCATCTCGCTGCGGGTCAGCGTCATGCCCACGCGCAATTTCGATTTAGCCCTTCTGATTTTATTCAAATCGTCGCCTGTCACGCTCACCGGCTCGTTCATCGGCAACTGCGCATCCAGCATCACCATTGCCGTCATCAGCTTGGTGATCGACGCGATCGGCACGACCGTATCGGAATTCTTGTTGTATATCGGAAGCTGCGTCTGCTCATCGAAAATCAACGCGATATGGGATTGCACCTTGAGCGATGCCACCTTATGCCGCTTGGGGTGTGGCGCATTATCCGGCGCAAGTTGATGATGATGAGTCCCGGCATATGCTGCCTGTATTGCCAGCGCATGGCCGAGCAACGCCAATATCCATATTCTTTTTTTCATTATTCTTTTTGCCCTGCTTAACGACTACACGATACGAAGCATACCTTAATTCCGATAAAAATCAATAAACAGGCTCAAGATGCTCTTCCTGTTTCTGAAGATTCCACATTTGCGCATACAATTTACCCTGTGCGAGCAATTCGCGATGTGTACCGCGCTCGGCGATGCGCCCCTTGTCCATCACCAGTATCTGGTCGGCATCCACCACCGTGGATAATCGATGTGCGATCACCAGTGTGGTGCGGTTCTGCGCGATTGAGCGTAGTTCGGCCTGGATCGCTTTTTCCGATTTCGAATCCAGCGCGGAAGTCGCCTCATCGAAAATCAATATCGCCGGATTCTTCAGGATCGCGCGCGCGATCGCCACGCGCTGCTTCTCGCCCCCGGACAGTTTCAAGCCGCGCTCGCCGACCATGCTGTCATAGCCTTGCGGCAATGATTCGATAAAATCGTGGATATGTGCGGCCTGCGCCGCGGCGATGATCTCTTCGCGCGTCGCCTCCGGACGACCATAGGCGATGTTGTAGTAGATCGTGTCGTTGAACAGCACGGTATCCTGCGGCACGATGCCGATCGCCGCGCGCAGGCTGACTTGCGTCACGCTGCGGATATCCTGACCATTGATCAGGATACGCCCCTGCTGCACGTCATAGAAGCGGAACAGCAGGCGCGACAGCGTAGACTTGCCCGCCCCGCTAGACCCGACTACGGCCACCTTGTGTCCGGCAGGAATGGCAAAACTCACATCAAATAAGATCTGCCGGTCCGGCGCATAAGAAAAATTGACATGCTCGAAGCGCACGGCTGCGCTGCCCACCTGCAACGTCGCCGCATCGGGCGCATCGGCGATCTCGCGATGCTCATCCAGCAGGCTGAACATCTTTTCCATATCCGCGAGCGCATGGCGTATCTCGCGATACACGAAACCGAGAAAGTGCAATGGCATGTAGAGCTGGATCAGGAACACATTGATCAACACCAGATCGCCCACCGTCATCTTGCCATCCACCACCTGGCTGGCAGCCAGCAACATCAGTATCGTGATGCCGATGGCGATGATGACACTCTGCCCTCCGTTCAGCCAAGCCAGCGAAACCTGGTTGCGCACCGCAGCGGTTTCCCAACGCTCCATGCTGCGATCATAACGACGCGCCTCGTATTGTTCGTTGCCGAAATATTTCACCGTCTCATAATTCAGCAGGCTGTCGATCGCGCGCGTGTTGGCCTTGGAATCCAGATCATTCATCGTGCGCCGCATCACCATGCGCCACTCGGTAATGAACAAAGTGAAGGCGACGTAGATCAACAGCGTGATGAAAGTGATGATGGCAAACCATGCATTGTATTTTTTGAGCAGGATCGCCGCCACCAGGCCGATCTCCAGCAGTGTCGGCAAAATATTGAACAGCGTGAAATTCAGCAGGAATCCGATCCCGCGCGTGCCGCGCTCAATGTCGCGCGACACACCGCCGGTCTGCCGATCCAGATGAAAGCGCAGGCTCAGGCTGTGCAGATGCTCGAACACCTGCAAGGCCACCCGCCGGATGGCGCGCTGCGTCACATTGGCAAACACCGCATCGCGCATTTCGCCGAACAGCGTGCTGAACAAGCGCAACGTCCCGTAACCGACGATCAGGAACACCGGTACCATCAGCACCGATTTGGTCTTGTCCATCGCATCGATGATCTCCTTGAGCACCAATGGAACAGACACATTCGCCAGCTTGGAAAATATCAGCAGAGTCATCGCAACGATGACGCGCCACTTGAATTCCATCAGATACGGAAGCAGCGAACGCAGGGTCTGCCAATCGGCGCGGTTGGTATTGTGCTCGGCTTGAATCGTGGAAGGACGCATGGTTGTATTGCAGAAACATCAAGTGCTGATTATAACCGCGCGAGCTGACATAACCAACGACCAGACTGATGTTTACAAATAATGTACAACCACCCTGTTGGTTCAAATCGATTTGCCATAACCCAACAGCCCGATCAACAGGCGCACGATCCCGTAACTGATGCGCGCGATCAGCTTGCCTATCCAGTTGCGCCTTACGCCATATTCATCGCCGACACGGACTGCATCGTCGGTAATCGCTGCCAGCAAGCTCGCGCGCAACTCTCCGGCGAACCCGACATCCTTTACTGCCACATTCGCCTCGCGCGCCAGCATCAAACTAAACGGATCGATGTTGGATGAACCCACCGTCGCCCACTGCCCGTCCACCACGGCCACTTTGGCGTGCAGGTAGCTGGGCTGGTATTCATAGATCTCGATTCCCGCCGCCAGCAACTGATCATAGAGCGCATGCGTCGCATAGTGCTGCACGCGATATTCGGCCCTGCCCTGCAACAGCAGCATGACCCGGACACCGCGTTGCGCTGCGTGTATCAATGCCTGGCGAAACACACGCCTCGGCAAAAAATAGGCATTGGCGATGATGATTTCGCGCTGCGCACCGGCAATCGCTTTCAGGTAAGCGTTCTCGATGTCATGCCGATGGCGCAGATTGTCGCGCAACACCAGCGTGATGCCCGGCGCAACCGCCTGCTTGGTTCGATTCAACACGAAGCGCCGGATCTCCTTGCCGCGCCTGCGAAAGTTGACCCATGACACCACGCCCCACAGACGCCGCATCGTCGCCTGTATCTCGCCGGCTACCATGCCCTGCACGCGCACCGCGTAATCCAGGCGCGGAGAATCAAAACCATCGCGGCGGGAGACATCGTTGACGATATTGATGCCGCCGACAAAAGCCACCTCACCATCTATTACCACCAGCTTGCGGTGCAAGCGGCGCAGGCGCCGCATCCGGCTGCGCCGCAATGTGAACGGCGATATCTCGCGCCGGAACCACTGCACCTCGACCTTGCCCGCGCGCAACTCATCCAGCCATGACTGCGGCAATTCCGCCGAACCGTATCCATCCAGTATCACGCGCACCACCACCCCGCGCGCGGCGGCGCGACGCAACGCATCGGCCACCATGCGCCCGGTCTCGTCCGCGGCAAAGATGTAAGTTTCCAGATAGATCGAATGCTGTGCGGCATCGATATCCGCGCACAGCTGCGGAAAATACGCCGCGCCGTTTTTCAGCAGCGTCAGTTGATTCCTGGCGACTTTAAAAATGCTGCTCATATGCCTTTCAGTTGCGCGGAAAGCGCGGCATGGTCCGACAGGCGCAGCCAGTTTCCACCGGTATGCACGCTGCTGTGCACCACGTTGAAACCGCGCACGTAGATGCGGTCGAGCCGCAACAGCGGTAGCCTGGAAGGAAAACTGCGCGCCAGTTTTCCGCCATGCAGATGGAAGGCATCGTGTATATGCAACTCGCTGGACAGCGTCTTGCTCAACTGGTTACGCCAATCGTTGAAATCGCCCGCGATGATCAGCGGCGCATCGTGCGGGATCTCGTTGCGCACATAGTCGATCAACGCGCCAGTCTGTGCGCGGCGACCGCGCGCGAACAAACCGAAATGCGCGCACAGGCAATGCACCCGCTTATGCTCCGTTCCGTTCTGCTGACTTGGCATTTCAACCTCGCAATGCAGCAGCCCGCGACTCTCGAAGCGATGCGCGGAAACATCCGCGTTGAACGACTGCAGGATAGGAAAACGGCTCAGGATCGCATTGCCGTGATGTCCCGCTTCATACACCGAATTCTTGCCGTAAACGGAATGCAGCCAGACATCCTCCGCGAGGAAATCGTGCTGCGCACCTTGCGGATAGTTGTGATAACGCTCGCCGTGCAGCGTATGCTCGCCCTGCACTTCCTGCAGGAACACGATGTCGGCATCCAGCTCGCGCAGCCGCTCGCGCAATTCGTGCAATACGACGCGGCGTTTGAAATAGGAAAGGCCTTTGTGGATGTTGTAGGTGGCGATCTTCAGGGTAGGCATGGGGCGTATTTTACCCGCAATGAGTGCAGGGGGTTGATACCTGATGTAGGAGCGGGCCATGCCCGCGAAAGCTCGTAGGTTGGTTTAGCGCGCAGCGCATAACCCAACATCAAATTCAAAGTCAACACCGCCGGTGGTAGCCCGGCGAAGTTTTTTTAGTTCTCCACGCAACAAAACATACAGCGGAAAATCTGAATTTCTACCCCCACCCTAACCCTCCCCCTGCAAGGGTGAGGGGAGTTGCTGGATTCCCGCCTTCGCGGGAATGACGCCCGCTACGCGTTCCCTATCCCCCTCGTCGGCAACCCGATCTGCTTCGCAAAACCCAACATCCTCTCTATCGGCAACACTGCCCGCGGAATGATGGACGGATCGACATGAATCTCATTCCGTCCTGATTCCAACACTTCTGCCAGATTTAACAACCCATTCATCGCCATCCACGGGCAGTGGCTGCAACTGGTGCAGTTCGCGCCGACACCGGCAGTGGGTGCTTCGAAGAAAATCTTGTCCGGGCATAGCGTGCGCATCTTGTGCAGGATGCCATTGTCAGTCGCGACGATGAGTAGCTTCGCATCCAGTTGCAGCGCAGCCTTGATCAGTTGCGTCGTGGAGCCAACCACGTCCGCGAGCTTGACCACTGCGCGTGGCGATTCGGGATGCACCAGCACTTTGGCGTGCGGATGTTTTGCCTTGAGTTCGATCAGTTCTTTGGCCTTGTATTCGTCGTGCACGATGCACGAGCCTTGCCACAACAACATATCCGCGCCGCTCTGTTCCTGCACGTAGTTGCCAAGGTGGCGATCGGGCGCCCACAAAATTTTCTTGCCCTGTTCCTTAAGATGCTTGACCACCGGCAGCGCGATCGAGCTGGTCACCATCCAGTCGGCGCGCGCCTTCACTGCCGCGCTGGTGTTGGCATACACGACCACGGTGCGATCCGGATGCGCATCGCAGAATGCGCCGAATTCATCCGCCGGACAGCCGAGATCGAGCGAGCATTCCGCCTTGAGGTCGGGCATCAGCACGCGCTTTTCCGGATTCAGTATCTTCGCGGTCTCGCCCATGAAGCGCACACCCGCGACGACGATGGTCTTGGCAGGATGCTGGTGGCCGAAGTTGGCCATGTCCAGCGAATCAGACACGATGCCGCCGGTGGCTTCCGCCAAATCTTGCAGATCGGGATGCACGTAGTAATGCGAGACCAGTACCGCATCCTGCTGCTTCAACATCTTTTTGATGCGCGCGATCAGTTCGGGCTTTTCCGCTGCACTCGGTTCGTGCGGAACACTGGCCCAAGCCTGCGCAGTATTGCAAGCGGTCTGCGCGGCATTTGGATGATCGTAGGCAACGGAAATCAGATTATCGCTCATGTGCACCTCTATAAATTCGTCATTCCCGCGAAAGCGGGAATCCAGTGGTTTTATCCAATAGGTCTTTTGGTCTTGTCCCTCGCGTTGCGAGGAAGTGCTTTCGTTAGGCTGGATTCCCGCTTTCGCGGGAATGACGGAAATTGAATTTTTATGATTAGACTCATTGACGTTTCCCCTCAACGCGCGCTTAGGTCTGTATCCGTTGCGGCAATTCCAATATCGCGGCGCAATTGCTAGTCGAAAAAACTTTTTCTGCGGCATCCTGCCACGCCAGCCACTGGTAATTCAAATGCTCGCGCGGCGCCAGTTGGATATCAATGGTGTGCGGAAGTTGCAAACCGAACACATGCTCGGTGTTATGTGTGATGCCGGGCGCGTAGCGGTAGCGCCAGTGCGGATAGATCTCGTAGATGTTTTGTGACTGCCAGTCGGTCAGCTCTAACCGGCGCGCATCCAGTCCGGTCTCTTCGCGCACTTCGCGTATCGCAGTATCTGTCAGCGTCTCCCCATCATCGCGGCTACCGGTGACCGATTGCCAATAGCCGGGATGATCGGCACGCTCCAGCAACAGCACCTCCCCGGCAGCGGTGTAGATCACCACCAGCACCGAGACCGGCTGCTTGTATTGCACCATCATATTCCCGGCTTCAGTTCGAAGGCGAGACAAGGCGGCAACGAGTGAGCGACGAAGACAGTGCTTGTGCCGTTCCAACACGGTGTGGGCGTAGCCCTTCGGTGCGGGAGGAACGGCCTAGCAACGGTTCCCGCAATCGGCTGGCTTCGCCAGTAACGTGTCGCCGTTGCACGGCTAAGAGTGAATGAAGAAGCCAACGCCGTATCGCCGATGAAATGAAGTCAGGCAAAGAATATCCAGAATGCCTTGTTCCGCTGCCGCCAATACACTGTTGTATCGGCAAAGATGTCGAGCGCGATCTCCCGGTCGTTTGCAGAGAGTCCGAGTGTGTCGCTGGTGTTGCGCAACAGCAGCACATAGCCGTTGGCCTGATGCCAGGACAGGTCGCACAGCTCATCGGCCAACGCATCCCAGTTCGCGCCAAACCCCGCCGGGAATTTGGCTGCTGTTGCCAACGCGTTGAGCAGATTCTGCTTGCCCTTGACGCCCTTGAGGTCGGTATCGAACAATGCGAAACCGGCTGCGTCAGCCGCGCTGCGCAATTCATCTATGCCGCATCCCAGCGTATAGCTGCCCGCTGCTGCCCGGTTACCCAGTTGCTTCGCCAACGATGCGTCGCCTGATTGTTGTGCCAATGCGTTCATGGCTACTCCTGAATTCGTTTGAAAGTTTTGTAATGATCGGCGGTGTAATAATATTCGCCGCATCCACCGCTGATGATGCGCCGCGTGCCGCGGTTATGCGCGCCCGGCGTTTTCACGGTGTATTCGTGATAGTAACCGCGCGAACGTTTCGGCAAGACATGCTCAAAATTACTGAACACCACGCCATCGCGCGGATAGGCGAATGGCCCGTTTTGCTTGATTGCGCGCAGTGTGTCATGCGCCTCCGGCGGCAAAGCCGCGACGCTGATCATCGCCAGGTCGGCTTGTGCGCCCTGCGCTGCGTGGTGTGTATGCGCTTGCGCGCCCGCGGGCAGGCACAGCACAGCCAGGAAAATAATCAGCCAAGTCCGCAACAACCGAACCATGATTATTCCTTGCTTACTTCGGCCGTGGTTGTCACCTGCTGGCGCAGCCGGATGTGCAGATCGCGCAACTGCCGTTCATCCACCGGGCTCGGCGCCTGGGTCAGCAGGCATTGCGCGCGCTGCGTCTTGGGGAAGGCGATCACGTCGCGTATCGATTCCGAACCGGTCATCATCGTAACGATACGATCCAGGCCGAACGCCAGTCCGCCGTGCGGCGGCGCGCCGTATTGCAATGCGTCGAGCAGGAAGCCGAACTTGAGCTGCGCTTCTTCGGCGCCGATGTTCAGCGCGCGGAACACCTGGCTCTGCACTTCTTCTTTATGGATACGCACCGAGCCGCCGCCGATCTCGGAACCGTTCAACGCAAGGTCGTAGGCCTTGGCTAGACATTTGCCCGGATCGCTTTGCAGCATGGCAAGATGTTCGTCCTTGGGCGCGGTGAACGGGTGATGGCAGGCGTTCCAACGCTTGGCTTCCTCGTCGTATTCGAACATCGGGAAATCCACCACCCACAGCGGTTCCCAAGCCTTGCCGTTGGTGTAGCCTTTCTCGTGGCCGATCTTGCTGCGCAATGCGCCCAGCGCGTCGTTAACGATCTTTTCCTTGTCCGCGCCGAAGAAGATGATGTCGCCGTTTTGCGCGCCGGTACGGGCGATGATGGTCTTCAATGCGGCCTCGTGCAGATTTTTCACGATGGGCGATTGCAAACCGGTCTCATTCAGTTGCGCGATGTCGTTGACCTTGATGTAGGCCAGGCCCTTAGCGCCATAGATGCCGACGAATTTGGTGTATTCGTCGATCTCGCCGCGCGAGAACGCTCCGCCGTTTGGCACGCGCAATGCCGCGACGCGGCCGTTTTCGGAATTCGCCACGCCGGCGAATACCTTGAACGCGACATCCTTCACCGCGTCGGTGACTTCGGTCAGTTCCAGCGTCACGCGCAGGTCGGGCTTGTCAGAACCGTAACGCGCCATCGCTTCCGCATAGGTCATGCGCGGGAACGGATTGGGCAGGTCCTCATTCAGCGCTTCCTTGAACACGGTGCGTATCATGTCTTCCATCAGCGCGGTGATCTGCGTCTCGTTCAGGAACGAGGTCTCGATATCCACCTGGGTGAATTCAGGCTGGCGGTCGGCGCGCAAGTCCTCATCGCGAAAGCATTTGGTGATCTGGTAGTAACGATCGAAACCCGCCACCATCAACAATTGCTTGAACAGCTGCGGCGATTGCGGCAGCGCAAAAAATTCACCCGGATGCACCCGTGACGGCACCAGGTAGTCGCGCGCGCCTTCCGGCGTGGACTTGGTCAGCATCGGCGTCTCGATGTCGATGAAACCGCGGCTGTCTAAGAAGCGGCGGAACGCCATCGCCACCTTGTAGCGCAGCATCATGTTCTTCTGCATCTGCGGACGGCGCAGGTCGATCACGCGATGCGTCAGGCGCACGGTTTCGGACAGATTCTCGTCGTCCAGCTGGAACGGCGGCGTCAGCGCGGTGTTCAGTACTTCGATCTCGTGGCAAAGGATCTCGATCTCGCCGCTGGTGATGTTGGCGTTGGTCGTACCGGCAGGGCGGCGGCGCACCTTGCCGGTGATGCGCAGCACGAACTCGTTGCGCACCGATTCGGCGATCTTGAACATCCCGGCACGATCCGGATCGCAGACGATCTGCGCCAAGCCCTCGCGGTCGCGCAGGTCGATGAAGATCACCCCGCCATGATCGCGGCGGCGATGGGCCCAGCCGCACAGGCTGACGGTTTGGTCGAGTTGGTCGGTATTGAGCAGTCCGCAATAATGAGTTCGCATGGTTCAGTTTCTAAAAAATACCAAGGTTGGTTTGGCTATGGATTGGGGGTGTGGACGGAATGCTTTCCGGCTTCGGAATCTGCCGCCACACCCATCGAAATGATGGAGCGCAACGCCACATCGACCGTCATATCCAGCTCGATGGTGTCGGCTTTGCGCACGAAGAAATAGAATCCGTTCACCGGACTCGGCGTGGTGGGAATGAATACCGCAACATATTCATCCTCGAATTGGTCGGTCACCTCGCCCGGCACGCTGGTCTGGAACGCCAGCGACCAGGCCTGCGGATGCGGATAGCGCACCAGCAGCACCTTGCGAAAGGAATTTCCGCTTTCCGACAACAAGGTGTCGCTGACCTGCTTGACGCCCTTGTAGATACTGTTCACAAAGGGAATGTGCTGCAACACGGCTTCCCACAGATGCAGCAACTGCTGACCGAGCACATTGCGCACCAGCACGCCGGTCAGGCCAACGATCAGCAGCGTCAGGATGATGCCCCAGCCGGGAATATGGACACCCAGCAACTTGTCCGGATGCCAGTCTGCCGGCAACAGCAACAAGGTCTTGTCCATCGTGCTGATGGTCAGATTCAGCACCCACAGGGTGATGCCGAACGGAACCCAGACCAGCAGGCCGGTGATGAAATATTTTTTCATGCTTCAGGCAGTACCGCTTGTCACAGGAGAAGCTGCGGCACTGACGGCCGGCGCAGGCGCAGGTGCCGAGTCCGGTTTTGCTTCCGACTTTTCATCAGGTTTCTTGGGGCCACCCTTGAAATCGGTAACGTAGTAGCCGCTACCCTTCAACTGGAAACCGGCAGCTGTCAATTGCTTGGAAAAAGTCTCTTTGCCGCACTCGGGGCAAGTGCTGAGCGGTGCATCGCTCATTTTCTGCATCACGTCTTTCCGGCAATCACAACTGCTGCAACGATAAGCATAAATAGGCATCGCATCTTCCTATCGGGTAATTTACAAAGGCGCGCATTATACCTGAGCGCGACGTATCAGCGCAGCCCGGGACGATAGTTTTATGGAGTTTTCCCGGAAGAAAGCGCAAAAAACAAAGCCGGCTCGCGCCGGCTTTTTCGGGGACTGCCCCTGCCCTATTTGGCCAGAGTCAAAATAAACTGGATCAATTGCTTGATATCGTCCTGTTTCTTGCCGGAAGGATCGAGCGGCGGCATAGAGGTCGTACCCCATACGCCACTGCCGCCTTTGGATACCTTGGCGATCAACTTGGCTTCGGCTCCGGCATCGCCCTTGTATTTCTTGGCAACATCCATCCATGCGGGGCCCACGAGTTTCTTGTCTATCATATGGCAAGCGGTACAGCCATTCTTTTTGGCCAGATCCGGCATGTCGGCTGCCATTGCGTTACCGGCCACAATCAATACTGCGGCAACAAGTCTTGCGATAATGTATCTCATGTTTCCTCCATTATGGTATTGGGATGCTTCTAAGGTGAAGGATAAACTTGATTGATGAAGATTTCGCCTCCGGTTCGGATTGTAAGCCTTAGTACAACTAATTGTAACCGTCACAATACGCATGAAATGTGGTTTACCGCATACGGGCGCTTGAATCGCGGTCAGTATCATGGGAAAATGAAAACTTGCATTAGTCTTCAATGGTCGCGTCCAATGTCATCGTTAACCCACCACCTCATTCTTTCGCTTATCGCCATGTTCGGCGTCAGCACAGTCGCGGCAGCCAGGAGCGATGCGGATGTCGCGCGTTACCAGCACGCTGCGCAGGCAACCCAGCCATGCGAGTCGTGCCACGCAAAAAACCAGGTGGACGCCTTCAATTCCAGCATGGCCAGCGACTGCAAGGAATGCCACTCTGCCGATGACAGTGACCCCGTGGTTCGCGTCGAGGACAAGAAATTCGTCGATCCCTATGCCAACAAGCTGAAAGTCGAACCCCCGCCCGAAGCCACTGCGGGGATGAGTGTGCCGATGTATTACAACGAAACCCGTATCGGCAAGGACCCGAACCCGATGGTGTTGATCCCGGCCGGGAAATTCCTGCGCGGCACGAATAACCGCCTGCCCGATGAAGGCCCGCAATACACTGCCGAGACCAAGGCGTACTGGATGGACAAGTACGAGGTCACCAACCTGCAATACAAACAATTCATCGACGCCACCAACCGCAAGTCGCCCACCCATTTCCGCAACAGGACTTATCCGGAAGGCAAGGTGGATCATCCGGTGGTTTATGTCTCATGGTACGATGCGCACGACTATTGTGAATGGGCCGGCAAGCGCCTGCCGACCGACATCGAATGGGAAAAAGCGGCACGCGGTACTGCCGATGACAGGGATTACCCGTGGGGTGATACCTTTGACGTAAACAAGCTCAATTCACCGGTGCGCTGGAAATCGCTCAATATGGAGGGTGATACCACTCCGGCGGGATCATTCGAAGGCGGCAAGAGCCCGTACGGCTTGTATGACATGTCGGGCAATGCATGGGAATGGACCGACTCCTGGTACACGCAATATCCCGGCAATTCCTGGCCGAGCGAAAATTATGGCGAGATGTACAAAGTTTTAAAGGGCGGCTCGTGGTGGGATTGTTCGTATTACCAGTGCGGCGTTTCCGCACCGGTGTTCAACCGCAGCTATTTCAAACAAAGTGTCAAAAACTCCAGTTTCGGTTTCCGGTGCGCTAAAGATGACAAATAAACATTGGTTAGGCAGTATTTTCTGTTTGATGTTGGCGGGCGGTATCGCCTGTTCCACAAGCCAGGCAGCGGACAAACCCGTCGATGACGGTATGGTGCTGATTCCGGCCGGCGAATTCACCATGGGCAGCAACAAGGAAGACAACATGTCCATGTGGCGCGAGGCCAACGCCCTCAATCCTTACGGGTTCAATGACAGGCTGTATGTCGATGAACGCCCGGCCCACAAGGTCAACCTGCCCGCTTACATGATCGACAAATACGAAGTCACCAACGCCCAGTACCGCGATTTCGTGATCGCGTCCCAGCACAGCGTACCGGCCTTATGGCCGCGAAATGGCTATAGCTTCAGCAGTACGCTGTTGGCATCCCTGTCGCTGGAAGATTTGCGCCAAGTTGCGACCGACAAGTTTAAGCTGGACATGGACACCACCAAGATGACCCAGCCGGCGTTGCTTGCCGAGCTGGAAAAAATTCAGGCTGCACGCCATCAACTCCCCGTAACGACCGTGACCTGGCCAGATGCCGATGCATATTGCCATTGGGCGGGCAAACGCCTGCCGACCGAGGCAGAATGGGAAAAAGCTGCGCGCGGCCCCCAAGGATACGAATATCCATGGGGTAACAACTGGGATCCGAAAAAAATAAACACCATGTCGGAAAATCCGGATGCACCTTATTCAGCCGTGGGATCTTTTCCCGGCGACAAATCCGGCTATGGCGTTTACGATATGGCGGCCAACGTAACGGAATGGGTTGCTGATTGGTATGATGCCTACCCGGGAGCACCGGCATCCGACAACAAATACTATGGCACGCTCCAGCGCGTGGTACGCGGCGGGATGACGAGTTCCGGGCACTACGATTCGCTCAGCGTGGTGTTCCGTACAGCCAAGCGCAACCATTTAAAGCCATACAGCGTGTTGATCGACGTGGGGTTCAGGTGCGCAAAGGATGTTAAATAAATAACGCCACGACCCCAATCAGTTTTCACGGATGGTGCCACGTTATGTCCGCAAACAGATACGCTTTCGGTCAGGCTCTTGCCATCCCCGTTTTCTTCTGTAGGCCGAACAAGCCCATAACAGGTATAATGGTTACCGCCCTGCGCTAAACCAATCAACGTAGCGGTCTCTTAAATTTATTCCCGATCTCTTCGATCATTTATTCGTCTGCCTCGATTGGTGCAGCTCTACTTGAGCGGCAGGCCGCCGCAGGAGTCCAGTTTTGTCAAATAATCAAATTACTTTCGCCAGTTTAAGTCTGGCACAACCCCTGATGGATGCCATTGCCGACGCGGGTTATACGACACCCACCCCGGTTCAGGCGCAAGCGATCCCGCTGGTATTAGCAGGCGGCGATCTGCTGGCCGGTGCGCAAACCGGCACCGGCAAGACTGCGGGCTTCACGTTGCCGATCCTGCAGCTTCTTACCGCAAAGCCAGCCGCCGAACCCCGCCCCGGTCGTCCGCGTTGCCTGATTCTTGTGCCGACGCGTGAACTTGCCGCGCAGGTGGAAGAATCGGTACAGACTTATGGGAAATATCTCACGCTGAAATCGATGGTGATGTTCGGCGGCGTGAACATCAATCCGCAGATGAAGGCCTTGCGCGGACAAGTGGATATCCTCGTCGCAACTCCGGGACGGCTGCTTGATCACGTGGGTCAAAAAACGCTTGATCTTTCCGGCGTCGAGATCCTGGTACTGGACGAGGCCGATCGCATGCTGGATATGGGCTTCATCCGCGACATCAAAAAGATCCTCGCGCTGCTGCCGAAACAGCGCCAGACCCTGCTGTTTTCGGCGACCTTCTCCGACGAGATCAAAACGCTTTCCGATGGCCTGTTGCACAACCCCGGCTATGTGGAGGTGGCGCGCCGCAACTCCACCGTGGAACTGATCACGCAAAGCGTCCATCTTGTACCGCAGCGCCTCAAGAGCCATTTGCTCGCACACCTGATCAAACATAACGACTGGAAGCAAGTGCTGGTGTTCACCCGTACCAAACACGGCGCGAACCGGCTGACCGAAAAGCTGATTGCGGACGGCATTCCCGCCGCCGCCATCCACGGCAACAAGAGCCAGCCGGCACGCACCAAGGCATTGGCGCAATTCAAGGATGGTTCATTGCCGGTGCTGGTCGCCACCGATATCGCCGCACGCGGATTGGACATCGACCAACTGCCGCATGTGGTGAATTTTGAATTGCCGAATGTCCCTGAGGATTACGTGCACCGCATCGGCCGTACTGGTCGCGCCGGCAGCAGCGGCGCGGCAATCTCGCTGGTAGACAAGGAAGAGTTTCAGTTTCTCCGCGACATCGAGCGGTTGATCAAGCGTGAGATTCCGAAAGAGTCCGTAGACAGCTTTGTCCCGCCAACCCATATCGCCGAGGAAGCTCCGCGCCCGCCGCGTCAGGCACATGGACAAAGACGAAATAACGGACCACACACCACAGGCAATCGCCAACAGGTGCCGCGTGAAGGTCAGGGTCAAAAGCCGCGCAGTGCTCAACAACGCGAACAGCGGCCACGCAACCCACAACAGCGCGACCAGCAGCCGCGTAATGGACAATATTCGGCGAAGCCGCGCCCACCGCAGAAGACCGTCGAGCAACAGCATCTGTCCGAAGCAGCGCGTCATCAGGCCATGCCGCAACCCGCCTTGTTTTCGCCAAAACCAAGTGTGCGCCGAGTCCGCTAGCCCGGACCAAAGGTCGCTAAACTTCAGTGGAGTAATGCCAACACGCAGATGGATCAGCACTGAAGCCGGAAATCATTTTCTTCTTCGTTTGCGTGTATACACCGTCGACTTACCGTTCACGGTCAAGGTAAGCTTGCCACCCGAAAGTTGATACGGGATCGCGTTCGAGCTGTGTTTACCGGTCAGCTGTATCAGTCCGCCGTTGGAAACAGCATAGTAGTATCTTTTGCCCTTGAAGTTGATGGTTCCGTTATCCTTGAACGTGATACTTTCTCTCGCGCTATACCATGTCCCCCGCAAAGATTGGTCCTCTTTGGTGATTAGTCCGTGAGATCGTTGCGCGGCGAAGCTGCCGCTGGATAGGCCTAAGGACAATAACGCAGAAAGCAAAATAAAACAGCGTAAAAAAACCATACCGACCTCGCAAATTTAATGCACAAGATGCACGTTAAGAGTCAACGCATCATTTGTCAACGTGACTGTTGG
>CAIOKY010000091.1 GCA_903858965.1 uncultured Nitrosomonadales bacterium | reverse complement strand
CAACGGTGTGCCGGGCGTTGAGGAAAACCACAGTGGTCACAATGACCGCCAAAGCGGTCCAAAAGCTTGCTTTATAGCCTAAAGGTGCTAATAGTTGCCCTAAACGACGGAACTGGCCAAGCTCGATCAGCCGCACTGGCGGGAATTTCTCGCCGCGTGGCCCGAAGCGAAAAAATAATATTTTAAATTTTACCGTTCGCCCCGAGATCATCGAAGGGCGCATTGATTATGTCCACAGCAAACAGAGTAACAATCGAGTCCCTCGACCAGGAAGGTCGCGGCGTTGCGCGTATCGACGGCAAGGTGATCTTCATCGAGGGCGCGCTGACCGGCGAGGTGGTCAGCTATAGTTCATACCGCAAAAAACCGTCGTTCGAGCTGGCGCAGGTCATGCAGATATACAAATCATCACCGCTGCGCGTGCAGCCGAAATGCGTGCATTTCGGCGTGTGCGGTGGTTGTTCGATGCAGCATCTGGACGAGCGGGCGCAAGTCGCGGTCAAGCAACGCATCCTCGAAGATACTTTGTGGCACATCGGCAAGGTCAAGGCAGAAACCCTGTTGCGGCCGATCTACGGACAGGCCTGGGGCTATCGCGAGCGTGCGCGGCTTTCGGTCAAGCATGTCATCAAAAAGGGCAAGATGCTGGTCGGCTTTCATGAGAAGCGCAGCAGTTACGTTGCCGACATGCAAAGCTGCGAGATACTGACGCCGAAGATCGCCCGATTATTGCCGCTGTTGGCAGAGCTGGTGAGCGGTCTTTCGATACGTGACCGCCTCCCGCAGATCGAAGTGGCGGTGGGCGATCATGTCGATGCGCTGGTGCTGCGCGTGATGGATCCGCCCAACAGCGCAGACCAAGCCGCGCTGCGCACCTTTGCCGATCGACACGATATCCAGTTCTGGCTGCAATCGAAAGGCTATGACACCATCGTCCCGTTCCATCCGCTGGATGCGCCGGCGCTCAGTTACAGCCTGCCGGAATTCGGCATCACGATGCCGTTCGCACCCAGCGAATTCACCCAGGTGAACAGCGCGCTGAATCGCGTGATGATCAGCCGCGCGATCCGTTTGCTTGACCCGCAGCCGAATGAGCGCATTGCCGATTTTTTCTGCGGACTGGGCAACTTCACGCTGCCGATCGCGCGCAGTGGCGCGCAAGTACTGGGCATTGAGGGCAGCGAGGCACTGGTGGCGCGCGCCAAACAAAATGCCGCATTCAACGGCTTGGCGGACAACACTAAATATGCCGTCATGAATCTGTTCGAGATGACGGAAGAAAAATTCGCCCAACTAGGTTCTTTCGATAAGCTGTTGATCGACCCGCCGCGCGACGGCGCGATGGAGTTGGTGAAATCGTTAAGTGGTGCAAATGCCCCGCAGCGCATCGTGTATGTCTCGTGCAACCCGGCCACGCTGGCGCGCGATGCTGCCGAGTTGGTGCTGCGCGGCTATATGCTCAAGGTCGCGGGCGTGATGAACATGTTTCCGCATACTTCGCATGTGGAGTCGATCGCGGTGTTCGAGAAGCATTGAAACACCACGTCTGCCGCGCTTGATGGATAAGGATTTTCATCCGAACTCCCAACTATCGCGTGGCAAGGTTACAATCTGTCTATCATCTTTTGCGGACAGACCCGCAAGGAACGACGAATGAAGTCACTCAAGTACGTGCTGCTCGGGTTGTATGGCGTCATCGGCATGTTGATCTCGGTGTTCGGGCCGTTCAAGCTGCCCTTTGCCGAGACGCTCGCCAAGGAACATTACCGTTACGCGATAGGCGGGGTGCTGATCATCCTGCTGATACTTCCGGTCGCGATTGGCGTGTTCCTGCTTTCGTTCGATGCGAACAGCTTCAAATCCGAGATCGTCCAATACGTCAAGGAACACAGCCAGCGCGACCTGGTGTTGCAGGGCGACATCAAGGTGACTTTCTTTCCCAAACTGGGATTGGACTCGGGCAGGATGTCGCTGAGCCAGCGCAACAGCGCGCGTGAATTCGCTGCCGTCAACAATGCGCGGCTGTATATCGCATGGCTGCCGCTGTTGAAAAAACAACTGGTGTTCGACCACATCGAGATAGATGGCGCGCGCGTTAACCTGAGCCGTTTCAAGGACGGCACCACCAACTACGACGACCTGCTGATCCGCGATGAGACCTTGTCACCGCTGACGTTTGACATCGACAGTGTGCACATTACCAATTCGTCGCTGAATTGGCAGGATGAAATGAAATGGCAGCGCATTGCGCTGCAGGATGTGCAGATTGAAACCGGCAGGCTGGCCGATACGGTGCCGGGTAACCTGAAGGCGAGTTTTCATCTCAATTCCGAAATGGCGCACAGCGATTCCAGCATCGAGTTAAGAAGCCGTCTGTTTTACGATCGCAAGGCCGGTCGCTACGAGTTTGCTGATATCGAGGGAACACTGGCTGGCACGGCGGCGGGGTTCAGCAATCTTGATCTGAGCTTCAAGGGAAGTGTGGATAGCCATAGCCTGCCCGATTCTTCTGGGCAGGAATTGTTGCAGGTCGAAAATATTGCGGTTGCTGCCACGGGTAATTACGGGCAGCGCAGCATTGATGCCAAACTCGGAGTACCCAGGCTGCAACTCGCCAAGGGTATGTTGAGCGGTAGCCAGGCCACACTCGATGCGACCTTGTCGCAGTTCGACGAAAAATGGACGACCGCGATACAGATGCCTGCCTTTGAAGTCGCCGACAAAATATTTAAAGCAGAATCGTTCAATGCCAATTTCGATTTCAAAGGCGATGGAGGCGTGCTGCAAGGGAAGTTGTCCGGCCCGGTCAGCATTGATTTAGGGGCATCGCGGAAATTGCAGTTCAGCCCGGTTGCGCTGAATTTTTCCGCCACACATCCGGTACTGTCGGGCGAATTGTCCGCAACCGCGACGGGCAGCGTGAATGCGGATTTTTCAGAACGGAACGCGAATGTCGATTTCAAGGCAAAGATCGACGACAGCCAAATCACCGGCACGTTGGCGCTGAGTGATTTCAGTCATCCCGCTTATACATTCGACATCAGCACCAGCCATCTTGATCTGGATCGTTACATTGCAGCCGGCTGGATCAAGCGTTATCAGGATGATACGACCCAGCTCGATCTCGGCTTCCTCAAGAATCTTACCTTGAGTGGACGCCTGCATGCCGATCAATTCAACGCGGCAAAGCTCAAGGCTACCAAGCTTGCAACGGAAATCCGAGTCGAACACGATACGCTCACGATCGCGCCGCTGACAGCCAAACTATACGGCGGTACCTGGGCTGGCAGCTTTAGCGTTGCAGCACAGAGTGCGCCGCAGATCGTACTCAGGCAAAATCTGAAAGGCATACAGATGGGTGCGCTGCTCGCCGCCACGTCCAGCACGGGCAGGCTTGCGGGCAAGGGCGATGTTGCGCTGGACCTCAGCGCGGAAGGCAGCAACATCGGCGTGTTGCGCAAGACGGTGAGCGGTAATGTTACGCTGGCGTTGGCGCGCGGATCGCTGGCCGGCATCGATCTGCGAGCTGCGTTGCTTGCGGGCAAAGATGATCTGGGTACCAAGAGCGAGGCGCGTGTCCACGAAGCGAAGTTCAACGATAGAACGGATTTTTCCGAATTGAAGGCCGCGTTCAATATCAAGGAAGGCAAAAGTTCAGGCAACAGTTTCGAGATGAGATCGCCACTGTTTCGTGTCGGCGGTGAAGGCGATCTGGCATTCGATTCAGGCAGCGTCAATTATCCACTTGCCGTGGTTATTGCTTCTGTGCTCAAACGGCAAACCGCAGGCAGCTTTGCCGAATTGAAGGGTGTCACTGTGCCGCTCCGTGTGAGCGGCGCTTGGGCTGCGCCTTCCATGGCACTGGATTTTGCAGCGGCCAGTGGTGGCATCGTGACCAAGCGGATCGCGGCCAAGGCAGCCGCAGAAGTGGCGGCCGCCAAGGAGGCCCAGCAGGCAGCGGCGAAGCGCTCCGCTCCGGCCAAAAAGCGACTGGCCAAAGCGATCAAGAAATAAACTGGTCGCATCAGGACAAAATATATCCACAAGGCGCCGAAATCTCAGATGCGTTCGATACGGTTTCCATGGGATATGGTTCAGGACATTGGCAGATTGTCCCAGCCTGTCAGGATTGAACATATACCGGGAATAAGTTAACGTATACTGTCATGGCCTTTTTATTTTTAGGGGTATTTCAACGGTGGTGGAATATATTGCCGGTTGAGATCGTTATTCTAGAGACAAAACCGAATTGGTAGTTTGCCCGATCGGGCAATGACTCGCCGCGTACTATGTTGAGGCGCGTATTTATGTCAAGGACTGGCAAGAGTAAAAATTTTCGCATCGCCGATTAGTAACTTATCCATTCAGGATGTAACCATGCCCGAACTGACCATGCAATGTCCCCTGCCCCTGAATGAGGCACAGCGTCTGCGGGCGGTTCGTTCTTACGACATACTCGACAGCTTGCCTGAGGTGGATTTTGACACGCTGACGCGGGTGGCTGCCCAAGCCTTGAATACTCCTGCGGCAGTGATCGGATTGATGGACGCTGACCGGCTATGGTTCAAGTCACGGCTCGGACTGACAGTTCCACAGCTTGACCGCCAGATCGCATTCTGTGCACATGCCCTGATGCGCCCGGATGAGCCATTAGTCGTGGAAGACTTGCGGCAGGATATTCGCTTCCAGGAAAATCCGCTGGTGACGCAGGTTCCCCATCTGTGTTTTTACGCCGGTGCACCACTCATCGACCGCAATGGTTATGCCTTGGGCACCATCGCTGTCGTGGATACACAACCGCGTTCTTTTAACTATGCTCAACGCGCCTTGCTGCATGATCTGTCGACTTTGGTGATCACCGCCCTGGAAAGCCGGCAACGGGCGAACATGCTAAGCCATCTGGCGATGACTGATCATCTGACCGGCCTTGCCAACAGGGCGCAGTTCGAGCGGACCCTCAATTCGGAAATCGCCCATGCCCGCCGCACGGGCGAGTCATTCACCGTGTTTTACATGGACCTGGACGATTTCAAGCGAGTCAATGACACGCTGGGTCACGCGGCAGGCGATGAGGTGCTGTGCGAGGTCGGACGCCGCATGGCGAACCAAGTGCGTGCCGAGGATATGCTGGCACGCTTGGGCGGCGACGAATTTGGCGTGTTCATGCGGCCAAGCGCAGAAGATCCGGCGGAATCACTGGCCACACGTATCGCCGAGGTGGTTTCCGCGCCGATCACGCTTTCCACTGGCGACAAGGTCAGCGTTGGCATTGCGATCGGTATCGCGACCTATACAGACACCATCGAATCCATGGCCGACCTGCTGGCCCAGGCAGACCGGGCACTCTACGAGGTCAAGCGAAAAAGATGATCTGTTGTATGCGGGATTTCATATAGGCTATAAATCCGGAACCAGATAAAAAAGGCGGCCGTCAGGCCGCCTTTTTCTTGGTGAAACCGTTTTCGTCAATCCCGTTCGCCGCTAAATGCCATCAGCAGGTTCAGCAGGTTGATGAAGATGTTGTAGATGTCCAGATACAGGCTCATCGTTGCCATCACATAGTTGGTTTCGCCGCCATTCACGATCTGGCCGATGTCGAACAGGATGTAGGCCGAGAAAATCAGCACGGCGATCGCGGAGATGGTCAGCGCCAGCGCGGGAATCTGGAAGAACATGTTGGCGAAGGAAGCGATTATCAGCAGGATCACGCCGATGAACAGGAACTTGCCCATGAAGCTGAAATCTCTTTTGGTGACGGTTGCCAGTGTTGCCAGGCTGCCGAAAATGATGCCGGTACCGCCTGCGGCCATGCCGACCAGTTGTGCGCCATTCTTCAGGTGCAGCGCCACTTGCAGGATAGGGCCGAGAAAGAATCCGGCAACCAGGGTGAAGCCGAGCAGGGCAACGATGCCCCAAACACTGTTACGCAATGCGCTGACGCCGAACATCAAGCCCATCATTACGGCAAACATCAGCAGCGAGAACACAACCGGGTGTTGCGCCATGAACGAGAAGTTGGTGGACATGCCGATGAATGCACCGATCACTGTCGGGATCATCGTGAGCGCCAGCATCATATAGGTGTTGCGCAGCACCTTGTTTGTTCCGATTACGACGGTACTGACCGGCGTTGTGGTTTGGTATTCCATTATTATTGAAGCTCCTAAGTTAGGTGTTGAATCAAAATCACCCGCACGGGGAACGCGAGCGATCCTCCAGCAGCGGGTGTAAGACTAACGAAATGCGGGAAAAGTTTCAATCTCTTGTGTAGATAAAGCTCGGGTTGGCGGATCACAGGCATCCGCAGTGCAAGCATCCGGCCTTTATCTGGCGGTGCCTGGCACCATCACGAGTACAACAAAGGCGTGTTGGCTCGGTGTAATAGGAAAAATCCGTCAATCTGGGACATGGCAGGAGAAAAATATCGGTAGAATAAAGGCTGTCTACTTGAATCCGGCTCCGAGAAGGGTATGTCCAAAAAAGAAGTGGCATTAAAGATCGAGCATTTTTACAACGACGAAGATCTTGATTTGCACATCAAGTCGAAGCTGGAAATGCGCTCTATCCTGCAAAGCATTGCGGACCAGGGTTCGCACGTTGCGTTGTACTACGGCGGCGGGAAGGATTTTATCCTGACTACTTTGCTTGGCGTTCACGAACACGGCATGTGGCTGGATGTCGGCCCGTTCCCGCCGGAAAACAAACAAATCTTGCGCAGCGACAGGATTACTTTCGTCAGTGCGCATCACCACGTAAAAATTCAATTTGTGGCGCACGCCATCGAAAACGGTTTGTTCGAGGATCAGCAGGCTTTTTATCTGGAGCTGCCAGATTACTTGTTGCGTATACAACGGCGGGAATTTTTTCGTACGGCGATCCCGTCTTCCTCCCTCGTCAAGTGCGTCATTCCTGTCCAGCCGGAAAATCCGGACGATCCGTTGACCATGTTCGAGGCGCCCATACTGGATATCAGTGGCGGCGGGATCGCGCTGCGGTGTGCGGAGCATGAGACCACATTGCAGCCGGAAAAGATATTTCCGGATTGCCAGATTTCAATCCCTGAAGTTGGTACCCTGAAAGTCACCATCGAGGTGCGATACAGCACGAACTATACCGCCCCCAACATGGTTGTTTACAAGCACGTGGGCTGCCGTTTTATCGGTCTGGATATCCAGATGAATATCCTGCTGCAGCGCTACCTTACCCGCCTGCAAAGTGAAAGCCTGATTCCCACCATATGACAAGATGGAATACAGGCCCGCTAAGGCAGCATCAAAAAGCGCCGGTATTTCCTGCGTTGTTGGACAGGCTTGATTAACAGCACTCCGGCAGAGTAAGCTGGAGGCTCTTGGATAGAGGAGACGACCATGGACGTCAGCATGAATACCAGCGCAGCCCTCGCGCAAAATACCGGTTATATGGCCGGATTGACTGTACTCAATACGGCCATTAACGTTGAAGCCCAAAGCGCTATCGTATTGGTTAACTCCATTGCGCAGCAATCATCGCAAAGTGTTGTCAATCTGCCGCCGAACCTGGGGCAGAATATCGATATCACCGCCTGAACGACCGTCAGCCTGCATGGGGTGATGGGTGTTTATCAATTATCGTGTCGCGCACGCTTGCTATTTTAGTAGTACGACCGCTACGTCTGCCTAGTAACCGTTAGATGGCTATAATCATAAAGGCCTCGCATATACCATTGGCTCTCACAGTCCTGCGTGCGCTTCTGGCACCCGTTGTCGTTCTGCTGGCGATCTATCATCCAGACCACTTTGCGTTTGGCATCTGCCTGACCATGGCGTTCCTGTCCGATGTGTTCGATGGGATCATCGCTCGCAGGTTAAACATTGCAACACCATCCCTGCGTCGTCTCGACAGCATTGCCGACTCCATATTTTATATAGCGGCCTTCTTCGCGGCTTGGCACCTTCACCCCTCTGCAATTCAGGATCACCTTGAGGCATTGCTGGTGCTTGCCGGACTGGAGCTTGCCCGCTACATTTTTGATCTGGCAAAGTTCAGGCGTGAGGCGAGCTATCACATGTGGACTTTCAAGCTCTGGGGGATATTTCTGTTTGCCGGATTTTTCGCGTTGCTGGTGTTTGAAGAATCGGGTCTTCCGGTAGCCTTGGCGATTTATATGGGCATCGTGGCTGATATTGAGGGGTTGGCAATATCGATTATTCTTGACAAGTGGAAGAGCGATGTCCCCACGTTCCTGCACGCGCTTCGGTTGCGTGCCGAGCCATAATCCCAAGCATCATATCGATGAAAATAAAAACGCCGGGACGACATCACAGCCCCGGCGTGCTCACCACATGAATATTATCAGGCTGTCGTACTGACCACCGCGCCCGAAATATTCTGGCCGCTGTTCAGGTCCTGCAGGAGATTTTGCAGGAATGATTGCAGTGTGGGCGTTGTCGTTGTCGAGGAAGTTTGTCCTTGTGCGGTGTTAATTGAACTGATCAAGTTCTGGAAGCTGGTGTTCAAGTTGCTGAGTGCATCGGAGCTGCTGCTTTGACTGGTAGTCGACGTATTCGTCGAAGCACCGCTGCTGCTTGGAGAAAGCTGCTGCAACAGACTCTGGATGCCGGCTGCCAGGTTGGAATCGCCGCCACCATGATGATGGTGCCTGACGCCGGATGTAGATGAGCTGCCACTACTGTCGCTATCGCTGCCGGATGGTGCTGACCCGCTGGCCTGCCCGCCCTGCAGTGCAGCGAACAGGCTTTGCAGGAATGCTTGTAATGCGGCTTGCGGATCCTGTGTCGAGCTCGAAGATGAAGTCGAGCTGGCTGTCGACGTGGTAGAAGAGGTATCGGAACTGCCGGATATGCTTTGCCCCAACGCCTGTTCAATCACACTCAGCAAATTTGATTTGCCCACTTTACCTGTTCCGGTGCTGCCATCGTTATCACCGTCGGCATCGCTTCCGACCGATGTGTTCGTACTCGTTGCGGGTTGTAGAAATAACAGATTGCTCGAACCAGAAATGTTGTTGACAGAGCTCATGATTCATCCCTTCTAAAAGAATTTATGGATTGGAATGGGATCAGTAACTCAGTTCGTCCCATGGGGATGGGATTATCGGCACAGGCTTTTCACTCTTAAGGGTGAACAGAGGGTGAAAACCCCCTCAATTCCCCGCTTATATCGAGATTGGAATAAATGATGGCCGTAATTCATTGATAGCGCATAATTTTCACGGCATATGATTTTGCCGGATGCAGAGAATAAATTTTGTAACCATTTGTAAAATATTTTGTGGGGAATTAACAGAGGGTGCTTCATTTGACACCGGATTGTTTTAACAGTATCTCGAACTGATCAATGGGTACCGGTCTGCCAAACAGGTACCCTTGGTAATGCGTGCAGCCCTTGTGCAAAAGTAGTTGCCGCTGCTCTTCGGTCTCGACCCCTTCGGCAATTACGTCCAGTTCCAGGCTCTTTGCCATCGCGATGATGGTGCGGACGATCGCCTTGTCGCTTTTGTCGGTGGCGATATCGTGCACGAAAGACTGGTCGATCTTGAGCTGGTCGAGCGGCAGGCGCTTGAGATATTGCAAGCATGAATAGCCGGTGCCAAAATCATCCAGCGAAAGCCGGACACCGCTTTTGCTCAATTCGACCATGGTTGCAATGGTTTCCTCGATGTCCTCCAGCAACATGCTCTCCGTCAATTCCAGCTTGAGGAATTGTGGGTCGATGGCATGGTATCGTATGGCATTCTGTACCTGAGCCACAAAATCAGCTTGGCGGAACTGTTTGGCACTGATATTGACGGACAGGATGAGTTTCCGGGTCAGCGCAGCGTGCTGCCATTTTTTGAGTTGGGCGCAGGCAGTCTCCAGCACCCATAGCCCGATAGGCAATATCAATCCGGTTTCCTCCGCCAGCGGAATGAATTGAACCGGGGATACCATGCCGCGTGTCGGGTGTATCCAGCGGATCAAGGCCTCTGCTCCAAACGGGTGGCCCGAGCTGTCTACCTGGATCTGGTAATACAGCTGGAATTGCCTGCCCTCAAGTGCCTTGCGTAGTTCACTTTCGAGGTCGACACGGATATTGACGTTATCCTGCATCTTTGGATCGAAGAAGCGCAGGACGCTGCGCCCGGATTTTTTGGCTTGATACATCGCGATGTCCGCCTGTTTCAGCAGTTCATCTATCTCCTGTTGCTGGCCCTTGAAAAGGGTCACGCCGATACTGGGGGTACTATGGCATTGATGGGTATCCAGATGATAGGGCTGGCATAAGGCAGTGAGGATTTTCATGCCGACAAGTTCTGTCTGAGCCGCAGCATCAAAGGAGCGCTCACTCAGTCCTTCCAGAATGATCACAAACTCGTCACCACCCAGGCGGGCTATCGTGTCGCCCTCGCGTGTACAGGTAGCCAGGCGTTGCGCGACCTGCTGCAACAGCAGGTCGCCGATGGCATGGCCCAGCGTGTCGTTGAGTGATTTGAAATCGTCCAGGTCGATGAACATCAGCGCGCCTTGCTTGCCATTGCGTGTGCTGGCGGCCAAAGCCCGTTGCAGCCTATCCTGCAGAAGACGCCGGTTGGGCAGTCCGGTGAGGGCGTCGAAGTACGCCAGGCGTTTGACATCTTCTTCCGCTTTCTTGCGCTGGGTGATATCGGTAAAAGCAGCTACGTAATTCAAGACATTGCCATCCTGGTGTTTGACCGAGGTAATGGAAAGGTGCTCCGGGTATACCTCTCCATTCTTGCGCCGGTTCCAGAGTTCGCCTTCCCATGCGCCATTGCTTTTGAGCCTTTCCCACATGGCGACATAGAAGTTTTCATCCTGATGGCCGGAGTGGAATATGCGGGGATTTTTGCCGATGGCTTCTTCGGCCGTGTAGCCGGTGATGTTGGTGAATGCATGGTTGACGCGCAGGATCGTGTTGTTGGTATCAGTGATCATCATGCCTTCCTGGGATTCAAAGGCGGCTGCTGCGACGCGCAATTGTTCCTCGCTTTGTTTGCGTTGGGTGATGTCCTGTATCGTGCCGTGCATCTGGATGATATTCCCGGCAGCGTCTTGTAGGCTTTCACCGTGGGCGACGATCCAGTGATGGGTGCCGTCGGCATGGATCACCTCGGCATCACACTCGTAAGGGGTTCCGCTGGCCAAACCCTTATCAACGGCCGCAGAGAGGCGCGCCCAGCTTGCCGGGGTGAAGTACTGCTGCACTTCCGGATAAACCGCCGGAGGCAACGCAGGGTCGCGACCATAGATGCGATAGACTTCATCGGACCAAATGTGTTTGTTGGTCTTGATGTCCCACGACCAGTTGCCGACATTGGCCAATTGCTGCGCGTCTTTCAGGGACAGTTCGCTTGCCTTGAGCGTGGTTTCGATGTGTTTACGATCCTGGATATCTTCGATGACAGCAATGAAGTAATCAGGTGTAGTATCCGGTTTCCTGACCAGGGAGACAGTGAGATTTATCCAGGTTATGCCCCCGTTTTTTTTGAGGTAGCGCTTTTCCATGGAATAGTTCGGGATCTCGCCACTCAGCAACTGCCGCATATAGGCCAGGTCGGTCAACAGGTCATCCGGGTGGGTGATTTCCTGAAAGGACTTGGCCAGCAATTCGTCCTGGCCATAGCCGATGATATCGCACAGTTTACGGTTGACGCGCAGCCAGCGACCATCCGGCGCCACCAGTGCAATGCCCATAGCGGCTTGTTCGAAAGTGGCCTCGAAACGGGATTCGCTGTCGTTGAATTTGCCGACATAATTCGCATTGTCGGCAAGGGTCCTGTCCAGGGCAATTTTGCTAGCCTGCAGCGAGCGGCGCAGCCGCTCCTGGACATCGCTGAACAGATAACCCATGACCAGAAAGAGGTACACCGAGAAAAAATTGGTCGGGTGATCGACCTTCCAGCTCAACTGGGGCAGAAGGAAGAAGTACCATACTATGCCGGTACTCAGGGCTGTGCTGATCAGTCCGCCCCAGAAGCCGCCGAGACGTGCACTGAAGAATACGGTGGGGAAGAACAGGAACCAGACAAGCGGATCGATCCAGGGCCACAACACCCATTGCAACCCCAGCGCCAGAAAAGGCAGCAGGACGGCGACGACCATGCGCATGTTCATGGAGCCCGAACCATCCCGGGATTGGCCAAGTAAAGTATTAGAGAAATTCAACAAACAGCGCAGTGTACGGCCCAGCAGACCTGAGGGCGCATTGACCTGCTGTTTCAGAGCGGACATGCTCTATGGCGACTGGCTCGGAGAAGTCAGTTTTTGATTTGAATTGCGAAAATTGCTGTCCCTCATAAGTCACTCCTTCTGTTTAGTGATTATTGTTATCAAAGGATTTTATTATTTGTTACAGGTCAAGTTACTTTTGGTATCAGGTTAAACCTTTTTGGTCATTTGCTCAATATGCCTTATGGCAGCGCGCATCGCAGGGAGCGATGGCTTCATTCAATGCGACTTTACCAACTGCCCAAGGGTATTTGTCACTTCCGTGACGACTGCTTTCCAATCCCCTGCTGTATCCTGGCGAAAGAGTTTCATGGTGTCAGGATACCAGGGCGTATCGCTACGTGCTGTCATCCAGCGCCAGTCGGTTTTGTAGTCGGGCAACAACACCCAGCAGGGTTTTCCAAGTGCGCCGGCCAGATGGGCGGCGGCCGTGTCGACGCAGATCAGCAGGTCGAGATTCATGATGACAGCGGCAGTATCGGCGAAGTCCGTCAATTGAGAGCCGAGGTTGAGCAGCGGTAATCCATCGGGCGGCAGCGCCGCCTCGTCTTTACCGGCACCTTTTTGCAGACTGATGAAGTTCACCCCGGTTACATTCCATAAGGGCGTCAGTATCTCGAGCGAAGGAAGAGATCGGTCGGCATCATTTTCAAATTTTGGGTCACCCTTCCAAACCAATCCGACACGGAACCCGTACTTCGGCAACAGCGTTTGCCACTTCTCGACAAGATTCCTCGGCGCGTGCAGATAGGGTATCTTGGCCGGGATCGAGTCGAGACGCGTCTTGCAGTGATACGGAATACTCAGCAGCGGTGTCCAGTAATCCCATCCGGCAGAGGGAATCGGCTCGTCGTATGCAATGACTGTATCCACGCTTTCCAGTGATGCAAACAAAGTCTTCAGCGCCGGATGGCAGGTCATCGTGATCGATGCTGCGCCCATATCTTTCAACACAGCGGCATAACGGCAGAAATGGAGCATGTCGCCGTGGCCCGCTTCATAGCCGATCAATATCGACTTCCCGGCAAGCGGTTCGCCCTGCCAGCGCGGGCACGACAGATGAGCGGCCAATGGCGCGAACCAGTTGCGCGCTTCCAGGCAGTGCCAGCCTTCCTCGAACCTGCCCTGGCGCAGCAGCAGGTAGCTCAGGTTGAAACGCGCCGCCGCATATGCTTCATCCAGGGACATGGCAGTGCGGTAACATCGCTCGGCTTCCGCCTCGCGTTGCATGCAGGCATACAGCACGCCCAGGTTAGACCAGCCGACCGGAGAATTTGGTCTAAGCTCGATGGCATGGAGATAAGCAACCTCGGCTTCAATGAAGCGTTTCTGGCCGGCCATCAGCGCACCCAGATTGAGGTGTGTCTGCGGATAAGCCGGGTTGAGTTCCAGTGAGCGCCGGTAGGAAATTTCCGCGGCTTCCTTGTTTTTGCTTCTGTCCAGCAGCAGGCCGAGGTTGGCATAAGCCTCCGCAAAATCCGGCGCGATCTGCACTGCTTTTCTGAAGCTTGTTTCGGAGCCGGCAACGTCGCCAGCTTCCATAAGGCGTATCCCCTGATAAAAAAGTGCTTCAGCTTCTGTGCGGTGTTTGTCGGCCACGGTCAAGTCAGACTGATAAATTATTTTCGTATTCTAACTGGTCAGGCTCGCGTCTGAAAATTCCCATATATGTGCGCTGCCACACAGAACGGTTGTGGTTGCGGGCGTATTGTGAAACTTCATGGCAGGCAGTCTTTATTTTGTATCCATGAATATTCTTGTGTGATCGGCGCAGTTCCGATCTCATTACATGAGGAGAGTCAAAATGAATTGGGCATTGGTACACATTATCGTGGTACTTGTACTTACCGCAATCGTCGTTATTTCGGATGATGCAAATTGGCACACGGAAAAAATCAAGTAACTGCCGTTTCTATGGTGAACAAGAGATGAGATGGCAGGGAATGAAATGGCCGGAAATGAAATGGATAGTTACCGCATAAACTGGCTGTCCGGCTGGCGTGCCATGATCTGGGCCGGTGTCATGGCGGGCATCACATCCGCGCTGGTCCAGATTATTCTCTGGCTGATCTTTAGCGATGATTTCCCCGGCATCCTGTACCGCGATGCCAGACTGACCGCCGCAATCGTGCTGGGGAGCTCGGTGTTGCCCCCACCGGCGACATTCGATGCGGCCGTCATGCTGACCGCCGCGTTCGTCCATTTCATGATTGCCATTATTTGCGCCACATTGCTGGCATTGTTCACCGCACGCCTCGATACCATCCCGGTACCCTTGGCCGGCATCGGTTTCGGTGTCGCGCTGTACGTGGTTAACCTGTATGGATTCACGGTGATTTTTCCATGGTTCGCGCAAACGCGCGGTTGGATCACGCTGATTGCCCACGGCGTATTCGGTTTGACCGCTATCCTGGTGTACCGCTGGCTGGCATTCAGTCATGTGCGATCCAAAGCAGAGGTGTCATAGCTTGTGTGCCAGCGCTTGATCATCATGTTGCATGACCCATCACGTGATCGATGCCAACCCATTCAGACACGACGAAAACCACAGCACGGCCACGCCTTGAATTGACTCACCTCGTCCGACCCTTTATATTCCGTACCGATGAAAACAAAATCATCCATTGCTTCAATAACAATCTCCGCCAAACGACTGTGGCAAGGGACGCTATCCCATGGCCGCAATTTGTTCCTGTTTTAATTTATTCATTTTACTAACCGGGCAACTGCGGGTCTTTCCGCGTTGCTTCCAGTTTGTCGAAGACCTGCACTAGCCTATTTTCAGGGTCTTTCATCATGCCAAACAATACACGACACATTTCAATCAAGCGGGATGCGCTGCTCGGCGTGGTCTTTGCGATCCTTGCTGCGATCGGCTTTTCGGCCAAGGCCATCCTGGTCAAGCTGGCCTATCTCGACAGCGTGGATGCGGTGACGCTGCTGGCATTGCGCATGGCGTTCTCGGTCCCGTTCTTCATTGGCGTTGCGCTGTGGGCCGGACTGCATCATGCCGAGCCGCTCAGCAAGCGCGACAAGATGCTGGTGTTGGTGCTCGGCTTGATCGGTTATTACCTGTCCAGCTTCCTGGATTTTCTCGGCCTGGAATATATTTCAGCCGGGCTGGAGAGATTGATCCTGTTCCTCTATCCGACGATGACAGTCATCCTCACCGCGCTGGTGTACAAGCGCGCCATCGGCAAAAAAGTCGTTGCGGCGATGCTGCTGAGCTACGCGGGGATCGCGCTGGTCTTTCTACATGACGTGGGGCTGCACGATGTCGGGATGAAGCAGGGCGGCAGTGTCGTGCTGGGCGCGACGCTGGTGTTCCTCAGCACCTTGTCCTACTCGACCTATCTGGTGGGTGCGGGACACGCCATCGCCCGCATGGGCACGGCACGTTTCACCGCGTATGCGATGGTGGTGGCGAGCGCGGCCAGCCTGTCGCAGTTCGCCGTGACGCATCCGCTCAGCACACTCGACCTGCCGGTGCGCGTGTATGAACTCTCCATCGCGATGGCAATATTTTCCACGGTGCTACCGGTATTTTTGCTGTCCTACGCGATCCGCCATATCGGCTCCGGCAATGCCTCGCTGATCGGTTCGATCGGCCCGGTCAGCACGATCTATCTGGCTTATGTTTTCTTGGACGAGAATATATCGTTGTTGAAGATCGCTGGTTCGTCACTGGTGCTGATCGGGGTGATCATCGTCAGCGTGAACAGCAGGCGCGAAGTGAAAATAGAGAGCTGATCGATGTCGCGCCCCATCGTGGGTTGCAGCGAGATAGAAAAAAGACAAGGCCAATCACATGTACTACGGGGAAAAATTCAACGCCATAACTCATCTTGTCGGTGCAGTGCTGGCGCTAGCCGGAACCATCGTGCTGATCGTGCTGGCGGCGCGGGAAGGCGATCCGTGGAAGATAACGAGCGTCACGATCTACGGTGCGACGCTGGTGCTGCTCTACAGTTTCTCCGCGCTCTACCACAGCCTGCGCGGGCGCGCCAAGACCATCCTGCGCGAACTGGATCACCACAGTATCTACCTGCTCATCGCCGGCAGTTACACACCGTTCTGTCTGGTGACGCTGCGCGGCCCATGGGGCTGGTCGCTGTTCGGCGTGGTATGGGGTCTGGCGGCGCTCGGCATCCTGCAAGAGCTGTGGTTGAGGAACACTGCGCGCATATTGTCGGTAGTGATCTACATCGTGATGGGGTGGGTGGCCATCGTGGCGCTGGTTCAACTACTGCATACGCTGGGCTCGGCGGGATTTGCCTGGCTGGTCGCTGGCGGGCTGTTCTACACGATAGGCATCATCTTCTATGTGATCGACACCCGCCTCAAGCATGCGCACGGCATCTGGCACTTGTTCGTGCTCGCCGGCAGCGCGTCCCACTACGTTGCGATCCTGAGATATGTACTGTAGGTAGTGCAGACTCATGTTCATTGAGTGACGCAATTGACTTGACCGCTTTCACCTATAATCATGATTTTAATCATCCGGGAATTTGTTGCAGGTAAAAATGATTCAGGCGCATTTCAGGGTGATGAAATCTTTATCAGCGCACATTTCTTGTTTGGAATAAAAACCTGATCAAAATCTTGACGCAGAATTGATGCTCAGGGCGTTTACCATAGATGCACAGCCGTAAATCGGAGCTTTAATGATAGCGATGACAACCAATCGAAAATTCCCTGGCGCAGCACTTGCGGCGTTTGCCTTTGCGCTCTTCGCCGGTTGTCTTTATGCGGCGCATCTCTATCGCTTCGGCTGGTTCTACATGGCCAGCGATGACTCCTACATCTACCTTGGTTATGTCCGGAACTGGATCGAGCATGGAGAGTTGCTAACCTATAACCCGGGCGAGCATTCCGCCGGAACCACGGGCCTGCTTTACTATTATCTGTTATCGGTCGTTGCTTCGATCGTGCATATCGCTTACTGGCCGACATCAGCAATCGGTTTGACCTTGACGGCCTACATCACGAATGCATTGTTGTTTATCGGCGCAGGATTTCTAATGGCGCGGATATGGCATTACATTTCTGATGTAGAGGAATCCCTGCTGCTATTGGCAGGAACGGTGATGGTCCTGGCGGCAACAGTTTCACTGACTTCTTTTCTGTGGGGCTGGTTTGGCGGACTGGAGAACCCGCTGTCGGGAACCATCCTGCTATTGTTGCTTGAAAGGGTATTGGCCAAAGCGCCGGGCTGGCAAATTGCGATGGCCAGCGCCTTGATGGGCGGCTGCCGCCCGGAACTTTTCCCGATTGGATTATTGGTCGTGGCGATATGGGCTGCAACACAACTATCAAAGGAACGAAAATTGTCCGCGCTGGCACCCGCACTGGTTGCCAGCGTTGCTGCATTCGCGGGCGTAACGCTGTTGATTTACCTGCCCTGCTGGTATTTGACCGGGAGTATCACGCCCAGCGCTTTAGGTACCCGCGTCGCGATTCCGGCACTGACCGAACCGCATCTGCTGTGGCAGAATCTGATTGCGGCGGCGAATTCCGGCTATTTCATGAGGCCCTGGGTTGCGAGTGTCCCGCTGCTGTTGGCCGGGCTGATCGTTTTTCGCCGCACCCGTGCAGATTGGGTCCTGATATCCGTAGCCGGTATCTTGGCGATCTACTTCCTGATGCGAGGAGTGCTGGGACTCACCGATTTCAACCTGCAAACCCGCTATGTATCTTTCTTCTGGCCGCTATATGTTCTGCTGGCTGGTCAATTGCTGCAACGCATGCTGGTCCGCTTCGGGTGGGCTTCACTTTCCGTCATACAACGCCGTTTTGCCGCTTTGACATTTGTTCTGTTATCGTCGGGTGGAGTGTGGCTGGGATTTACCACAGCCAACACCGAGCTCAGTACAGATGTGCTCGAGATGAACGAGGTACACGTCCAACCCTCGCTGTGGATGGCGCAAAATTTGCCGAAGTCATCTCGGATCATGATGGAACCTGCTGGTGCGATCCATGTGTTCACCGATTTTTATTTGATCGACGCTATGGGCCTGACCACCCGTCACATGCCGGCCTACCTCGCATCGACCACTCACCCCGGCTTTGCTGACTTCCTGCAACAGACCAGGGTAACCCACATCTTCGATTACCCCAGGCGGATAGCATTACTCGGCGACAGGTCACAGCTACGGCCACTCAATTTCTGGACACCCTCTCATCCGCGCTTCTCCGGAGGCATGATCGGTGTGTTTGCCATTGCACCGGCAGAACCTGTCCGGTGATCTGCTGATGTTTATTCCAGGTTTTCCGCCAGTTTGAATATGCAGCCAGAAGGAAATCATCCTGTGCCACAGACAGCGTCGTCCGCAGAGATCGACCAGCTTGTTGCGCTGTACAACGCCGGCCGTTTTGCGGAGCTGGAAAACCGCGCACGCCTGCTGGTCGAGCAATTCCCGAACCTCGGGCCAGGCTGGAAACTGTTGGGTGGCGCGCTCAAGATGCAGGGCAAGAATGCATTGCCTGCTTTCAAAAGAGCCGCGGAACTTTTGCCTGATGATGCCGATGCTCATTTCGATCTGGGTGTCGCCCAGAAAAATTTTGGATTGTTGAATGACGCGGCATCCAGCTACCTCAGGGCAATACAGATCAAGTCCGATCATGCCGAAGCGTACTTCAATTTGGGCAATCTCCTGATCGAGCTGGGCCAAGTCGACAAGGCGGTGGCCAGTTATCGTCGCGCATTACAGATCAGACCCGATTATGCCGACGCCTACTCCAGTCTGGGTAACGTCCAGAAAGACCTCGGCAAGACAGAAGAGGCCGTGGCCAGTCACCGTCGCGCGGTCGCGCTCCAGCCCGGTGATCCACGGGCGCATTACAACTTGGGCAACGCCTTGGCCGCTCTCGGCCAGCCTGATGAAGCGGTCGCAAATTACCGTCTGGCATTGCAGGTCAAACCGGATTTCGCCGAAGCGCATAACCAGTTGGGCATTGCGCTCATACAACTCGGGCAACTTGATGACGCGCTGGCCAGCTACCGCCGCGCGCTGGAATTGAAACCCGAATTTGCCGACGCGCATAACAATCTGGGTATGCTGTTTAAACAACTCGGCCAATACGATACTGCAGCAGCGAGCTATCGCCGCGCCGTGGAACTCAAGCCTGATTTTGCCGAGGCGCATGGCAATCTTGGCGATGCTTTGCAGGAGCTTGGTCAACACGACGATGCGCGCACCAGTCATCGCCGGGCATTGCAACTGAACTACGTTTTTGCCGAGAATCAAAACAAATTCGGCACCGCTTTGCAGGAGCGTGGCCAATTGGAAGGCGCGCTGGCGCACTTTCGCCGTGCCGTGCAACTCAAGCCCGATTATGCGCGGGCCCATAACAATCTGGGCGCAGTCCTCATGCAGCTCAAACAATTCGACAACGCTGAGGCCAGCCTGCAACACGCATTGCAACTCAATCCCGATTCTGCATGGATAAACTTGAATCTCGCTTATCTGTTCCTGGCCTTGGGTCAATACGCCAAGGCTTGGCCAAAATATGAAGCCCGCTACGATCCAAGCATTGCAGGACGGCTGTCCATCCCTCCGGATCTCCCGTTCCCGCAGTGGCAAGGAGAGTCCCTCGCCGGCAAGTCCATCCTGATCTGGCCCGAGCAAGGCATGGGCGATGAGATCCAGTTCGCCCGCTATGTTCCCCTGCTCAAGGAGCGCGGCGCCTCGCGCATCACGCTGGTGTGCAAACCACCGCTCAAGGCGTTGCTGGAAACACTGGACGGCGTTGACGTGGTAGTTGCCAGATCGGAAGCGGCATCTTTGCCGCATCACGATTACTGGGTGTTTCCGATGAGTTTGCCGCTGTATTTCTCCACGACGATCGGGACCATCCCCGCAACGCTACCATACCTGAAAGTTCCGCTCGAGAGATTGAATCTGTGGCGCAACCGGTTGCCCGCAGCCAGCCCGAAAGTGGGGCTGGTCTGGAAGGGAAATGCCGCGCACAAAAATGACGCCAATCGTTCCCTGCCAAACCTTGCCGCGCTGGCCGCGCTGTGGTCCGTGCCGGGCGTCACTTTCGTCAGCCTGCAAAAGGGAAACGGAGAGGACGAAGCTGCCATGCCGCCGGCGAACCAGCCTATCATCCATCTTGGATCGGAGATTTCGGACTTTGCCGATACCGCAGCCATCGTCGCCCAACTCGACCTGGTGATCTGTGTCGATACCGCGATTGCGCATCTGGCCGGCGCATTGAACAAACCCTGCTGGGTGCTCTTGCCTGCGATAGCGACCGACTGGCGTTGGCTTCCCGAGCAGGCCGACTCGCTTTGGTATCCCGGCGTGGTGCGGCTATTCCGGCAAAAGAAAAAAGACGATTGGCCTGCTACCATCGGCGACGTGACGCAGGCACTGAAGAACTGGGTTGATGCGCGCGGAAACACCGCATAATACAAACAACGATCCGTTGTGGCGTGCTCCGGCACTTCGTCCTTGATATTTGCTTTGCTTCACGGCACGATGCGCTCATGTATGTCATCGAAATATATTTCATCCTCGGCTTGGCGATGCTGCTGGTCGTGCTGTGGGATTACAAGTTTGTCCCCAAGACGGCAAGCTGGCTGACGAAAAAAGCAGAAGAGGGCGAAGCAGGATTTGCCCTCATCGTTAATGCGATCCGCAATTTGACGCTGATGGCATTGTTTGCGTTCTTTCTCTGGCCGCTGGTTGTGGTGATGGAGCTGTCCGATAAGAAACAAAAGTAATTGACCTGTCTCCGTTATTGGCGCTGGGATGCTGGCAATTCCTGCTCATTGAGCGATGCAAATTTTAGAAGGGAATTATCTTGCAAGACAAATCGGACGAAGAACTATTTGAGTACCAGAGAAAACGCACCGAGCGAACCATGAAGATAGCGATTTCCGTGCTTGTCGCCATTTTTGCATATGTGCTGTTTTATCTGGTGAAGAATGGCTGAACTGCCAGCGAATGATTGTCTTTAATTAGGGCGATGTCCCGTGGATGATATGAAGGGCTACAATAATCAACAAATATTAAATCGAAGTTTGCCTATGTACCCCAAACGGTACTTTTCGTGAATATTTAAAGTAGCGGAGCTTGTTATTTTAGTTGAGTGATGCTCTAATCAAACGGTAGGCTATTGACCTACGTTCCTTTTCAATTATTCATAACACTAATCTCAATATCGGGGGTATGACATGCAAATTGATTTTAAAAAAACAGTCTTGGCAGCCAGCATTGGCACGGCCTTGTTGGGAGTGAGCTCTTTAGCTAATGCGTATGACTGGTCTGGTCCGTATGCAGGTGGGAATATTGCTGCAAGCGCGCTGACTGGTTCTACGAATTCTTATTACGGTGATTTGGGCTCGACCCAAATCAAGCCGACTATTGGTTTTAACGGGGTTATAACTGGCAAAATGGCTCATCTGTCTATGGTGCCGAGATAGACTTAAACTTTGGTGCGAAAGAAACGAGCCCTGATATCGATGGAGGCGGCTATTATAACCAGGAAGCCAAGTGGAAGTGGTTCTCCACCATACGTGGCCGCACCGGTTTGGCCGTTGATAACACGCTGTTGTTTCTAACTGGCGGTCTTGCGATGGCCCATGCGGATAATACTTATACTTACAATAGCGCCGCCTCTAACTCTGATGATAGCCATAAAAGCGGTAATCAATTAGGGATGACTTTTGGTGCCGGAGTCGAGATGGCGTTGAACGCGCGTACCAGCATGAAGTTTGAGTACCTGCATGTTGGACTGAATACGATAAGAACGACCAGGGTGAATGGTGATTCATCTCATTTTGGGAACTCGCTCGATACTATGCGTGTTGGGGCGAACTTCAAGTTCTAAAATCTTTGGTTCAGCGGTTCGTTGATAGTTGAACCGTGCCACATTGAGAATAGTGAAAGCGGCCTTCGGGCCGCTTTTTAATTGGTCGTCTATGCCTGCACAGCGTGTGTTTTTCCGGTTTGAGCCAGGTCGCCCAGCGCCTCGATCAACGGCCCGAGGTGCTTTTCATAGCGCCGCCAGCCTTGGATCGAGCTGGTATAGATTGGCTGTTCCACTTGGCGCCGACTGGGCGTGCGCACGTCTCGACGGATTTCGTGAGAACGCAGACAAGCATCGTTCCAATTCAATCCAACATGCGCAACCATGCGCCGGATTTGCGCTTCCTGGTCTGTTACCAACTGCTCGTAGTTAATGTCCATGATATTGATCGGCAGAACTTTGTGCCAATGCGACATTAGATCCTGATATTGGCGATAGTATTTTCCCAGCGCGGCAAGGTCTTCAACGTAGGCGTGTTGTTCTCCCAATGGCTGTGTGAAACATGAAACGCAGGTTGCAACCGGATCGCGTCGGCAATGAATAAAACTTGCCTGCGGAAACAGCAGGGCCAGCAACCAAAGCGATTCAAAATTGTGTGGCATCTTGTCAATGACCCGCTCTGCACTGTTCGAGTAAGCAGTCAATAACATCAGGTAGTCGCGCGCCAGTTCTTGTGCTTCTGTTCGTTTGAATTTTTCAAGCGATTCCATGAAAAAGCTGGTGTCGCCGACGTTCAGGGAAAGACGATTAGCTTCGTTACGGAAAAAATTCAGCTCGTTGGCCCCGTGAATGTCCGGATGGCTAGCCAGAATTTGTTCGACTAGTGTTGTTCCTGAGCGTGGCATTCCAAACACAAAAATAGGACGCTTGATTCTGAGCCCAAAATCGCGACGTTCGGAGAAAAATGCTGGTGTAACTGCTTCCTTCATCGTTGACACATATTGGATGAATGACTCCAAGTATCCATAGGCCTGTTGCGGTGATTTACTCGCCAAATAGTGTTCGAAAGCTGCATCATGGTGCTCCAGGTCATCAGTAATTTTGCCTGCAATACGATGCAGCCATGCGCGATCATCCGCCGGTGTGTTGCTATCCGATATAAGCTGATTGATATGAGCCAACTCCGGCGGTTCAGAATTGTATTTTTGTGTTCGTGCCAAGCCATCGTAAGCATAGATGGTTCCATGGCCAGATTGAATCAGCTCTTGAAATAGTTGCCGTGCTTTATCTGGCTCTCCGGTAGTGTCATAGCATTGTGCCAAGTCAAGCTTAAATTCAGGATTGCCAGGCTGGAGCTCCATGGCTTTATTGATGTAAAACCGAGCTTGTTTGGCTTTGCCCAAGTGGTAATAACACTTGAAGAGAATTTTTAGTGTTTCAGCAGCATTGGGGTTGATCTTGTAGGAATGTAGCGCGTGGGGTTCGGCTTTATCCGGCCGGTTGAGATGAAGCAGCAGCATGGCCAAGTTGTTGTGCAATTCAGCCGATTTAGGGGCAATTCTAAGCGCTTTCTCAAAATACGGGATCGCCAGAAATGGTTTGTTGGCGCGTACCTCCAACAGCCCCAATAATGTCATGGCATCCACATTTTGCTTGTCGAGTTCAAGTATCCGTTTATAAACGGTTTGAGCAGCGTTGATTTGGCCACTACGTTCCATAGATGCGGCACGGGAAAACAGGGTTGCTATTTCATTTACAAATGAATTTGCCATGCTTGTTTGTTGATGAGAGGATAGTAATGCGGGTTACCATGCTGGCGAGCTAATAACGTGAGCGGTGGCGGAAGCGGTGAGATTCGAACTCACGGAGGACTTTCATCCTCGCTAGTTTTCAAGACTAGTGCCTTCAACCGCTCGGCCACGCTTCCATTTGTATCGCTCTACTCCGCCATTGGCAGTCATGGTTTGGCACATGGAGTGTGTGCCTTGCTGTGCTGCCAACCTTTCGAGGCCGCGCATTTTGAACCAAGCCGCTGCCTATGTCCAGAAAAAGTCTGAAGATGCGGTTCGATACGTTTTTCGTTCGCTCCTTCGATACACCGCGCAAGACGCGGCACTGGTGGAGCTACTAGCCATTCGACTAGGCTACCTAACAACAGCAGTCAAGTCGCTGGTTATCAGGACGAACGGGACGTTCCCTAACTCCTCACACAGTCCGCCCAGTTATTGGGCGTCTCATAGAGCCGCACTTTTTCAAGGCGCAGGTGGTTGCCGTAAGTGTCCTTGTAAGCGGGCGCGAGGATGTCAAAGGCAACCTGCGCGAGATTCTCCGCAGTCGGTACGACGTTGAGGATGACGGTCTTGTGGCCCGGCAGGCTTGCCAGAAAATCGCACACTGATTTATCGCCGCGATACGCCAGAAACGCATGATCCCATGCATCCACCACTTTTTCCTTGGCGATGCGTTTGACATCGCTGAAGTCCATTACCATGCCTTGTTCGGATAGTCCCTCGTTGGTGATGATGTCACCGGACAGCGTGATCTCGATCGCATAGCGATGGCCGTGCAGGTGCTTGCACTGGCTATTGTGGTTGGGGATGCGGTGTCCGGCATCGAATTCCAGGCGGCGGGTAATGAGCATGTTGGTCGTGGTCGGTGTAAGTGGCGCGGATTATAACATCGCGACGGAACCTTCCCGGCCCGATGTCCTTGATGTAGGGGCGTATGGCAATACGCCCTTTTTCGATATGCCATCAAGGGCGTATTGCCATACGCCCCTACGAAGTTCGCCGGAATGACGGAAATTTTTGAATGAGGTGGATGAATTCCCGTTGCGCTTGTTCTTCCCTATGCGCGCCATAACGCAATGCCGTGTAGCGAGTCGCGAGATCATGGATGGCTTCGGCCAGCTCCGGGCGCGCCGCAGCGACACGAACCGCGTAGTCTTGCGCGCCCTCATGCGCGGCGCGCGGCAGTCCGGCATCGGCCAGCTTGCGGCACAGCTTGAGCCAGACGGCTTGCACCTTGTCCGGCTGGCGGGTGTACAAGTGGCGCAACATGAACAGCGCAAACAATGCGATGACGATCGCCAGGCCGCTCATCATGTTGATCGCCATGTTCTGCCAGGTGACCGATTCCATGCCGAGGCGCGTCAGGACGGCGAACTGGCGTTCGGTGTCGTAACCCAACACCCACTGGTTCCACTGGTTGGCCAGCGCATCCAGATCGAAGCGCAGGCTGCGCATCCACTCCGGCGGATTGCGTTCCATGAACGGCAGCGCCGCAGTGTCGGACAAGGCGGCAGACAAGCCGCGCTCCACACGGTCCGGGGCGATGGCGCCGGTCGGGTCGACGCGCACCCAGCCTTTGCCTGCCAGCCATACTTCGGCCCAGGCATGGGCATCGGATTGGCGCACGATGTAGTAATTGCCGACCTCGTTGAATTCGCCGCCGAGATAGCCGGTCACCACGCGCGCGGGTATGTTCGCGGCGCGCATCAGGAATACGAATGCCGAGGCATAGTGTTCGCAGAATCCCTGCTTGGTTCCGAACAGAAAATCATCAACGGTATTGCTGCCCAGCAGCGGCGGTTCGAGCGTGTAGACAAACCCTTGCTTGTAGAAATAACTCAGCGCGGTGTTGACGATGGCCGCATCATCCTTGCTGCCGGCGCGCCACTCGGCAGCAAGCTGTTGCGCGCGCGGATTGGATTGCCTGGGCAGCTGCAGGCCGCGCTGTAGCTGGCGTGGAGCTTCCTGCAGGTTGGCGTGATAAGCCAGATACGAACGAGCCGTGTAGCGCATTCGCGCATGGACCGGTTCCTTGTTCAATACCTGAAAATCGTAGGTGAGCTTGGACTGCACGGACAATTTGTCCGGCACATCCAGCGCGAACAGCCAGGGTTTGTTGTGCGGTTCCAGCGTGACGCTGTAATCGATGGGTTGACTAACCTCGGTGAATTTCGGCGCTTCGCTGAGCGTGACTATGCCCGGTGTCCAGGTGCGCCCGTCGAAATACCACAGCACCGGGCCGCGCCAATACATCTGGTCGCGGCGCGGCGGTTTGTCGCTGTAGGTGACGCGGAACGCCACCGCTTCCGACAGACCCAAGCGGCTTAAGCTGCCCGGCGACATGCGGTCGTCAAGCCCGGTGCTCGCATAGGCATCCTGTGGTAGACCCCACAGCGGACCTTGCACGCGCGGGAACAGGATGAACAGGATCAGCGTCAGCGGCAGGGCTTGCATCAGCAACACCGCAGCGATGCGCAGGCGCGGTTTGAGCGCGATGCCCTGCGCTTGCAGATGCACCCAGGTCGTCACGATGACCATCAGCGTGGCGAGCATGTACAGCGCGGTGGAGATGCTTTGCGAGTAAAAAAAATTGGTGATGATGATGAAGCAGGCGAGATAGACCAGCACCATCGCGTCACGGGCATTGCGTAGTTCCATCAGCTTGAGTGCGGCGAGCATCAGCAGCAGCGTGACGCCGGCTTCGCGTCCGAACAGCGTGTGGAAGTTGAAGATGATGCCGACCGTGCCGGCAAAGGTGATCGACATTAACAGCCAGCGCTTGGGCAGTGCCTTGCCGCTGTATACAAGATAGCCGCGCCACAACAGCAGGCCTACGCACATGCTGCTGACCCAGATCGGCAGGTGGTCGGCGTGTGGCGCGATGACCATCAGGATGGATAACAGCAGGCCGTAGATAAGGGACTTGTTCATTGCTTATCCATACTGAGTCCGTCAGCAGACGCTCCAGTCATGCTTCGATACACCTTGCTGCGCAAGGCACTCAGCACGAACGGAGTCATTGTCATTCTATTACCAGGCCGTTCGCCCTGAGTAGCCCGCATGGCGGGCGTATCGAAGGGACTGCCGGGTACCGGTAGTGGATTCATGGTTGCTCCTGCTGCGGCAAATTGAACAACGCGATCCGGCGCAAACATTCATCGCGATGTGCGATGCCGTTATTGGAGGGCAGCTCGCCATCCGGCAAGCGCAGCCCGTAGCGCAAATCCTGCGCCTCTGCATCCAGCACCCAGCGTGTCATGCGCGCGAGCTTGTCTTCTTCGTTGCGGTCCGGCGCATCGGCAAGATCCAGCCACAATTCTTCACCGAGCGGCGTGGAAAATTGCTTCACCTGCAAGCCGCGTTCGTGCGCATAGGCTTTCCATGCGATGCGCGGCAAGGCATCGCCTGCGGCATATTTGCGCAGTCCGGCGAAATCTTCATCACCGGCCACGCTGCGCTTGCCCGTGCCATCCGGCGAGCTGCCGGATGGCAGCGGTGCGTCGATCAGCGGTTTAGGGTAGACCAGGCAGCGCGCATCAAAATGCAGATATGACCAGCAATAAAACAGGCCGAGCGGGAATTCGGTATATAGCGTCATGCGTCCGGTTTGTAGCCAGCCGCGCCGCGTGGCCGGTAACGGAAAGATGACTTCGCTATCCTGTTGTGCGGGCGCATCGAATTTGATGACCGGCTGGCCGCCAACCCAGAATGATTCGCCGGTCTTGAACAGGCAAAGCTGGTAGCGCGACAGCTTGCTGCGATTATTGAAATGAAAAGCGAAGCGTGCGGTCTCGCCGCTGAACACGGGTTCGGCCCGGCCCGCGCGTATCTGCAAGTGCGCCATGTTGCGGAACGCGTAGAGCATCGACATCACCGCCATCATCGTCAGCAGGAAGGTCAGCACATAACCGAGGCTCAGGTTGTAATTGATGTCGCCGAGCAGCATCAGCACCAGCACGCCGCACAGGATCAAACCCTGTTTGGTGGGGATGATGAAGATGCGGCGCTGCGTGAGGGTGACCGTGCCGGTCTCTGAGGTGCGGCTGAACGCCCAGTTGCGGAACTTTTGTTTGAACGATGCGAACACTTAAGGTATTGCCACCGCTTCGATCAAGTCACGCACCAGCAGTTCGCTACTGCGTTTGGTGTGTTCACCTACTGCTTGCAAGCGGTGGCTGACCACACCCGGCAATACCGCCTGCACGTCTTCGGGGATCACCGCATCGCGACCATCCAGCAATGCCCAGGCGCGCGCGGCGGACAACAACGCGAGCCCGGCGCGCGGACTCAGACCGTGCGTGTAGCGCGCCTGTTCGCGCGTGTGGCGCAGGATGGCCTGCACATAATCGAGCAGCGCGGGCGAGACAAAAATCTCCCGTGCGCGTTTTTGCAATGCGAGCAGTTCGTTGCTTTCCATTTGCGGACTGAGCTGGGCGACGATCTCGCGCCGGTCCACGCCGGACAGCAGGCCGCGTTCCGCATGCGCATCGGGATAACCCATCTGGATGCGCATCAGGAAGCGGTCGAGCTGCGATTCCGGCAGCGCGAAGGTGCCGATCTGGTATGCGGGATTTTGTGTGGCGATGACGAAGAACGGCGCGGGCAGCGCGCGCGTCGTGCCTTCTATGGTCACCTGCTGTTCTTCCATTGCTTCGAGCAACGCGCTTTGCGCCTTGGGCGTGGCGCGATTGATCTCGTCCGCCAAAATCATTTGCGCGAAGATAGGGCCGGGATGGAACTTGAATTCACCGGTGTCGCGCTGATACACCGACACGCCGAGGATATCGGCGGGCAACAGGTCGCTGGTGAACTGGATGCGCTGGAACTGCAAGCCCAGCGTGCGCGCCAGCACATGCGCCAGCGTGGTCTTGCCGACGCCCGGCAAGTCCTCGATCAACAGATGGCCGCGCGCCAGCAGGCAGGCGAGTGCGAAGCGGATCTGCTGCGGTTTGCCGAGGATGATCTGCTCGGCCTGTTTGATGACATTGTTCAGGTTCTGGCTCATAATGTTCCGTAAAATTAAATCCGTTCGCCCTGAGTAGGCGCGTAGCGCCATATCGAAGGGTGAATGGGTGTATCAACAATCGAGTTTTTATTTGTGGTTTTTTCTAAAATCCTTTTTAGCCAAGAGTGCAACATCTCCCCAATTGCCACACATCATCGCTTCCTTTTTCTTGCGGCGCCAGTCTTTGATTTGCATCTCGGCGGACAACGCTTCATCGCGCGTCGCGCATTCCTGAGACCAAACCAGCTTAACGGGTAAGCGAGTGGATGTGTAACTAGGATAAAAACCCATCTGGTGTTCGCCGATACGCTGCTCAAGGTTGTCTGCATGTCCAGTATAGTACGAGCCGTCTGCACAACGAAGGATGTATACCCAGAAGGCCATATTAGTTTTTTCCTGCGCTCCTTCGATACGGCGCTATGCGCCTACTCAGGACGAACGGTTAGTGGATGGATTAGATCAAAATCGCGGCGATCACCCTGCGGCCTTCGGCCACGAGTATGTTGTAGGTGCGGCACGCGGCGGGCGTGTCCATGCACTCTACGCCGATGCGGGCGTCGGTCAATGTCCGGTACAGGCGCGGATGGGGAAAGCGCTGCGTCGCGCCGGTGCCGAGCAGCAGCACATCCGGCTTGAGCGCGATGAAGTAGGAAAAATGCGCTTCCGCCAGCGCTTCGAATCCGGCGACAGCCCAGTCGTTGCGCACTTCTTCGGCCAGCACCACGATGCTGTGGTCGAAGCGTTCGCCGTTGACCATGACGTGGCCCGCTCCGTGGGCGGTGAACAGTTTGGTGTCGCCGGGATTGGCTAAATGCAGTTTCACAGTATGGCCTCGATATTCTCTAATGATATTTGCTGTGCGGCGGCGGCGCGGGTAAAATCGCGCCCTTTGCAGCCTCGTGCCGGATTTTAACATTGAGCCTCGGTATTGTGCCTTGGCCGGTGTCCGAAAATTCGAGAATATATCCAGAGTGAATATAACGTGAAACCAATCCTGAAATCGACCAAGCTTTCCAACGTGTGCTACGACATCCGCGGCCCAGTGATGGAACGCGCCAAACAGATGGAAGAAGAAGGCCAGCGCATCATCAAGCTGAACATCGGCAACCTCGCGCCGTTCGGTTTCGAGGCTCCCGAGGAGATTCAGCAGGACGTGATCCTGAACCTGCCGAATTCGTCCGGCTATTCCGATTCCAAAGGGATGTTCGCGGCGCGCAAGGCGATCATGCATTACTGCCAGTCCAGAAAGATCATGGGCGTGGGGCTGGACGATATTTACATCGGCAACGGCGCGTCGGAACTGATCGTGATGGCGATGCAGGGCTTGCTCAATACCGGCGACGAGGTGTTGATCCCGACGCCGGACTATCCGCTGTGGACCGCGGCTGTGACGCTGGCGGGCGGCACGCCGCGCCACTACATCTGCGACGAGCAGAATGCATGGATGCCCGATCTGGCGGACATGCGCGGCAAGATCACCAAGAATACCCGCGCCATAGTCATCATCAACCCGAACAATCCGACCGGTGCGCTGTATTCCGATGAGATTCTGAAAGAGATCGTCCAGATTGCGCGCGAGCATGACCTGATCATCTTTGCCGACGAGATCTACGACAAGATGTTGTATGACGGCGCGACGCATACTTCGATCGCTTCGCTGGCCGACGATGTGCTGTTCCTCACGCTGAACGGCTTGTCGAAAAATTATCGCGCCTGCGGTTACCGTGCCGGCTGGATGGTGGTGTCCGGCGAGAAGAAGCACGCGCAGGATTATATCAACGGCCTGACGATACTGGCCTCGATGCGGCTGTGCTCCAACGTGCCCGGGCAGTTCGCGATCCAGACTGCACTGGGCGGTTATCAGAGCATCAACGACCTGGTCGCACCCGGCGGACGCTTGTGCAAACAGCGCGACCTTGCTTACAAATTGCTTACCGCGATTCCCGGCGTGACCTGCGTCAAGCCCAAGGCTGCGCTGTATCTGTTCCCGCGCTTCGATCCGAAAATTTATCCGATCAAGGACGACCAGAAATTTATCCTGGAATTGCTGGAAACCGAGAAGGTGCTGGTGGTGCAGGGCACAGGCTTCAACTGGATACATCCGGATCACATCCGTATCGTGTTCCTGCCGAACGCCGATGACCTGACCGAGGCGATGGGACGCATCGCCAGGTTCCTGGAAAATTATCGCAAGAAGCATGGCACCAATTAATTATCAGGTACAAATGAAATGAGCATTAAACCAATCAACGTAGGACTGCTGGGCATAGGCACCGTAGGTGGTGGGACCTTCACCGTGCTGCAACGCAACGCGGAAGAGATCACGCGCCGCGCGGGTCGGTCGATCCGCATCACCGTGGTGGCGGACAAGAACCTGGAACTGGCCAGGAAAGTCACCGGCGGCAAGTGTCGCGTGACCGATGATGCATTCTCGGTGGTGAACGATCCGGAAGTGGACATCGTCATCGAGCTGATCGGTGGTTATGGTGTCGCGAAAGAGCTGGTGCTGAAGGCCATCGCGAATGGCAAGCATGTCGTCACCGCGAACAAGGCGCTGCTCGCGACGCACGGCAACGAGATATTCAAGGCGGCGCAGGACAAGGGCGTGATGGTTGCGTTCGAGGCGGCGGTGGCGGGCGGCATACCTATCATCAAGGCATTGCGCGAAGGCTTGACCGCGAACCGTATCGAGTGGATCGCGGGCATCATCAACGGCACCACCAATTTCATCCTGTCCGAGATGCGCGACAAGGGCCTGAGCTTCGACAGCGTGCTGAAAGAGGCGCAGCGCCTGGGTTACGCCGAGGCCGATCCAACCTTCGACATCGAGGGCGTGGACGCGGCGCACAAGATCACGATACTTTCCGCGCTGGCATTCGGCATCCCAATGCAGTTCGACAAGGCCTATATCGAAGGCATCTCCAAACTCGACGCGATAGACATCAAGTATGCCGAACAGCTCGGTTACCGCATCAAGTTGCTGGGTATTACCAAGCGCACACCGGAAGGCGTCGAGCTGCGCGTGCATCCGACCTTGATTCCGACCAAGCGTTTGATCGCCAACGTCGAGGGCGCGATGAACGCGGTGCTGGTACAGGGCGATGCAGTCGGCGCGACGCTGTATTACGGCAAGGGCGCAGGTGCCGAGCCGACCGCCAGCGCGGTGATCGCCGATCTGGTGGATGTGACGCGCATGCACACCGCCGATCCGGAGAACCGTGTACCACACCTCGCGTTCCAGCCGAACGCGATGGCCGAGTTGAAGATATTGCCGATGGACGAAGTGCAGACCAGCTACAACCTGCGCCTGCGCTTCGTCGATAAACCAGGAGTTCTGGCCGACATCACGCGCATCCTCGCCGACGAGCAGATCTCGATCGACGCGGTGATCCAGAAAGAACCCGGCGAAGGCGAAACCCAGACCGACTTGATCATGCTCACCCACCTGACGCGCGAGAAGCGTATCAACGCAGCGATCAAGAAGATCGAGGCGCTGGGCGTAGTGGCAGGCAAGGTGACCAAGTTGAGGCTGGAAGAACTGGGTAAATAAAAACCTACTGCGCAGCCAGATTGCTGTGTTGCGCGGTGCTCGAAATCCTCATGTACTAACATGTGCATTCCGGTTTCTGCGCTCCGCGCGCCTTGCACTCCGACTGCTCGCTACGGTTTTTGGGTTCTCCCAAAAAACGAATGGCGAATGAAATTTTGGATGCCTCAAGAAATTCGCTTTTGTGGGATGAAGCGCAAGAAGCCGCGCAGCGAACGACGAGGCATATCAGATTGATAGACGAGGAGTGAGCGAGCACGCGACACCGCGATTCACCCACAAAAGAAATTTATTGAGGTATCCATGAAATACATCTCCACCCGCGGCAACTCGCCCGCGAAGACCTTTACTGAAATATTGCTGGGCGGTCTTGCGCCTGATGGCGGATTGTATCTGCCGGAGCAATACCCGCAGGTGACGCGCGCCGAACTGGATGCATGGCGCAAGCTGTCGTATGCCGACCTTGCATTTGCGGTATTGTCGAAATTCATCACCGACATTCCGGCGGCTGACCTCAAGGCCATCGTCGGCAAGACCTACACCACTGCGGTGTATAGCAACGGCCGCGCCGATTCCGATTTCTCGCAGATCACGCCTCTGCGCACGCTGGAGCCGGGTGTACATATCCTCGAACTTTCCAACGGTCCGACGTTGGCGTTCAAGGACATGGCGATGCAGTTGCTCGGCAACCTGTTCGAGTATGCGTTGGCGAAGCAGCACGCCGAGCTGAACATCCTCGGCGCGACTTCCGGCGACACCGGCTCCGCCGCCGAATATGCGATGCGCGGCAAGCGCGGCATACGTGTATTCATGTTGTCGCCGCATGGCAAGATGTCGAGTTTCCAGCGCGCGCAGATGTATTCGCTGCAAGACCCCAATATATTCAACATCGCCATCACCGGCATGTTCGACGACGCGCAGGACATGGTGAAGGCGGTGTCCAACGACCACACGTTCAAGGCCAAGTACAAGATCGGCACGGTCAACTCGATCAACTGGGCGCGCGTGTCGGCGCAGGTCGTTTATTACTTCAAGGGTTATTTTGCCGCGACCAAATCCAATGATGAGCAGGTCGCGTTCTCGGTGCCGTCCGGCAACTTCGGCAACATCTGCGCTGGCCACATCGCGCGCATGATGGGTTTGCCGATCGGCCAGTTGATCCTTGCGACCAACGAGAACGATGTGCTGGATGAATTTTTCCGCACTGGTGTGTACCGTCCGCGCGGCACAGACAATACTTACGAGACCAGCAGCCCGTCGATGGATATTTCCAAAGCCAGCAACTTCGAGCGCTTCGTGTTCGACCTGGTCGGGCGCGATGGTGCGAAGGTGCGCGAGTTCTGGAGCAAGGTGGATGCTGGTGGCGCATTTGATATAAAGGGTACAAAGTACTGGGGTGCGTTACCGAAGTTCGATATCGCGTCAGGGAAGAGTACGCACCTCGACCGCCTCAAGACCATACGCGGGCTGTGGGAGGAGTACGGCGTGATGGTCGACACTCACACTGCGGATGGCATCAAGGTCGGGATGGAACAGCGCCGCCCCAACCTGCCGCTGATTTGTCTGGAGACCGCATTGCCGGCCAAGTTCGCCGAAACGATACACGAAGCTCTGGGCCGCGAACCCGAGCGTCCCGCCAAATTGGAAGGCATAGAGAATTTGCCGCAACGCTGTGAGGTGATGGATGCGGATGTGACGAAATTAAAATCATTTATTTCGGCTAACGTACCTCAATAAATCCGTCATTCCCGCGAAAGCGGGAATCCAGCAATTAAACGCGCGCCGCGAAGCGGACAAAACTTGAAGGCTCTGTCTCGCTGCGCGAGGATTTTTCGATTAACTGGATTCCCGCTTTCGCGGGAATGACGGATTTTCTTCAGATAGAGTGTGTTCCGGGAACCATGCCAAAACAGCCTTGCGTCTACATCCTTGCCAGTCAACGCAACGGCACACTTTACGTTGGTGTGACCAGCGAATTGGTGAAGCGAATCTGGGAACACAAGAATAATGCGGTCGATGGATTCACCAAAGAATATGACATACATATCCTGGTCTATTACGAATTGCTTACGGATATGGCCGCAGCAATAACGCGAGAAAAACAGATCAAAAAATGGAATCGAGCGTGAAAGATAGAACTGATCGAATCAATGAATCCGGAATGGCGGGATTTGTGGGAGGAGATTGTGTGATCTCAAGGCACATCATATCCGTCATTTCCGCTTTCGTAGAAATGACGAGGAGCGTATGAACAACCTCATCCTGCTGATCCTCTGCTTCATCGTTGGCATGCTGTTGCATCACTTCAAGCGCATGCCGGTGAACACACCTGCCGTGCTCAACGGTTTCATCCTCCAGGTTTCACTGCCCGCGTTGATACTCCTGTCTGTGCATGACCTGAAGATCACCGGCGATATCATTCTGATGGCGGGGATGGCATGGATAGTCTTTGCGCTGTCGGCAGGTTTTTTCTGGTTGCTCGGGCGCTGGCTGGATCTGCCGCGCCCCACGGTAGGTGCGCTGATACTGACCGGCGGATTGTGCAATGCGGCATTCCTTGGTTTGCCGATGATAGAGGCGTATTACGGACACCAGGGGCTCGCCACCGGCATCATCGTCGACCAGCTCGGCTCGTCCCTGGTGCTTTCCACATTGGGCATCACCGTGGCCGGCATCTATTCGTCGGGCCGCCCCTCCGTGAGAGAAATGGCCAGGCGGATTTTTCTGTTTCCGCCGTTCATCGCATTGCTGATCGCGCTGTTGTTGATCCCGATGGAATACCCGGCATGGCTCACGGCTGTGCTCAGCCGTGTGAGCCAAACATTGGCCCCGCTGGCGCTGCTTTCGGTCGGCTTCCAGTTGCGTCTCGGCCATCTTGCCGGCAATGGCCAGAACCTGGCGATAGGCTTGATATTCAAGCTGGTGCTGGCGCCGCTGGTGTTGTTCTTGTTATATGTGCCGCTGCTCGGCGCGCATGGTCAGCCGATACAGATCACGTTGTTCGAAGCGGCAATGCCGCCGATGATCACTTCGGCAATTCTTGCCGCCGAGCATGACCTCGATCCGCCGCTGGCGACGCTGATGGTGGCGGTGGGGCTGGTGATTTCATTCGCTACGCTGAGCGTGTGGTGGTGGCTGATGCAGGGTGTGTGAAGGTAAGTGTTTTGCCCTGGGCGATTCGCGCACGCTGTCCAGGAAAGAAAAATGGGAGCCTGAGCTCCCATTCAAATTCGATCATAAACCCGGATTACACGGCGAGATCTTGTTTGCGACGTGCCATAAAGCCCAGCAAGCCCAAACCAGCCAATACCATGGCGTAGGTTTCTGGCTCAGGGACTGCCACCACATTTTGGACATACAGCTGGCTCGAGTTTGAATCGTCTATTGCATTATTGACCCCGAATCCGAGGTTGCCCGAGAATGCCGAACCGAAATTGTAGGTATGCCATCCGGAATTTCCATAGTCCCCTACTGCGGCAACACTGGACAGTGTAGTGGCCACTCCGTTTAACGATACATAGCCCCAATCATTGTAGGGCATGTAGTCATTGGCCTGGAAAAACCACTGGAAGGAAGTAACATTAGTCACGGACTGGGATATCGATGAAGTGGCAGTCAGATTCGCAAGATTCGAAGAAAGGGACACGGGACCGGTTGAAGCCCATGTAGTCAAATCCAGAGTATCCGCTTGGGCAGTACCCGCTGCGAACAAGGCGGAAACTGCAAGTGTAACTGACAGTTTTTTCATCATTGAAGCCATCGATTTTTCAGACATAACTCTGCTCCCCGTACTAAAGTTAAAAAGTGCAATAAACGAAAAACTTCAACCGCCTTCCATACAACAAGATACTCGTTAAACAGAATTACTGTAATAGTCCATTCGGACTATATGGGCCAACGATCTATCTTTCAGTCGGGCAACAATTTCCTCCATTTTCAATGGAATCCCGCATGGGCTTTGCTTATTCGCAATGACCGCTGGTGGCGAGGATAAACCCGCCCATCAGGGGCGAGTCTGCGTGCGAGTCCCGTTCAACGGATCAGTCGGCAAATTTCTTGTTTGCCGCTGCCACCGCGACACCGTGCTTGACCGGCGCTTTCAAGCGGCCGAGCACATCGTCCAGCGCGTTGAGGCACAGCCGCACGTTGCGCGGGTTGCTGGCGTGGCCCATCAGGCCGATGCGCCAGACTTTGCCGGCCATCGCACCCAAACCTGCACCGATCTCCAGGTGATAGTCAGATAACAACAGCGAACGAACCGCGGCTTCGTCCACACCATCCGGCACGGCGATCGCATTCAGTTGTGGCAGGCGTTCCGCTTCCGGCACGACGAACTTCAGGCCCATCGCTTCCAGGCCCGCGCGCAGTGCGAGATGATTATTCTGATGCCGCGCCCATGCGTTATGCAGACCTTCATCCTGCAGTATCACCAGTGCCTCGTGCAGGCCATATAGCGCATTGATCGGTGCGGTATGGTGGTAGGCGCGCTTGGTCGCGCCGCCCCAGTAGCCCATCACCAGGTTCAGGTCCATGAACCAGCTTTGTACTTTGCTCTTGCGGTTCTTGATCTTTTCCTGCGCATTGGGGCTGAAGCTGACCGGCGAGAGGCCCGGCGTGCAGGACAGGCATTTCTGCGTGCCGGAATAGATCGCATCGATGTTCCACTCGTCGACCTTGACCGGTGTGCCGCCCAGCGAAGTGATCGCGTCGACGATGGTCAGGCAATGATACTTGTGCGCGATCTCGGTCAGTGTCTTCGCGTCGGATTGTGCGCCGGTGGAAGTTTCTGCATGGACGAAGGCGACAACCTTGGCATCGCGATTGGCCTTGAGCGCGTCCTCCAGTTTCTGCGGATCGACCGCGCGACCCCAATCATCCTGCACCATCACCGCGATGCCGCCGCAGCGTTCGACGTTCTCTTTCATGCGTCCGCCGAACACGCCGTTCTGGCAGACGATGACCTTGTCGCCCGGCTCGACCAGGTTAACGAAGCATGTCTCCATCCCGGCCGAACCGGGCGCGGAGACCGGCATGGTCAGTTCATTGTCGGTCTGGAAAGCGAATTTCAGCAGCACTTTCATCTCGTCCATGAAGGACACGAACACGGGATCGAGATGGCCGATGGTCGGGCGCGCCAATGCTTCGAGTACGCGCGGGCTGACATCGGAAGGGCCGGGCCCCATCAAAATTCGTTGCGGTGGGTGGAACGGTGTGATTGCCATGTTATCTCCTCTTTATTATTTAATTAATGAATACTTTTAATTTAGAAACTGCTATTTTTGATTTTAACTGCGTTCCAGCAATTCTATCCAGTGCTTGATCGGCACGCTGCTTGCGCTGCTCATGTGCATCTGGCATCCGACATTGGCAGATGCGATGACTTCAGGCTTGCCTGCACATAGTGCGGCGAGCTTGTTCTCCAGCAATTGCCCGGAAAGCCTAGCCTGCAGCAGTGTATATGATCCTGCCGCACCGCAGCATAAATGGCTGTCCGCGACAAGCGTCAGCTCGTAGCCGCAGCGGCGCAGGATTTCTTCCACTGTCCCGCCGAGTTTCTGGCCGTGCTGCAAGGTGCAGGATGACTGATAGGCGACGCGTGTGCCCTGGCCGATGTGCGCAAACACACTCAAGTCCTGATTGCCCAGTATTTCGCTCAAGTCGCGCGCAAGCGCGCTGATGCGCGCTGCCTTGCTTGCATACACGGCATCATCTTGCAATGCAAAGCCATAGTCCTTGACCATCAGGCCGCAGCCGCTGGCGCTCATGACGATGGCCTCGACACCGTTCTCGACATGCGGCCACCATGCATCGATGTTGCGGCGCATCATCGCGTGCGCGCCGGCGCTGTCGGACAGATGCTGGTTCAGTGCGCCGCAGCAACCCGAATCTGTTGCGCTGATCAAAGAGATGCCGAGCCGGTCGAGCACACGCGCTGCAGCGGCATTGGTATTGGGTGTGCCCAGCGGCTGGACGCAGCCTTCCAGCACCAGCATACGCCGTGCGTGCAAGGTCACCGGTCGCGCAGGAATGGTTTGCCTGGCCGGAATTTTTTTTCGCAGCTGTGCAGGCAGCATCGGACTGAACATGCGCGCCAGCGCCAGCGCAACCGACATGCGCGCGGTGTAGGGAATGATGGCGAGCATGGCCTTGCGCAGCAGTCTTTGGGATAACGAACGCGGCGCCAATTCTTCGACCATTTCGCGGCCGATGTCGACCAGGCGTCCATAACGCACACCGGACGGGCAGGTGGTTTCGCAGGAGCGGCAGGTCAGGCAGCGGTCCAGATGCAAGCGGGTCTTGTCGCTGGCCTGTCCGGTCTCCAGCATTTCTTTCATCAGGTAGATGCGGCCGCGCGGGCCGTCCAGTTCCGATCCCAGCAACTGGTAAGTCGGACAGGTCGCATTGCAGAATCCGCAATGCACGCAGCTGCGCAGGATCGCATCGGCCTCGGCAACATCGGGGTTGTTTAACAGTTGAGGAGAAATGGAAGTTTGCATGCTTTTCTATGGCTTGTTACAGGTCCGGATACATCCGGCCGCGGTTGAAGATGTTTTTAGGATCGAAGCTGGCCTTGAGCCGCTGGTGTATGGTCATAAGCGTTTCAGGTAATGGCTGGAATATTTTGTTCGGGTGATCGGCGCCGCGAAATATCGTGACATGCCCGCCAGCCAGTTCGACGCGATGGCGGATCGCGGCAACATCTTCATCGCTGCGCAGCCAGCGCTGCGCGCCGCCCCAGTCCAGCAGCCACGAACCTGCGATAGGCAGGTGTGGTGTGGCGGGTTTGACCATGATGCGATACAGCACACCCTGACCACTGAAGAATGGCAGCTCGTGCTCGCGCAACGCATACCAGAACGCTTCGGCATACGCCATCACCTCGCCGGGTATCTTGGTGCGCGCTTCCTTGACCACCTGCGCGCTGCCGGAAATGCGCACGTAGCAGTGTTCGCCGTCATAACAAGCACCATCCACCGGATAGGGTCTGCCCAGCAGATCGCTCATGCTTGCTATCGCTTCGGCCGGGTCGCATTCGCGCATCATCGTGACAGTGGCAGCCGGACGCGGCAACACCTTCAGGCTGATCTCCAGCATGATGCCCAGCGTGCCATAGGCTCCGGTCATCAGGCGCGAAACATCGTAGCCCGCGACGTTCTTCATCACCTGTCCGCCGAAGCTCAGGATTTCGCCGCGACCGTTCAGCAGCTTGCAACCCAGCACGAAATCGCGCGCCGCTCCGCAATAAGGACGGCGCGGCCCGGATAGTCCGCAGGCGATGGTACCGCCCAGCGTCGCGTTGTCGCCGAAATGCGGCGGCTCGAACGCCAGCATCTGTCCGGCTTTGCTCAGCGCGGTTTCGATCTCCTGCAGTGTGCTGCCATTGCGCGCGGTCAACACCAGTTCGCGCGGATCGTATTCGACGATGCCGCGATGCTTGCCGACATCAATTGTCTGACCCTGGCTGGCATTGCCGAGAAAAGATTTGCTGCCGCCGCCAACGATGTTGAGCGGCGTCTCGTGCTGAAAAGCATCGAGCACTTGTCGTTGCAGTGCAGTACCGATGTCTTGTTCATCCATCAGTAGCGCTCCAGTTCGGGGTGGGGGAGTTGTCCGTGGTGGACATGCATCGCGCCGAATTCCGCACAGCGGTGCAGCGTCGGCACGGCCTTGCCGGGATTGAGCAGGCCGGATGGATCGAACGCGGCTTTGATGGCGTGGAACTGGGTCAATTCCGCGCCGCTGAATTGCACGCACATCTGGTCGATCTTTTCGATGCCGACACCGTGTTCGCCGGTGATGGTGCCGCCGACTTCCACGCACAGTTGCAGGATGCTGCGGCCGAATTCCTCGGTGCGTTGCAGTTCACCTTGCTTGTTGGCGTCGAACAGGATCAGCGGATGCAGGTTGCCGTCCCCGGCATGGAACACATTGGCGACCGGCAAATTATATTCCGCCGACATCTCGGCTATGCGGTGCAGCACATGCGGCAACTGGCGGCGCGGGATCGTGCCGTCCATACAGTAATAATCCGGCGAGATGCGGCCCACGGCGGGGAAGGCCGATTTGCGCCCCTTCCAGAACAGCTGCCGCTCGGCTTCGTCGACGGCGGTGCGCACTTCGGTCGCGCCGCCGGCTATCAATATCCTGCGCACCAGCATGATGTATTCGGACACTTCGGCATGTGTGCCATCCAGTTCGCACAGCAATATCGCCTCGGCATCCCGCGGATAACCCGCGTGCACGAAATCTTCCGCCGCCCGGATCGCGAGCTTGTCCATCATTTCCAGTCCGGCGGGAATGATGCCCGCCGCGATGATGGAGCCGACCGCCTCGCCTGCTTTTTCCACATCGTCGAAGGCGGCGAGTATGACCTGCGCACGTTCAGGCTTGGCCAATAACTTTACGGTGACTTCGACGATGATGCCCAGCATGCCCTCGGAACCGGACATCAGCGCCAGCAGATCGTAGCCCGGCGAGTCCAGTGTCTCCGCGCCCACCGTCAGCAACTCACCTTCCATTGTGACGATTTTCAGCATCAGGATGTTGTGCACCGTCAGGCCATACTTGAGGCAATGCACGCCGCCGGAATTTTCCGCGACATTGCCGCCTATCGTGCAGGCGATCTGCGACGAAGGGTCGGGCGCGTAATACATGCCATAAGTTGCGGCTGCTTCGGAGATCGCCATGTTGCGCACACCCGGTTGCACGGTGGCCATCGCGTTATGTGGATCGATGTTCAGGATGTTCTTGAATTTTGCCAGGCTCAATAACACGCCATCAGCCAAAGGCAATGCGCCGCCGGAGAGTCCCGTGCCCGCGCCGCGCGCCACCACCGGTACTTGCTGCGCATGGCACAGCCGCATGATTTGCTGCACTTGTTCTATCGTTTCCGGCAATACCACGACCATCGGCAGCTGCCGATAGACCGCCAGCCCGTCACATTCGAACGGGCGCAGGTCTTCCGTATCGACCAGCACGGATTCCGGCGGCAATAGGCTGCGCAGTGCCCTGATCAGTTCGGTGTTCAGGGCAACATTGTTGTTGCGATGATGCGACAAGGAGGCTCCGGTAGCTGGTATATGGTCGGACAAGATATAAGCAAAGAAGGATAGTAAATTAGTCGAGTATAAAATTCCAGCGGCATGAGCGGAAAAATTCAAAGCCCTGCTGGCAGGATAACGTAACCGTTAAATCTGGTATCTTGCAGCCTTCCCGGAAGGGCTGTTTCAGAAGGGTTGCAGGTGCAGCTTGCCGTATTGCCTGTATCAGGTGGCGAATGTGTGGGGTGATGATGACATGAAGGAGCGGATGCGACAATGAGAAATCCGGTAATGCAGATGCAGGATTGGCTGGGTATGCAGGGGCTGTTTGTGCGCGACAGCGTGGTTCTGGTCGGGCAGGTTCTCCATGCGCTACCGGCGGTGATTAAATGGCCGGTGCGCAACGCGTTGCTCAAGCAGCTTTATTTTACTGGCATCCAATCGGTAGGCCCGATCACGGTGATGGGCTTCCTGGCGGGATTGATCATGGTGATGCAAGTCAGCAATCTGGTGGGGCGCAACGAGTTGCTGACGCTGCAGGTGCTGATCTGGACGGTGGTGCGTGAACTGGGCCCCTTGCTGACGGCGATCGTGATTGTCGGGCGCAGCAGTTCTGCGATTGCCAGCGAGCTTGCCGCGATGCAGGTGAATGGCGAGATAAAGAATTTGCGACGCATGGGCATCTCGCCGGTCGCTTATCTGGTGGTATCGCGGATGCTGGCGATGACGGTAACCAGTTTGGTGCTGACCTTTTATTTCCAGGTTGTTGCGATCGGTACCGGCATGACGGTGACCGCCTGGCATATCGACGTTTCGTTGTTTGGCGAAGTGGGGCATTTTTTCGAGATGATCAGTTATCAGGAAATATTCGCGGCATTGCTGAAAAGCATCTGCTTCGGCATGCTGATGTCGGTGGTGCCCTGCTATTACGGGCTGTCCGTGAAGCGCGCCGTGACCGAGATACCGGTCGCCGCGTCGCGCGCGGTGATGCGCAGCCTGATGGCGGTGTTCGCCTGTGACGGACTGATCACGGTCCTGCTTTTCTAACGATGAACGAGCTGTTCAGGTTTACCGATGTACGCTGCGAGAGATCGGATCGCGCCTATACTTTTACTCTGCATGCGGGCGAAACACGCTTGTTGCAGCTTGCTTCCAGGCACGAAAAGAGTGCGATTGTATGCGCCGATTAAATACTGACCCAACGTGCCGACTTTGCGTTGACCCAAGTACGTGAGCTGTTTTTAGAACAAACAGCTGTGGATAAGTGTACCAAATAGCCGGTTCTTAATTTCCCTTT
>CAIOKY010000090.1 GCA_903858965.1 uncultured Nitrosomonadales bacterium | reverse complement strand
GTCTTAGAAAAAATGACCGCTCATGCAGATACTGGCAAGCCTTTGCCCAAAACCTTATTTGACAAAATGTTGGCAGCTAAGAACTTCCAAAATGGTTTGGCCACATTACGTCAAATTGTCATGTCCTTAACGGATTGGAGACTGCATTCAACATTTGATGCTGCCAATGTAAAAAATGAAGCCGTGCTTGAAGTCTCCAGAAAGACTGCGGCAGAATTTAATATCATTCCGCAACCAGAAATATCTCGTTGGATTAATTCCTTTAGTCATATTTTCGCTGGTGGCTACGCCGCGGGATACTACAGCTATAAATGGGCTGAAGTGCTGTCTGCAGATGCTTATTCAGCATTCGAAGAGGCAGCAAAACTCAGTGGTAGCGTACTTGATCAGCAAACTGGTAAACGCTATCGTCAGGAAATTCTAGAAGTTGGTGGCAGTCGCCCTGCCGCCGAATCATTCAAGGCATTTCGTGGTCGTGAGCCCAGCATCGATGCTCTATTGCGTCATGGTGGTTTGGCTTAAGCATTTAATAGGCGCCACATATTACGCTTGTTAACGGCATCCTTAAAGGCCTTACCGGCAGTGCACTGAATCGTTTTGGCTACTGTGAACTTAAGCTCAGCACTACAACCTACCTCAGATATTCAATATTGCTGGTGCTGTTGGCGCCGTCGTGTGTGGTCGATTCAGCTACTCTGGCTTAACACCTGTAATCTTGACAATATCGGCCCAGCGCTTAATTTCGCTTTGCATATAGGCTGCCGAAGATGCCGGTGTTGAATCAGACGTCACATCGATGACAAGACCTCGCAACATTTTCACTACCTGAGGATCAGCCAGCACCTTGTTGGTCGCCGAGTTCAACTTCCGGGTAATCTCGACAGGCGTTTGAGCCGGAACAAAAAGCATGTTCCATGTCGATGCATCGACGCCCAAAATTCCTGCCTCCGCGATCGTCGGAACGTCCGGCAGAATGGACGAACGTCTCTCGCTTGCGATACCGATGACCTTGAGAGTACCGCTATTAATAAGCCCCATCACGGAGCTAGCCGTCACAAAAGTATATAAATGCAATTTCGAGATCATGCCTTGGTTCGCCGGTGCTGAGCCGGTGTAGGGCACGACAAATGCAACAACTCCCGCCTTGCGGTTGAAGAACTCTGTTACCAAATGTGTTGCACTGGCATAACCGGAGGCGGCATAGCTGTACTTGCCGGGCTGGCTCTTTAACATCGCCACCAGTTCCTTGATGGATGCGGGCCCATCGGGTGCCACTACTACTAAGGCAGGGCATGAACCGACAAGGGCCACTGGCTGAAGGTCTTTTAATGCATCATATGAAAGTGTTGTGTATACCGATGGCGCCACCGCGATCGATGCAGTGCCGAACAGAACTGTATAGCCATCCGGTGCGGCACGGGCGGCAATCGCAGTGCCAACATTGCCCGCTGCTCCTGCGCGGTTGACCACCGTGATGGGCTGCCCCAGCTCTTGACCCAGATGTTTCGCCAAGATACGGGCGAATACATCGGTGGGCCCACCCGGGGCAAAAGGGACGATCATGGTGATGGGCCGTTCAGGATAAGCAGCAGCTGTAAGAGCCGGTGCGGCACACAGTATGACGAATGATATGAACATGCAACATAGATGCAGGCAGGGATGTCTGTGGACACTCCCTGCCGGTGTTCCCCAACTCGACATTTGGTTCATATCTCGCTCCAGCATATTGTTATCAGCATCACGCCCTTTAGGGTGCAGTATATGTGCAATCTGTGTACGGTGTATCAGGTGCCGTAAAGTTGGATTAAAGGCTTCGCTCTATTCCAGCGGTGACGGGGGAACGGACACTTCTTGCCCATGACCTGGTGAATAGGTACAAATCGTGCACTAAGCAGCCAAGAACAAGCCTGCTGCCTAAAAAATCTGTTGCCTTGTCGGAGTGTCACCTATACTCCAATCAGATAAAAGCATAGAACAACGGGTTTAAACGCTCCGCAAGCACCTGTCGAAAATGACTAATTAGCTTGTAATCGCAATAGATTGACTAACAGATTCAGGAGAAATTCATGAAGGTGGAACGCGTCACAGTGCGACAGATCTCTTTTCCCCTTACGACACCATATAAACTTTCGACTGGGGATAAGGTGGTCTTCGATCCCTTTCTCGTCGAGGTGCAGGCTGGTGGCGAAAAAGGCTGGGGAGAATGCATGGTCTCGCCTGGTTATACCAGCGAGTCGCGCGAAGGTTCATGGAAGGCCGCGGTTGAAATGGCGACGCGCCTGCAAGGTGCTGAAGTCGACAACGCCCACGAGGTCGTCCGCTCATTCACCGCCGAATATCCCGGAGTTTCAAGCGCTATGTACGGCGCGCTCAGCATGCTTATGGACGAACCCATATTGAAGACAATTGACGACACAAGTGTTCCGCTGCTTGCGCCCTGCCAAGCACATGACGAAGGTGAACTGCGCGAAGAAATCGCGGCTCTGCTGGAGCAGGGGTTTAGGACGCTGAAGATTAAGGTAGGCTTCGATTGGCAAGACGATCTGGACCGCGTTCAGAGGATTCAATCCATCTGCGCGGGACGTGCTACGCTCCGGTTGGATGCTAACCGGGGATTCACTGAGAAGGCTGGCATCGCATTCGCGAGCCGTTTGGTTCCAGAAGGTATCGAGCTTTTTGAGCAACCCTGTGGATCGCATGACTGGGCCGAGAACACCGCGGTAGCAGCAGCATCCACCGTTCCCGTGATGCTCGACGAGTCCATCTATGGCATGGAGGACATTGACCGTGCAGGCGCTATCGAGAACGTGGGTTTCGTGAAACTCAAGCTGAAGAAGGTTGGCAGCGTGAATCAACTGGTTGCTGGCCTTCAGCACATCCGCGACCGCGGCATGACGCCCGTTCTGGGTGATGGCGTTTCGCTGGAGATTGCTTGTTGGATGGAGGCGTGTGTCGCAGCCTCCAGCATCGACAACGCCGGCGAAATGAATGGTTACCTAAAGGCGCGCTCACGCCTTTTAGAGAATCCGCTCGGCTTTCATAATGGTGCCATCCAGTTGCCAGCAGGATACTGGCCGAAGGTGGACATGGACGCCCTCTCTAGCCATACGATCAAAGAAGACACCCAATACAAGCGCTAACCTGCAAGCCTAGTTTCAATTGCTTGCCGGCAGTGACTTCAACCAATCAATGCAACACATGCTTAGGACTTTTTAATCTCTGCAATCACAGGAGCATGATCAGAAGGCTGCTCCCAGGTGCGCGGCTCTTTATCAATGATGCTTGCACTGCATTTTTCTTTGAGTATTTCACTCAAGAGGATGTGGTCGATCCGCATGCCAGCATTGCGCCTAAAACCCATCATGCGGTAATCCCACCAGCTATACGCTTTAGGGGCATGCTCGAACATCCTGAAGGAGTCTTCAAATCCTAGCTTTAATAAATCCTGAAAAGCTTTTCTCTCTTGGGGGGAAACGAGGTTCTGGCCTTCCCATGCTTTTGGATCATGCACATCAGCATCTTGCGGGGCAATATTGAAATCACCTAAGAGGGCTAAACGTTGATGTTGTTGCAGCTCATCTGTTAGCCAAGCCTGTAATGCGTTTAGCCAGCTAAGTTTGTAAGCAAACTTCTCGCTTTCAGGTGACTGTCCGTTCGGAAAATACGCAGATACCAATCTTATCGGTTGCGGTCCCTTGAAACACACTGTGGCAGCTAAGATGCGTTGCTGCTCATCAACATGATTTGGCATGTTTCTAACCGGGTTGAGAAAAGTAGTCTCTAGGTCTGTCGCAATAGGAGCTAAAGCTGCGCGCCTAACAATGATGGCTACGCCGTTATAAGTCTTTTGGCCAGCAGCTAGACTAAGGTATCCAGCATCTTCAAGTTCTTTGTGGG
>CAIOKY010000089.1 GCA_903858965.1 uncultured Nitrosomonadales bacterium | reverse complement strand
ATTGATTTGTCTTTGACTGGAAAGTATAAATGACGCTCTCATTGGAAACTCATACCGAGCTGCTCGATGAATTGGGCGCGCATGCGGGTGAGGTATTGCAATCCGCATGGTATGAAGCCGCGCGTGTATTCAGTCCGCAGGGTCTGGAAAACTATGTGCAGGGCGCACGGGCACTTAAGAATCTGGGTCGCGGCAGCGAATTGGTCATTACGTTTATCCAGAGTGCGCCAAGCGTCGCCAAGGAGATTGGCGAAGATTCTGTGGTGGATTTGCTGGATGCAGTGATGGCGCTGGCTTCAAAGACCAGTGGTTCAATGTTGGAAGCTATCGTTGCTGCTGCGCCGACGGCGGCCAAACGCTTGGGTGACGCTGCCTTGTTCGGCGCTTATCTGCAACTGGTCAATACGCTGCTCAACCAGGTTCCGCGCGGCCTGCGTCCGATGCTCGAAAATCTGGAGGTCTTGCTGGGGCAACTCACTCTGGGTGGTTTGCGCCGCTGGGCGACTTGGGGTGCGCATGCGCACAAGATAAATTTTGAAGAGCAGGTGAATTATTTTGGCCTGAAGTCCAAAGAGTCGCTGGCGATATTGCAAAAGGAACGCAAGGGAACGCTGTTCGTGGATGTGCAGCGGCGCATCAATATGTATCTGCGCGCTTTGTGGGCCCGCGATTTTTTCATGCGTCCTACCAGTGGTGACTTTGAATCGCGCGAAGGTTACAAACCTTACGTCGAAGATTATTTTATGCATTTGCCCGACGCATATGATGACGCTAATGGTGTGCCTGGCCTGGAATTGTATCGTGCCACCGCGGCGCATTGCGCCGCGCATCTGGTCTATACGCGCGAGCCGATTTCTGCCGAGGCGCTGAACCCGTTGCAGATGGCAGTGATCAGCGTGATCGAGGATGCGCGTGTCGAGATGCTTGCTGTCCGTGCATTTCCCGGGCTCAAACAATTGTGGGCCAAGCTGCATATTGTACAAGCCGATCAGGCCAGCACGGTAGGCGATTATTTGAACCGTCTGGCGCGCGCATTGCTGGACAGCGATTACCAGGATGATGACAAGTGGGTCGTCGAAGGGCGCATGCTGTTTACCCAGGCCGCGGATCGTATGTCGGACAATGCAATTTCCTGGGAAATCGGCGTGGCGCTGGCGCATGGTCTCACCCAGAAAAAAATCCCGTTCAATCCGCGCACTGACACATTGAGTGCGCCCTACCGCGATGACAATCGTTACTTCTGGGAATTTGCTGAATTCGATTTCGATAAATCCCAGGCTGCGGGCTTCGAGACTATCAGACAGGTGCGCAAACATGTGTCGGTGATGGAGTTTGCCAACGAGGTCGAGGTCGAGACCGCGGGTGACGACGCGCAGGAAATCTGGGTGATGTCTGAGGAATTTTTTCCTTATGAGGATAATGGCATCAGCTACAACGAGTCAGAAGGCAAGGAACCTGTTTCAGAGCCGTATCATTACGCGGAATGGGATTACCAGATTCAATTGGAACGACCGGCTTGGGCTACGGTGCTGGAAAAACGTCCCAAGGCGGGGGATATGCAACTGATAGATCAAATCGCCGCGGATAATAAGCGCATTGCATCACGCCTGAAATTTTTGCTGGATGCGATGCAGCCACAGGGCGTGCAGCGTATCCGCAAACTGGAAGACGGCGACGAGATCGACATCAACGCCGCGATCAGCAGCATGATAGATTTTCGCATGGGCATCCAGCCCGACCCGCGTATCATGATGCGTTCGGTGCGCAAGGTGCGCGATATTTCGGTGTTGGTGTTGCTGGATCTATCCGAGTCGACCAACGAGAAAGTGATGGGGCAGGACCAAACCGTGCTGGATTTGACGCGTCAGGCCTGTGTGCTGCTTTCCGATGCGATACACAGGATCGGCGATCCGTTTGCGATCCACGGTTTTTGTTCCGATGGCCGGCACGATGTGGAATATTATCGCTTCAAGGATTTCGACCAGCCATACAATGATGAGCCGAAATCACGGCTGGCGGGCATGACGGGTCAGCTTTCAACGCGCATGGGCGCGGCGATCCGCCACGCTACGCATTATCTGCGCGGGCAGCGGTCCGCCAAAAAATTATTGATGGTGATCACGGATGGCGAGCCGGCAGATATAGATGTGCGTGATCCGCAGTATCTGCGTTACGATACCAAGAAGGCCGTTGAAGATGCGGCGCGAAACGGCATCACGACTTTTTGCATGACGCTGGATCCGCGCGCCGATCAATATGTTTCGCGTATCTTTGGCAGCAAGAATTATATGGTGGTCGATCACGTCGAGCGATTGCCGGAAAAGCTCCCGCTGTTGTATGCGGGTTTGACGAGGTAAATATACTGAAGCTTTCGGCGCAGGCTAACTTGTCTGTAAGTTAAGCCGCATGGCGGCGGCAGCAAAAATTTTCCATTGCTCTACGCTGGATTAACGAGGTGAACAATATGAAACAATTAGGCTATGCAGGTTTGAACAACGATGAAAACGGCGGCATGACGCATTGGGGTCAGATGGTCAAGGATGCCTGGGTGTTCGGCTTGATTCCCGATAGCGAAGATTGCGCGGGCTGGACGGATGGCCAGTTGCAAGTGCTTTACGAAAAGATATGGGCGGAATGGGAAAAATACGCGCACCTCCCGAGCCGCTTGCCGATGGAGCTGCAGCAACGCTATATGCGTATACATCAGGAAGCGATCACGCGTGCCAAAGCAGAAGGATGGGATCCCGAGCTCGGGGACGACGATTAAGCTTCAGGCCTGATTACGGCCAAGCTTGATTATGCGGGCAATGGATAAAGGGACATCTTTCGCTGCAAGAGCCCTCAGTGCCTGGGGGAATTCGCCCAGCAGGCGTTTCATGATTTCGTTGCTATTCAGGTTGTAATGCACGGCTTCATAGGGAACGGGTTCAGTCAGCGCAGTGCGTTGCTGGGGACAAAAATTCTGCCAGGCAATTTCAACCCAGTTTTTGTTTGTGCCATCCAGAAAAATAATTTCTTCCCTATCGATCACCGCGAGATATTGCATGCTACGGATAGGCACAAATACCACACCTTCTTTACTGTGTTCCAGCAGTAAATGTGCGGCGTTATAGACAGTCGCGGAGAGGACTAGTGGCTCGCGCCGTATTTCGGAATTGCGATAGCAGGTGATTTCCATGGTGCCTCCGTGGAAAGGGGTTGAAATGCAATGTTGGGCTGTTGATTATCCGTATTTTTCGATTCTGTGGAAATGCGCCGTGCAAAGATGATTCGGCAATGCAACATTTCCATTGGTTCGACCTATTCTCTCCGTCACAGTGTATACGCGAGTTAATTCAGTTTGACACGCAGGCTCTGGATTGGCATAATCGCGGGTTCTGTTTGGAGGGGTTCCCGAGCGGTCAAAGGGATCAGACTGTAAATCTGACGGTTCTGCCTTCGAAGGTTCGAATCCTTCCCCCTCCACCAAATGTGATTTGGTTTTGGTATGTTTTTGTGTGGGCGGCTAATTGGGCTGGTGTTGTGGCAACTGTTGTTGGAGGCGGTTGCTGCGTTTGGGCTGTTGTTGCTTGGGGCGCTGCGGGTGTAGCTCAATGGTAGAGCAGAAGTTTTCCAAACTTACGACGAGGGTTCGATCCCCTTCACCCGCTCCAGT
>CAIOKY010000088.1 GCA_903858965.1 uncultured Nitrosomonadales bacterium | reverse complement strand
TTGTCCGGACGCCACATCGTGCTCGGGAAATTCCTCGGCTTGCTGGTCTTCCTGGTTGTGCTGATGAGCGGCGTACCATTGATGCTGTACACGCTGGTGCTCGGCACAGCCGTCGATCACGGACTGATGCTGAGCAATCTGCTCGGCCTGCTGCTGCTCACCGCCAGCTTTGTCGCGCTGGGGCTGTACATCTCCGCACTCACCACCCAGCCCATCATCGCCGCGATCGGCGCGCTGGCAGTGCTGCTCGGATTATGGCTGGCTGATATCGGCACCCTGTCGGAAGATTCGCCATGGCATCTGCTCTCGCCGCTGCATCACTTCCAGAATTTCAACAGCGGCCTGCTGGACAGCGGTGATACCGTGTTCTTCGTGCTGTTCACCGCCGTGTTCCTGCTGCTGACGATGAAGCGCTTGCACAATAACCGGGTCTACGGGTGAACCATGTTGCGTAAACTTTATAAAGCTCACCCGCTGCGCAACCTTTTATTTGTGCTGGTGTTGATCGGCATCGCCTCCGGCTTGGGCTACCTCGCCTCGCGCCATCACGCGCAGCGCGATGTCACCTACAACGACATCAACAGCCTGGAGCCGGGCAGCATAGAAGTTCTCAAGCAACTGGTCGGCCCGGTAACTGTCACCGTATACGCCACCGAACAGGATGCACGACTGGGCGACATCCGCAAGATCATCCGCGACTTCCTGTCGCTGTACCAGCGCTATAAAACCGACATCCATCTGGTGTTCATCGACCCGGAAAAAGACGAGGAAAAAACCCGTGCGGCGCAGATCCGTTTCAACGGCGAAATGGTGATCGAATACGGCGGGCGCAGCGAACACCTGACCAAGATCAATGAACCCATACTCACCAGCACGCTGCTACGCCTGGCGCACACGCGCGACCAGACCGTGATGTATCTGGACGGCCACGGCGAACGCAAGCTGGACGGCGTCGCCAACTACGACCTCGGCTCGCTGTTCGGCGCCAAGCTCAAGCAGAATGGCTTCCACCTCGGCAGCCTGAATCTGGCAGTCGCACAAGAGGTGCCTAGCAACGTCAGCGTGCTGGTCGTCACCCAGCCGCAACTCGATCTGATGCGCGGCGAAATAGATAAATTGTTGCGCTATGTCGAGCGCGGCGGCAACCTCTTGTGGCTGGTGGACGCAGAACCGTTGCACGGGCTGGAACGCCTCGCCGAAAAACTCGACCTGCTGCTGCCGCCCGGCATCGTGATCGATCCAGCTGCGACCGAGATGAATGCGCCTCCAACCTGGTCGTTGGGCGCGTCCTACCCGCCGCATGCGATCACGCGCAACTTCAGCCTGATCACTGTATTCCCTTCCGCACGCGCACTGCTGTGGAATGAAAATTCGACAGATGAAAATGAAAAGAGCTGGCAGCATAACGTCATCGTGGAAGCCGCGCCTCGCGGCTGGGTGAGCCGCAAGGTGCCCAAGGACAAGCCAATATTCGACAAGCAGCACGACACGCCCGGTCCGGCTGTCATCGCGATGGCGCTGCAACGCCGCATCAATGACCGCGACCAGCGCATTGTGGTCGTCGGCAACGGCGCATTCCTCGCCAACAGCTATGCCGGCAACGGCGGCAACGTCGACCTCGGCGTGAACATGGTGAACTGGCTGGCCAGCGACGACAATCTCATCACGCTGCAACCGCGCGCCGCAAAAGACAGCAGCCTGGTGCTCAGTAAAATGCAGCTCGGTATCATCAGCGGGGTCTTCCTGCTGGCGTTGCCGCTGTTGCTCGCAGGTGTGGGAATTTATATCTGGCGCAAACGCCGTGCCTGAACTCCCTGAAGTAGAGATCACACGGCGCGGTCTGGACGCGCATCTCACCGGACTCACGATTGCGGACGCGGTGATACGCAATGGCAGCCTGCGCTGGCCGATCCCCAAGAATCTGCCCAAGCTGTTGCGCGGGCAGACGATACGTTCGCTGAAACGTCGCGCCAAATACCTGCTGATGGATTGCGGCAATGGCACGCTGATCCTGCACCTCGGTATGTCCGGCAGCCTGCGCATCCTGCCTGCGGGCACGCCTGCGGAAAAACACGACCACTTCGATTTAATTCTGTTCAACAACACGCTGATGCGTCTGCGCGACCCGCGCCGTTTCGGCGCTGTGCTATGGCATGAAGGCGATCCTTCACAACACCCGCTGCTCGCCGGACTCGGACCGGAGCCCCTAGAAAAAGATTTCGATGCGCGCTATCTCTACCAGGCCACGCGCGGGCGCAGCGTCAGCATCAAGCAATGCATCATGGACAATCACACCGTAGTCGGCGTGGGCAACATTTACGCCAACGAAGCGCTGTTCCGTGCCGGTATCAAGCCGCAACTCTCCGCCGGGAAACTCAGCCTGCCGCGCTGCACAAAACTGGTAGCAGAAATCCGCGCAACGCTGGCCGAAGCAATCAAGCTCGGCGGTAGCTCGCTGCGCAATTTCGTGAATACCTCTGGTCAGCCCGGTTACTTCCAGCAGAACTATTGGGTATACGGCAGGACTGGCGAATCATGCCGCCGCTGCGGCGCGACTATCAAGCAGATCAAGCAGGGGCAGCGTTCCAGCTTTTATTGCGGAAGTTGCCAAAAATAATTTGTAACAAATAATTCGCCAAAAATGGCCGACCGGGAGTAATCTTGGCTTGTACTTAGAGCAGTAAAAATTTTCACGTATCCTGAATATTAGGGAATCTGCACTTCCCGCCAGTCCATCCAACCGGAGGAACCATGAAATACATCCTGCTCGCCGTCTCTTTGTTGCTCGCCGCTTGCGACAAACCACCCACGATCGCCGCACCGCAAAGAGAAGTGCTGGATAAAGCCAAGGCTGTTGATCAGATGGTGCAAAAAAATACCGAGGAAGAAAAGAAGAAAGTTGAAGATGCGGAAAAATAACCCGGTACAGTCGCCAGTACTGTTTACGGCGCTTTCACACTGACCCCCATCCACAAATCAAACCGTACGGTCGACTGACACATAGCAGAATTAGGCGGGTATTCTTCCCCCTGTTCAGCATAATGACCGCCAAAACTCTGGCGACAATGCTTACACCTATATAATGCTCTTGGTCCCATAACGTGACAGCTCAAACATTGCGTACCGACAGGAGCAACACAGGAGATGAATACCCCGTGACCAACACCCCAGCGGACATCCCTACCCGGCACCCTTTGATGGGTCTGGCGCCATTCCTGCGCATGAGTATTGCCGGAATCGATATGACGTCTGTCGGCCAGTATCTGCTGGCACGCGCCGAACGCGATCCTTATGACTCCATCGCAATGATGGATCTGTCCACCTATATGCAATGCATAGGACAGCACGACCTGGGTATCACCATTCAGCAGCAGGCGCTGCAATTGCAGCACACCTACAGTCTCCCGGCCAAACTCCAGCCCGCCAGATTGCGCCTGCTTGCGCTGATGGCGGCGGGAGACCTGTCGGCGAACATGCCAATCGATTGCCTGCTGGAGAACAGCGATGTCGATCTGGATCTGTTTTACGTTTCGCCGCAAAGCCTGCTGGAAGCTGTGTTGCCGGAACACGATGTGCTGCTGGTTGCCATCGGCGAATCCGATGCCAACCAGATATTGTTGACGCTACTTGAAGCCATCTTGGCAGACTGGCCGCGGCCAGTATTGAATGCCCCGGCAGCGATACCGGGAGTTGCCCGCGATACCGCCAGCAAATTGCTGCAGGGAATTCCCGGCCTGTTGATACCGGCCACGTTGCGGATGACGCGATCCGACCTGATTCCATTCGCCAGTACAAATCGCCCTGCCAGCAGCTTACTGGGCGATCATGATTTCCCGCTGATCATCCGCCCGGTCGGTTCACATGCCGGTAACGGTCTGCAAAAGATCGATGATGCGCTGGAACTGTCCGGCTATCTTGGCAAAAGCAAGGCGGATGATTTTTTCGTCTCGGCATTCATCGATTACAGCAGCGAAGATGGCCAGTTCCGCAAATACCGCATCGCGCTGATTGATGGCAAACCCTATGCCTGCCACATGGCGATCTCGTCGCACTGGATGGTGCACTATGTCAATGCAGGCATGTACATGGATGCCGGAAAACGTGCCGAGGAAGAAAATTTCATGCAGCATTTCGACGCGTTCGCACAGCGCCATGCTGCGGCACTGCGTGCCATATACCAGCGCTCCCAGATGGAATACGTCTGCCTGGACTGTGCGGAAACACCAGATGGACAGCTGTTCATTTTCGAGATCGACCATGCGATGGTCGTGCATGCACTGGACCCCGTCGACCTCTTCCCCTACAAGCAGGTACACATGCAAAAGGTGCTGGATGCATTCCGCAAACTGTTGTTCAAGACAGCGGGATTCAAACTGCCGTAAGGTGGCCGCACATGCCAGGAGATCAGCAAATGAAAGAACCGCACATGATAGCCGCCAACCGCCTCAACTTCTCGGGCGGACCAGGAGCACTGCCGGAGGGCGTGTTGCGGCAGATACAGGAGGCGATCGCCGTCGTGCCGGAAACCGGACTCTCGCTGCTCGGCATCAGCCATCGCTCCGACTGGTTTGCCGCCATCGTGCAGGAAGCAGAAAACAATATACGCACGTTGCTGGGGTTACCCGACAATTACCACATACTTTTTTTGCAGGGCGGCGCCACCCAGCAATTTTCCATGGTGCCGATGACGCTGTTGCACAACAAGACCGAGCCTGCCGATTACCTGCTCACCCGGTACTGGGGAGGCAAGTCCCTGCCTGAAGCGCGCCATGGTGGTGCGATCCGTGCCCTATGGAGCGGCGAAGCCTGGGGATTCCGCCGCCTGCCATCCGACAAGGAATTGGATTTCTCCCCGCGCGCGCCCTACTTACATTACATTTCCAATGAGACCGTGGAAGGCCTGCAGTTCCGCCGCGTACTGGGCCGCGATGGCGTGCCGCGCATTTGCGACATGTCATCCGATTTTCTGTCCAAGCCGTGTGATGCGGAAAAATTTTCGCTGATCTACGCCCATGCGCAGAAAAACCTCGGACCTGCCGGCGTCACCGTGGTCGTCGTGCGCGATGACCTGCTGCCCGAGGGGCCTTCTCACCTGCCGGGATTCCTGGACTACCGCAGCCATATAGCAGCGCATTCCAATTACAACACGCCGCCGGTGTTTGCGATCTACGTGGTATTGCTGATCACCCGCTGGCTGATGAATGAGATCGGCGGTGTCGAAAACATGGCACGCATCAACCAGAGCAAGGCCGGATTGTTATATCAACTGATTGATGAGAGCGATGACTTCTATCACGGACGCGCCGAGCCGGCCGACCGCTCGCTGATGAATGTCGTATTCAATCTGGCTACGCCAGAACTGGAACAGAAATTTCTCGACGAGGCATTGGCCGCCGGATTCCATGGTCTGCCGGGACACCGCTCGATCGGCGGCGTACGCGCCTCGCTGTACAACGCACTGACGCTGTCAGCAGTAGAAGAGCTGGCGGGATTCATGAATGACTTCAGGCGGCGCAATCAGTCAAGGCGATGATGCAAACCGCTATCCGCCCGGACAACTCACAGCGCGGCAATCTTCACCTCATGCGATACATTCCCACTCTGGTTTTGCTCGCTGCAACATTCATCCCTGCAGCACATGCCGCACCGCTACCGCATCCGGATCATGTCGTGATCGTCATTGAAGAGAATCACGGCTATGCGCAGATCATGGACAAGCGCAACAATTCATCCTACATCCATGCGCTGGCAAAACGCGGCATATTATTCACATCATCCTATGCCGTGTCGCACCCGAGCCAACCCAACTATCTGGCGCTGTTTTCCGGTTCCACACAAGGCATCACCAACGATGCCTGCCTGCGGTCTTTCGCCAGCGACAATCTTGCTTCGGCCCTGATCGACGGCGGTTTCAGTTTCGCCACTTTTTCAGAATCGTTGCCTGCCATAGGCGACATGAGCTGCGCATCGGGTCCGTATCAGCGCAAGCACAACCCTGCGGCGAACTGGCAAGGCACGCGCTTGCCAGCGGAAATGAACAAGCGCTTTGCCGATTTTGAAAAATTATCTGCGAAAGATTTTTCCCAACTGCCGACGGTATCTTTTGTGATCCCGAACCAGGACAACGACATGCACGATGGCAGCTTTGAAACGGCGGACGGATGGTTGAAGAAACACATCGAACCCTATGTGGCCTGGGCGATAAAACACAACAGCCTGCTGATACTCACCTGGGATGAAGACGACAATTACGAAGGCAACCACATTGCGACGCTATTTGTCGGGCCGATGGTGAAAACCGGTGTCAGTCCGCAGCGCATCGACCATTACAGCATGCTGCGCACATTACTTGATTTTTATGGCCTGCCCGCGCTGGGCGCGAGCCACGATGCAGTGGCGATCGGAAAGATTTGGAAATAAAAATATTGGGGAAATCCTGGCTGGTTCTGCACTTAGCATATTGCGATTGATTTTGACATTGGTGCGTCCCGCATACGACATGCAGTCATCATAATTTACTGCCTACAACCGGAATTTCGTCAAGTTCTGCAAACGACACATAGCAGAATGTCATGCCATGAAATTCCTGCCCCAAAGCGGTCAGTCAACAGTCTTCAGAACACTCACGATCGGCATGCCTGGGTGATGACCCAGTCTCACCGACACTTTAAATTACAAAGACCAGTGTATCCCGCGCCTTGAGTTGACCGGAAGAATCAGTCCTTTCTGCGCAGCATCATGCGTTCCATCAAGCCATCCTTGTCGATGAATTGATGCTTGATCGCACCCAGCACATGCAACACCACCAGCGCGATCAGCACATTGACCAACTGCTCGTGTATCTCGTGGGCAAACACGCCCCTGTAACCGTGCTCTTTCGGCAGCATAGTCGCATCGAACGCCAATAACGCCGGCCCCGCTTTGCTGGTAAGCAGGATCACGATCCCGCTGAGCGGCAACACGAACAGCACGGTATAAAGCAGGTAATGCACGCCCTTGGCCAGCTTGTCCATGGGTGATACGCCCATAGGTTTGGGCACGCCATCGTTGTTGCGAAAATAAAAACGAAACGCGGTCAACAACAAGACCGTGCCGCCCACCGCAATATGCACAATATATCCGGCCAGCGTCGCCTTGCTCTCGTCGGTCGAATCGGCCAGGCTGTCGCCCAGATACCATGCGGCGATCAATAGTACCAGTGTCAGCCAATGAACGATCACCATGCGCTTGCTGTATTGCGTCATAACTTTGAACTCCTGAAATTTGTCGAACCATCTGAAACCTACGGAACCAGTAGGATATTCTGTATTCAGTATAGTTCCATTTCAAAAAATGCGCGCGTAATTTGCCCGAATCGCGTTCGATGCGGAGAATTTTTATGTGCCCCCGGACTCACCAAACACTGCTGCGATTTACTCGCTGACCGCTATCGCGGTATGCTGACCTCATCGCAAGCCACGGTATCACCGGCATGGGCGCAATGAACAACGAACAATTGATCGCAGGACTGAGCACCGCCGAAGCGCAACAGCGCCTGGCTGTGTCGGGATACAACGAACTAAACCCGCCTCAGCCTCAGCATGTGTGGCACATCATTGCCGATGTGATGCGCGAACCAATGTTCCTGTTGTTAATCGCGGCAGGCGGAATATATCTGCTGCTGGGTGATGCCGGGGACGCACTGATGCTGATGTTTTTCGTGCTGATCATCATCACCATGACAGTGTCGCAGCAGCGCAAAAGCGAACGCGTGCTGGAAGCATTGCGCGACCTGTCCAGCCCACGTGCATTGGTGATACGCGACGGCAAACAGCAACGTATCGCCGGTCGCGAGGTGGTGCAAGGCGACCTGATACTGCTCAAGGAAGGCGACCGCGTCGCCGCCGATGCCGTGCTGCTCAGTTGCAACGACCTGTTCGCCGACGAATCCATGCTGACCGGCGAGCTGGTTCCGGTGCGCAAATTCCCGGGCAGCGCTGATGCAATTGCACAACCTCCGGGCGGTGACGATCAGCCATTTGTATATGCAGGAACAGTGCTGGTGCAAGGCAGCGGCATCGGCCTGGTGACCGCGACCGGCAAGTCCAGCGCCATCGGGCAGATCGGCAAATCGCTGGAAAGCGCCAACACAGGCGCGTCTCCGCTGCGCATCCAGACCGACCGGCTGGTTCGTCGCCTCGCGATATTGGCCATCTCCGTCTGCCTGATACTCGTGCTCGCCTATGGCATCGTGCATCACAACTGGCTGGATGCATTACTGGCCGGCATCAGCCTGGCGATGGCCTCGCTGCCGGAAGAGTTTCCGGTGATCCTGTCGGTGTTCATGGCACTCGGTGCGTGGCGCATCTCGCGGCGCAATGTGCTGACGCGGCGGCTGGATGCGATCGAGACCCTGGGCGCCACCACCGTGCTGTGCACCGACAAGACCGGCACACTGACCGAGAATCGCATGGTGATCCGCAAGCTCTATAGCAAAGATCAGATGCTGCAAGTGGACAGCCATAGCGCGTTGCCTGAACCGTGGCACGAACTGGTGGAATTCGGCATCCTCGCCAGCGTGCGCGAGCCGTTCGATCCGATGGAACGCGCCCTGCACGAGTTGGGCAAGCGCACCCTGGATGGCAGCGAGCACCTGCATGCCGCATGGCAACTGGTGCACGAATACAGCCTGTCACCGGAACTGGCGGCGATGACGCACGTCTGGCAGGGCGGCGGCCAGAAACACCACATTGTCGCCGCCAAGGGTGCGCCGGAAGCCATCATCGACCTGTGTCACCTGCCGGAAGCTGAAGCGCGCGCGATTGAAAAAGTGGTTGCCGGTATGGCTGGCGAGGGCTTGCGCGTACTGGGCGTGGCACGCGCAAAATTGAAGCCGGAACAAGCGTGGCCGGAACAACAACACGACATCGAATTTTCATTTGTCGGCTTGCTCGGCCTGCAAGACCCGCTGCGTGCCGACGCTGCCGAGGCCATCGCGCAATGCCACGCGGCTGGCATCCGCGTGGTGATGATCACCGGCGACCATGCGCGCACCGCACAGGCGATCGCACGCGAACTGGATTTGCCGAGTGAACAGGTATTGACCGGCAGCGAACTGGATAACCTGACCGATGAAGCGTTGCGCGCCCGGCTGCGCGACGTGCAGATATGCGCACGCATCGTACCGCAACAGAAACTGCGCATCGTGGAAGCCTTCAAGGCCAATAGCGAGATCGTCGCGATGACCGGCGACGGCGTGAACGATGCGCCCGCCCTCAAGGCCGCGCACATCGGCGTGGCAATGGGCAAGCGCGGCACCGACGTGGCGCGCGAAGCCGCGGGATTGGTGCTGCTCAACGATGACTTCGCCTCGCTGGCCGCCACGATCCGCTTGGGCCGGCGTATCTATGACAACCTGCGCAAGGCGATGAGTTACGCGCTGGCCGTGCACATCCCCATCGTCGGCATGGCACTGCTGCCGGTGCTGTTCGGCGAACCACTGATGCTGCTGCCCGCGCACATCATGTTCCTGCAGATGATCATCGACCCAGCCTGCTCGATCGTATTCGAGGCAGAACCGGAAGCGTCCGACGTGATGCGCCGCCCTCCGCGTGACTCCAACGAAACCTTGTTCGGCGGCATGCTGTTGACTGGCAGCATACTGCAAGGGCTGGTAGCGTTCGCGGTTGCCGCTGCGACCTATGCGTGGGCGCTATCACATGGGTATGCAGAAAACACCGTGCGCGCACTGGTGTTCGTTGCGATGGTGTCAGGCAATATCGCGCTGATATTCTGCAACCGCTCTCTGGGTTCAGCTTGGTCGGACGCATTGGGGCAAGGTGCGTGGTCCAGTAAAAATCCGCTGCTGTGGTGGATCGTGCTCGGCGGCAGCGCCGGACTGGCGCTGGTATTCAGCGTGCCGGTATTGCGCGAACTGTTCCATTTTTCCGGGGGTGTGCTGCATCTTCTTGTTACCGGTGTGCTGGCAGGATGCGGCGTATTGCTGCTCAGCACAGCTATAAAACGACTCATGGCAGCGGCAGACTGAAAAACACGGGAAGCGCTTTCAGGTAACGGCCAGTCTGTAACCCACCCCGACCTCAGTCAGCAGGAAACGCGGGCGCGCCGGATCTTTCTCCAGCTTGTGGCGCAAAGTGCCCATGTAGATGCGCAGGTAGTGCGCGCGTTCCACATAGTTTGGTCCCCAGACTTCCTTGAGCAACAAGCGATGCGTCAATACCTTGCCTGCATGTTTTACCAGCACGGTCAGTAGACGGTATTCGATAGGGGTCAGATGCACTTCCGCGCCGCTGACGGTGACCTTGCGATGAACCATATCCACCGTCAGTTCACCCGCCGAGAAAACACTTTCTTTCTCACCGTTGGTGGTGGAAGACCCATGACGTAATGCCACGCGCATGCGTGCCAGCAGTTCGCCCACGCCGAAAGGCTTGACCAGATAATCATCCGCGCCCGCATCCAGCGCGGAGACCTTGTCGCTTTCCTGTGAGCGCGCGGACAGGATGACGACAGGAACGGAACACCACGCACGCAACCCCTTGACCACCTCGACGCCGTCCATGTCGGGCAGGCCAAGGTCGAGGATGATCAGGTCCGGCTTGCACATCGCAGCTTCGTGCAAACCCTGTTTGCCGGTTTCCGCTTCGATCACCTTATAGCCTTCCGAGGCCAGCGTAGTGCGCAGGAAGCGGCGGATCTGCGCTTCATCTTCGATGACGATGATGGTGGCGGAATTGTTCATGAAAGATGAGCCTCTTCGTGCTCGATCAACGGTGGCTCGGTCAGTGGCAATGTGAAATGGAAAGCTGCACCGCCGGTTGGCAGATTATCCGCCCAGATGCGTCCGCCGTGCGCCTCCACGATGGAGCGACAGATCGCCAGTCCCAGCCCGGCACCGCCGCGATTTCCCTCGTTGTCGACACGATGGAATTTTTCGAAGATATGTTGCTCTTCTCCTGCCGGAATGCCATGGCCCTGATCTGAAACGGTCACCACCAGTTCGTTCGCTCCGCTTGCTGCGGAAATTTCGATGAGGGTTCCGGATGGCGTGTACTTCACCGCGTTTTCCAGCAGGTTCGCAAACACTCGCTCGATCAGCAGGCTGTCTATCTCGACCAGCGGCAAATCGCGTGGCAGTTTGATGCTGACCGGATGATGGCTCATGTGCGTGCTCATTCCCGCCAAAGCGCCGCCGACCAATTCTTCCAGCGGTTGCCATTGCCGGTTCAGCACAACAGCGCCAGCCTGAAGCCGTGCCATGTCCAGCAGGTTGTTCGCCAGTCCGGCCATGCGTATCGCTTCGTCATAGATCGCCTGACTGAGTTCGTGGCGTGCATGGCCATCCAGTTTGTCTTCATCCTGCACCAGACTGCTGGATGCGCCCACGATTGCCGCCAGCGGAGTGCGCAGGTCATGCGAGATCGCAGATAACAAGGAGTTGCGCAACTGTTCCGTTTCCATTTTTAACTGGGTACTGTGCGCTTCCGCCACTAGCCTGACCCGCTCCAGTGCCATCGCGATCTGGCTGGTAAAAGTTTCCAGCAGACGTTGTTGTTCGGGAAGGGCGATCCGCGACGGGTTAAGCGGCAACAGCGCCAGCACACCTATCATTCCGGAAGAGGCTTTCAATGGCAGGTAAATTATCTCTCCTCCCGGTAAGGTATCAGTGCCTTGGCCCGCCATATTTTCATGGTCATATACCCATTGCGCCACACTCAGGTCGCTGCCATGGCAAGATTGCGCCGACCCCTCGCCCTTGGGATAAACGATGCGCCCCGTTTCATTGGGCAGCAACACCACTGCCTGCGCTTCAAACACCTCAGCCACATGTTTGACCGCAATACGCACGATATTCTCTTCGCCGCGTGTCGAGGCCAGTTCGCGGCTCATGGCGTACAGTGAAGCGATGCGGCGCTCGCGGTGTCCGGCGATCTTGGCCTGGTAGCGGATACTTACCGTCATGTTGCTGATCACCAGTGCAACCAATAGCATGATGGCGAAAGTGATCAGGTACTGTGTATCCGAAACGGCAAAACTGAATCGCGGCGGCACAAAAAAGAAATCAAACGATACCACGCTCAGGAACGAGCTCAGTATCGAAGGTCCACGCCCGTAGCGTGCTGCGACCACTACCACACCCAACAGGTAAACCATGATCAGATTGGCCAGATCGAAATGGTCTAGCATGGGCCATGCTATTGCGGTGCTGATTGCCGTTGCAGCAATCGCCCATGCATAGCCGGCGCGCCACCTGATCAGCGGGCGGTGCTCTTCTGATGCAAGTCCGAGATACAAGCGGCTGCGCGAAAAATAGGGATTCTCACTCCTCAGCGACAGGAAATCGGATTCCTTGCCCACCACATGTATGCCTATATCGCCGGCTTGACGAACGACAGTGTCAACCAGCGATCCGAACAGCCAGCGCCTCCATCCTGACCGTGTCGGCTTGCCCAGCACAATGCGGGTGACATTGCGGGTACGGGCATACGCAATCACCTCCTCGGACAGTTTCCGCCCACCCAGAGTGACGGTCTGCGCACCCAGTTCTTCCGCCAGCTTCAGCGTACGCAGTACGACATCGCGCTGTTCCCGGGAAAGATGCTGGAGCTTTGCCGTCTCGACATACACCACGATCCATTCCGCCTTGAGCGACTGCGCCAAGCGGTACGCTGCGCGCACCAGGTTCTCTGCATAACTGCCCGGCCCGATGCAGACCAGCAGCCGTTCCTTGACTTGCCACACGTCCTGAATGGCATGGTCTTCGCGGTAGTCGCGCATCTGCGCGTCGACACGGTCCGCCGTGCGGCGCAACGCGAGTTCGCGCAATGCGATCAGGTTGCCCTTGCGGAAAAAATTCTGCGCCGCACGTTCCGCCTGCTGAGGCAGATAGACCTTGCCTTCCTTCAGCCGCTGCAACAATTCATCCGGCGGCAGATCGATCAGCTCGATCTCATTGGCGCTTTCCAATATCGAGTCGGGCACGGTTTCCCAGACCGGGATACCGGTGATTTGCGAGACCACATCGTTGAGGCTTTCGATGTGCTGGACATTGATCGCGGTATAGACGTCGATACCCGCCTCCAGCAATTCTTCGACATCCTGCCAGCGTTTCGGATGGCGCGAACCCGGTGTATTGGTGTGCGCCAGCTCGTCAACCAGTATCAGTGCCGGATGACGCTTGAGCGCGGCATCCAGGTCGAACTCGCGTAATTGTGTATCACGATATTCCACCAGGCGCGGTGGCAGGATTTCCAGCCCTTCCAGCAATTTCTCCGTCTCTGCGCGCTTGTGTGTTTCCACATAGCCAGCGACCACATCCAAACCTTCGGCACGGCGCTCGCGTGCAGCCAGCAACATGCCGAAGGTCTTGCCGACGCCTGCGCAGGCACCGAAGAAAATCTTCAGGCGGCCACGGCGGCGCCTGGCTTCAGCACGCTGCACTCGTTCCAGCAATGAGTCGGGGTCGGGACGCTGGTCATTCATGCAGACAGTTTAGCGCAATGCATCAAGAGCCAGGTTGAGTTCCAGCACATTTACACGAGGCTCACCCAAGATGCCGAACTGGCGGCCTTCAGTATGCTCAGCCACCAGCTTGCGCACGGTATCCGGACTGAGGTTGCGTACCCGTGCTACACGGGCGAGCTGGTATTCCGCTGCAGCAGGGCTGATGTGCGGATCGAGGCCGCTGGCGGAAGCGGTGACCAGATCGACCGGAACCGGTTGCTGATTGCCTGGATCGGCATCGCGCAGGGCTTGAACTCTGCCTTTCACTGCATCCATCAGCGCAGGATTGGTCGGCCCCAGGTTAGAGCCGCTTGAAGCAGCAGCATTATTAGGCATCGGACCGGTAGCCGAAGGACGACTCCAGAAATACTTGGGGTCGGAGAACGACTGGCCAATCAGACTGGAACCCACCGGCTTGCCGTCTTTCATGACCAGGCTGCCGTTGGCCTTGTTTGGCATGACCACTTGGGAGATGCCGGTCACGATGAGCGGGTAGGCGATTCCGGTAAGCAAAGTCAGCAACAGAAAACTGACAACAGCGGGGCGAATTTCTTTTAACATGGCAATTCCTTTCTTTTATACCAAGCCAAAACCGGCAAGTATCATGTCGATCAATTTGATTCCGACAAAGGGGACGATGATGCCGCCGATGCCGTAGATAAGCAGGTTATTGCGCAGCAGCACCGCAGCTCCGATCGCGCGGTATTTCACGCCCTTCAACGCCAGCGGAATCAGTGCGACGATGATCAGCGCATTGAAGATGACTGCCGACAGAATCGCACTTGCCGGCGTGGCCAGATGCATCACGTTCAGAGCACCCAGCGCCGGATAAGTGGTCACGAATGCCGCCGGGATGATGGCGAAATACTTGGCGACATCGTTGGCGATGCTGAAGGTAGTCATCGTGCCGCGCGTCATCAGCATTTGTTTGCCGGTCTCGACGATCTCGATCAGCTTGGTGGGATTGGAATCCAGATCCACCATGTTGCCCGCTTCCTTGGCCGCCTGTGTGCCGGTGTTCATTGCTACTGCGACATCAGCCTGCGCCAACGCTGGGGCATCATTGGTGCCATCGCCAGTCATCGCCACCAGCCGGCCTTGCGCCTGGTGTTCGCGGATCAGTTTCAGTTTAGCTTCCGGTGTGGCTTCGGCGAGGAAGTCGTCCACGCCCGCTTCGGCTGCGATGGCGGCTGCAGTAAGGCGGTTGTCGCCGGTGATCATGATGGTCTTGATGCCCATGCGGCGCAATTCGGCGAAGCGTTCCTTGATGCCGCCCTTGACGATATCTTTTAGTTCGATCACGCCGAGCACTTTTATCCCATCTGCCACCACCAGCGGTGTGCTGCCGCGGCGTGCGACGTTGTCCACGATGGTGTTCACTTCCACTGGGAAGATTCCGCCCAGACTTATGACATGATTGCGGATGGCATCGGCCGCACCCTTGCGTATCTGACGACTTCCCATATTGACACCACTCATGCGCGTCTGCGCACTGAACGGCACGAAGGTCGCGCCCAGTGCGTGGATGTCGCGTTCGCGCAGGCCGAATTTTTCCTTGGCCAGCACGACGATGCTGCGGCCTTCCGGCGTCTCGTCGGCCAGCGAGGCAAGCTGCGCCGCGTCGGCCAGTTCAGCTTCAGTCACACCGCTGGCATGCAGGAAATTGCTGGCCTGCCGATTGCCCAGCGTGATCGTGCCGGTCTTGTCCAGCAGCAACACATCCACGTCTCCAGCTGCTTCCACCGCACGACCTGATGTGGCGATCACATTCTTCTGCAACATGCGTCCCATGCCTGCCACACCGATGGCGGAAAGCAGTCCGCCTATCGTGGTCGGGATCAGGCATACCAGCAGCGCCACCAGCAAGGTCAGCGTGACCGGCACACCCGCTTTGGCCACCTCGACGCTATACAGCGAATATGGCAACAAAGTGACTGTGGCGAGCAGGAAGATTACCGTCATCGCCACCAGCAGGATGGTGAGCGCGATCTCGTTGGGCGTCTTCTGGCGCTTGGCGCCTTCCACCATCGCGATCATGCGATCCAGGAAAGACTCACCCGGATTGGTGGTGATGCGTACCACCAGCCAGTCGGACAGCACTCGCGTACCACCTGTTACCGCACTGAAGTCACCACCGGATTCGCGTATCACCGGCGCGCTTTCGCCGGTGATGGCGCTTTCATCCACCGACGCAACACCCTCGATTACAGTACCGTCGCCGGGAATAAAATCGCCCGTTTCAACCAGCACTACATCATCCTTGCGCAAACCGGAGCCGAGCACCAGCGCATACTTTTCCCCATATTGAGGACGAGTCAGCTTCTTGGCCTGGATGTCACGCTTGGCCTTGCGCATTGATGCTGCCTGGGCGCGGCTGCGACCTTCGGCCATCGCCTCGGCGAAATTGGCGAACAGCACCGTAAACCACAGCCACAGAGACACAGCGAGGATGAAACCTGCCGGTGCTTCGCCGTGCCCGACTAGCGCCTGGATAAACAACAGCGTTGTCAATATGCTGCCTATCCATACCACGAACATCACCGGGTTTCTGACCTGCTGCTGCGGCATCAGTTTCTTGAAAGAATCCAGCAGTGCCTGCCGCACGATCTCGCCCTCGAACAGGGAAAAGTTCTTGGATCTCAAAGTTGCATCATTCATATCATTTCTCCAATGTAGCTCTAATACATCAATCCTAGTGGGCACCGATCATGGTCAGGTGCTCGACCACCGGGCCGAGTCCCAGGGCTGGTACGAAGGTCAAAGCACCGACCAGAACTACTGTGCCGATCAGTAACCAGACGAACATCGGGGTATGCGTGGCCATCGTGCCGATGCTGGCAGGAATGCGTTTTTTGCCGGCCAAAGAACCCGCCAGCGCCAGCACCGGGATCATCAACCAGATGCGCCCGAAGAACATCGCAAAGCCCAGCGCGGTGTTATAGAACGGCGTGTTGGCGGACAGGCCGGCGAAGGCACTGCCGTTGTTGCCGACAGCCGAAGAGAACGCATACAGGATCTCGCTGAAGCCATGTGCACCGGGGTTGGCGACACCGCCCTTGCCGGCTTCCACCATCACTGCCAACGCTGTCCCGCCGAGGATGATCAGCGGAGGAATCAGGATCACCAGCGATGCCATCTTGATGTCGAATGCCTCGAGCTTCTTGCCCAGATATTCCGGCGTGCGGCCTATCATCAGACCGGCCAGGAACACCGCGATCACGGCGTAGATCAGCATGCCGTAGAGTCCCGACCCGACACCGCCGAAGATCACCTCACCGAGTTGGATCTGCGCCATCGGCACCATCCCACCCAGCGGCATGAATGAATCATGCATGCTGTTCACTGCGCCGCAGGAAGCGGCCGTGGTGATGGTAGCGAACAACGCGGAATTGATAATGCCGAATCTGGTTTCCTTGCCTTCCATGTTGCCACCGGATTGTCCTGCTGAAGCCGTCTGGTCCACACCCAATGCCGTAATGGCGGGATTGCCTTGCAGTTCAGCATACTCAGTCACGGCAAGAAAACCGACGAACAATATCGTCATCGCCGTGAGGATCGCCCATCCCTGGCGCGTGTCACCCACCATGCTGCCGAAGGTGTAGCACAGTGCGGCGGGGATAACGAACATCGCCAGCATCGCCAGGAAATTGGAAAACGGCGTAGGATTCTCGAACGGATGCGACGAGTTGGCGTTGAAAAAACCGCCGCCGTTGGTGCCGAGCTGCTTGATCGCTTCCTGCGAGGCGACCGGGCCGAGGGCTACGCTCTGCTCCTTCGTGGTTGCCTTCTCCGTGACAGGATTGCCGGCTGCATCTTTGACCGGATTACCTGCGGCATCCATCTTGGGATTGTCGTAAGTGATCGTTTCCATGGTGGTGACAGTCTGATAGGCGGACAGATTCTGTATCACTCCCTGGCTGACCAGCACCAAAGCCAGGACCGTGGCGATCGGCAACAGGATGTAGATGATGCTGCGTGTCACATCCACCCAGAAGTTGCCGATGGTTTCCACCGTGTGGCGGGCAAAGCCGCGTATCAGCGCCACCAGCACAGCCATACCGGCAGCGGCGGAGAGGAAGTTCTGCACTGCCAAGCCCGCCATCTGGACGAGATAGCTCATCGTCGATTCACCGCTATAGCCCTGCCAGTTGGTGTTGGTCAGGAAGCTGATCGCGGTGTTGAACGCGGAATCGGGACTGACCGCGACCAAGCCCTGCGGATTCAGCGGCAGCATGCCCTGCAGGCGCTGCATCGCATAAACTGCCAGCACGCCGAGTAAGGCAAACCACAACATCGCCAGCGCATAGCGGGTCCAGCGCATCTCCTGCTTGCTGTCCACGCCGCACAGGCGGTAAAAAAGATTTTCGATCGGGGCCACCCAGCGCACGAACACCGGCAACTTGCCCTCGTAGACTCGCGCCATATACCAGCCGAGCGGCTTCGCCAGCGCAATCAACACGCCTAGGAACAGCGCGATTTGCAGCAATCCATTGGCACTCATGAGAATAACTCCGGTTTAAGTAAAGCGATGACCAGATAAACCATCAAGCCCAGGGCGACGATGCCGCCCAGAATGTAAAATCCGGTCATGATGGCCTCCGCAGTTTTTCGATGCCGTGTATCAGCAGTACGCTCAAGCCGAAGAAGGCCAGCGTCAGCAATAGATAGATCCAGTCCATTCGATTTCTCCTTATAAGAATTTCAGGAGGCGAATGGTAGGGAGGACTAAATCAAGATGGTATAAAGATTGAAGGTGTGGGTATAAAAAACTTGTAAAAACCTCTGAAATCAGATTTTAGAATGAAATTACATTTTGTGACCTCGAAGGAGAAACTTAGCCAGATCAAATCCATGTTTATTGTTGCGATCTGACCGACCACTTCCAAGAATATCGAATGACCGAAAGGCGCAGCCAATAGCAGCCACTCAAATGCTCCCATAACACCGAGAATTAAATCAGAACCAAAGCAATCTGACATAAAATGCATCATCATTTTAGAGATGAAAATTTGGCATGCATACGATTCTCGTTCTTGGCGGCTATGGTTTCTTTGGTAGTCGGATTTGTCAGGCGCTTTCCTCATATGATGAGATACACATATTAATTGGTGGGCGAAATCTGTTTAAGGCACAGGAATCTGCCATCAACCTTGGCCTCAAATCTGATCAAGGAATCGCAATTGATGCCCACGCTTCAAATCTCGTTCAACGGCTTGTAGAATTGCATGTCGATACCGTTATTCACACCGCCGGCCCATTCCAAGGACAAGACTATGCCGTGGCTCAAGCTTCAATTAGTGCGGGTGCAAATTACATTGATCTTGCAGATGGTCGGGATTTTGTTGGCGGCATTGAACAGCTCGACACCTTTGCCCGTGAAAAGGGTGTTTTAGTCACAAGTGGGGCAAGCTCTCTGCCAGCACTTTCATCTGCTGTCATAGACAGATATCAGCATAGATTTAGTCGCCTGGAATCAATTCGTCACGGAATTGGTTCGGGTGCACGTGCGCCAGGCTTGGCGACCATGCTTGGCGTATTTGGTTACTGTGGAAAACCATTTCTTCGTCTACAAGCGGGTAAATGGCAAACAACTTACGGTTGGCTGGATATCCTTCGCTATCGGTTTCCCCCACCGGTAGGAGCTCGTTTCATGGGGAGCTGCGATGTACCGGATCTCATTTTGTTTCCCCGCCGCTATCCTAACGTTCACACGGTCACTTTCCATGCCGGCTTTGCCAGTGCACCAGGACATCTATTTGTATGGGCAGCTTCTCAACTTGTGCGTCTAGGTTTGCTCCCAAGCTTAATACCACTCGTGATCCCATTGCACACATTAAGCCAGTGGATCGAGCCACTCATCAGCGACAAAGGAGCCATGTTCGTTTCCATAGAAGGAATTGGCATAGATGGCCAACCGCTTAGCTTGGATTGGCATTTGATTGCTCAAAAAAATCATGGGCCATACATTCCCTGTGGTGCCTCGATTGCCTTGGCGAAGAAACTCGCTCATGGAGAAAAACTACCTGTTGGCGCAATGCCGTGCATGGGCTTATTAAGTGTTGAGGACTATCTTGCGGCTCTTAAGGATTTCAACGTGCACGAAATACCCCCATGAATGAATATCTGGTAATCAAATATATTCATATTTTGAGTGCGTCCATCTTGTTCGGGACGGGAATCGGCATAGCATTTTTCAAGTGGGTTACCGATCGTAGCCGTGATAATCGGGTGATTCGTATAGTTACAGAGAGAACCGTGCTAGCCGATTGGATTTTTACGACTCCGGCCATCGGTTTGCAGCTGATCACTGGACTCAGGCTGGCTTACCTCGCAGGCTACCCTATTCTGACTGGCTGGGTATTTTATGCGCTCTGCCTATTTATATTGGCTGGCTGCTGCTGGCTTCCAGTGGTTTGGTTTCAAATGCGCATGCGTGATATAGCAATTGCAGCTGATAATGGACACAGCCAACTTCCAGATCGGTACTGGGAATATACAAGGGTATGGTTTTGGCTTGGAGTCCCAGCATTTTTAGCACTTACTGTTGTGTATTGGCTGATGGTATATAAACCCGCTCTCTAGTTATGCGTTACGAGCAGCAGCTTTCCGGCAACGAATATAGCAACATGACATACCGATGTGTGCCACGAAAGTAGGCATTGATAACGCCAATCAAACTGCATTGATTACCCAGCTTTTCCACCTTTCTTTTCCAGCTCTTCCCAACGCGCCATCATGATCGCTACTTGCTCATTGATCTCTTCACTGCGTATCTGCAGTTGTTTGGCGCGCTTGGCATCGTTGCGATAGATCGCGCCATCGGCAAGGTGCGCTGCGATGTCGCTTTGTTCGCGCTCCAGCACTTCGATCTGCCTGGGTAATTCATCCAGTTCGCGCTGCTCATTGAAACTGAGCTTGCTGGCGGATTTTGGTTTCTCGACTGGCGCAACAGCACGTGGTGGCACAGCAACAACAGGTTTCGCCGCTGCAACACCGGCCTGATATTTCTTCACCCGCACCCAATCCTCGTAACCGCCGACATATTCGATCAGTTTGCCGTCGCCCTCGAACGCGATCACCTGCGTGACCACATTGTCGAGAAACGCGCGGTCGTGGCTGACCAGGAACAATGTGCCATCGTATTGTGCGAGCAGTTCTTCGAGCAGTTCCAGTGTCTCGATGTCTAGGTCATTGGTCGGTTCGTCGAGCACCAGCACGTTAGCGGGCTGGGTGAACAAACGCGCCAGCAACAAACGGTTGCGCTCGCCGCCGGAACAACTCTTGACCGGCGAGCGGGCGCGTTCAGGTGGAAAAAGAAAATCGCCAAGATAGCTGATGACGTGCTTCTTCTGTCCGCCGATGTCGACGAAGTCCGAGCCCTGGCTGATGGTGTCGGCCAACGTCGCATTGTCATCGAGCTGCTCGCGCAACTGGTCGAAGTAGGCCACCGAGATCTTCGTGCCGAGCTTCACCTGGCCCTTGTCCGGTTCCAACTGGCCGAGGATGATCTTGAGCAGCGTACTCTTGCCCGCGCCATTCGGACCAAGCAGGCCGATCTTGTCGCCGCGCTGGATGCGGCAGGAAAAACCATCGATGATCTTGCGCGCACCATACGCTTTGCTGACATGCTCCAGCTCAGCCACAAGTTTGCCGGAACGCTCGCCGGTATCCACGCTCATCTCAACCTTGCCGACTTTTTCGCGGCGCGCGGCGCGCTCGCGGCGCAACTGCTCAAGGCGCAACACACGGCCCTCGTTGCGTACACGGCGCGCCTTCACGCCCTGGCGTATCCACACCTCTTCCTGCGCCAGCACCTTGTCGAACTTGGCATTCACCACCGCTTCATCGCTCAGCATGCGTTCCTTGATCGCCTGATAGGCGGAGAAATTTCCGGGGAAGCTTGAGAGCTTGCCGCGATCCAGCTCGACGATACGCGTCGCGACATTATCCAGGAAGCGCCGGTCATGCGTGACGAACAACACCGCGCCGAGAAAATTATTCAGCAGCCCTTCCAGCCATTCGATAGACGCGAAATCCAGATGATTGGTCGGCTCGTCGAGGATCAATACGTCCGGCTCGGCCACCAGCGCCTGCGCAAGCGCGACGCGCTTGCGCTGCCCGCCGGACATATCGCCGATTCGTTTGTCCGGATCGAGATCCAGTTTGGCGATCGCGGTCTCGATGCGCGCCTGAACTGACCAGCCATCCTGCGCTTCCAGTTGCGTCTGCAAGTGCTGCATCTCTTCCAGCAACTTGTCGTAGTCCGCATCCGGTTCGGCGAGTTGATGGGACACGTGGTGATAATCGTGCAGCAGCTTTTGCAGCTTGCCCAGCCCTTTCGCCACGGCATCGAACACCGTGTCATCGGCATCCAGCACCGGCTCCTGGCTGACATAGCAGATGCGTGCGGTCGGCGCACGCCACACCAGACCGTCATCCAGATTTCCCTGACCAGCAAGCACGCGCATCATGCTGGACTTGCCGCCGCCGTTGCGCCCGATCAGTCCGACGCGTTCGCCCTCATCGAGTTGAAAGTCGGCATGATCCAGTAATGCGACATGACCAAAGGCGAGGCACGCCTTGTCCAGAGTAATAAACGGCATAGATTATTTTTTAATAAGATATTATTGTTAATGAAAATTTAGTCTTGTCAAAAGGCTGAAGTGCCGGGTTGATAGCCAGCCTACGATTTTGCGGTCAATTTTATCAGGTCATCGATGATCTGCTTGGAGTGACGCGAGGTTTCCACGCTCAAATAAACCTTGCCGATATTGCCTTGCGGATCGATCAGAAAAGTGTAGCGCCGCGCGACTTTTATTATCCATAGATTCATCAGTGCGCCATATCGATCCGCGGTCTCGGTGGTTTTATCGGCCAGCAACGGAAACGGCAAATGATATTTTTTGGCGAATTCCGCATGGCTGTCGGTATCATCCACGCTGATGCCGACCACTTGCGCGCCGAGTTCGGTGATCTGGTTCATGTCATCGCGGAAGGCACATGCTTCCTGCGTGCACGCCGGCGTGTCGTCCTTGGGATAGAAATACAGCACCAGCCATTTACCGTGATAATCCTGCAAGGTATGCAGCCTGCCATTCTGGTCGGGCAGGCTAAAACCCGGCGCGGGCTTACCCTCTTCCGGCAACTCGGCGGCACGCGCTGCGCGTGCTACAAACAATGCCGCGCATACAACCAGCGTCACAACGACCGCGAACCATTTCATTGCCAATTCCTCAAAACCGGTACCCACGAATGCGCGCATGATACCAGCGTGGCGGTTTTGATTGATGCGTATTTCCGTTAGAATGCGCCCGCTGTCCCCGTAGTTAAATGGATATAACCGGCCCCTCCTAAGGGTCAATTACAGGTTCGATTCCTGTCGAGGACACCAAATTTCTGTATCACCCCGTCCAGCGGGGTACATTAAAGCCGCATAAATCCTAGAGATTAGCGGCTTTTTTGTTTTTACACGTCCTTACACGTCTATTGCAATTTACCAACAATTGTTGTTAAATTTGTTGTTAAATGATTTACCAACACCATTTTTACCAACAATAGGGGCAATGATGAAACTCAATGACATTGCAGTAAAGAAAGCCAAGCCGGAAGCCAAGCCACGCAAACTAACGGACGGTGGAGGGCTTTTTGTATTGATACATCCAAACGGAGGCAAGTATTGGCAACTGGCCTACCGCTTCGCTGGCAAGCAAAAGACCCTTGCACTTGGGATATATCCAGACGTGAGCCTAGCCCTTGCCCGTGAACGGCGCGAACAGGCGCGCAAGCTGTTAGCCAATGGCAACGATCCTAGCGCAGTCAAACAAACCCAAAAGCGACAAGCCAAGATTGCAGCGGCTAATACCTTTGAAGCGGTAGCGCGTGAGTGGGTAGACAATCGGTCTAACGATTGGACAGACGGGCACGAAGCCCTGACTTTGCGGACGCTGGAACAAGATGCATTCCCCTCACTAGGCCGACGCCCGATTGCGGAAATCACACCATCTGAATTGCTCGCCACGGTGCGCACTATCGAAAAACGCGGCGCATTGGAAATAGCCAGCCGCGTATTGCAACGATGCAGTGCAGTATTCCGCTATGCCATCGCAACCGACCGATGCAACAGTAATCCCGCAACAGAATTGCGCGGTGCACTGAAAAAACCCAAGCGGGCACACTACAACACAATAGAGAAAGGCGGCTTCCCTCAATTGCTGCGCGATATAGACGGCTATCAGGGTAGCCCAATGACTACCTATGTCCTGCAACTCATTGCCCTGACCTTTACCCGCACCAGCGAACTGATCGAGGCAAAATGGAGCGAAATAGATTTGAAGCGCGCAGAATGGTTGATCCCTGCCGAACGGATGAAAATGCGCCGCCCTCACCTAGTGCCACTATCAAAGCAAGCGATAACCATTTTTAAATTGGCCGCGAAACTGACAGGCGAAAGGGAATATGTTCTTCCCAATCGCAACGACCCGACCAAACCCGCAAGCAAGGCAATCATTTTGCGCGCGCTGGGGCGCATGGGTTACACGGGGAAAATGACCGGGCACGGTTTCCGCTCGGCAGCTTCAACGATACTGAACGAACACAAAAGCAAGTGGAACATACACCGCGACGCAATTGAATTGCAGCTTGCCCACGTTGAAAAAAACGCCAGCCGTGCCGCCTACAATTTCGCAGAATATCTGGACGAACGCCGCACCATGATGCAGCAATGGGCGAATCATTTAGACAAACTCAAAATCGGGGCAGAAGTAATACCATTGCAAAAGAAGGCTTGAAACAAAAGAGAATCACAGCACTTATCCCCGACGACGCGTTGTTGTTTTAATTTCGCGCTCAACCAAGTTAATAAGCTTGCTTGCAGGAATGTTGAGCGCTTGGGCTACCTTGAATATAGTTGTTAGTGATGGTTGTTGTTGCCCTAACTCAAGAATGCTTACATAAGTGCGGCGCAAGTCAGCATCAAAACCAAGCTGCTCTTGTGTCAGACCAGCTTCTATCCGCAGCTTGCGCAATACTTTCCCAAAGGCAATACCAGAGTCCAAAACCCCTCCCACTAAAGGAGGAATTAAATCTTTCTGCTATCATTACGTCTTCCTATAATTATAGGAATTAACAAAATTTTCTAGCTCACGTTGAAGAAGCAATAGATGAAACGATTCGTCAGGAACTTTCGTATGCCGACATACTGACGCTGATTCATAGTCAGTTGCCATGATATGGATGGCATAAAGTAATAGCAGGAACGCCAAAAGATATGGCTGACTGGAATACAACAATTGAAAAACTCTACTGAAGAAAAGCAAGATAAAAATGGGGTCTCATGAGTAAATTGCTTGATATCTGACGGGGGCAACACAATGAAAGCTATTTTGATCTTAATATTTTCAATGCTATTGATCCCAGTAACTGAAGCTAAAGGACAATCAAATCTTCTAGGGGATGGTGCGTTGGAACATTGCAGTGTACTAATTGGCCATCTTTCTGGGTTACCAATGTGGAGAGATACGAACATTCCCCTTTCCAGAGTCCAAAACACACTTGACCATATTATTACTGAAGACCCTCCTGAGGGTGCACCGATGACTCAATCAGAATTAGATGATTTTAACCGTCATGAAAAACATAAGGTCACGATGGCTGAATGGAACGCAATGGTTGAATCCGAGAAATCAGGTTTAACTGCTTGGCACAGCTCAGTAGCATCAACGCCACAGGACATGGCTGACTGGAATAACCGCCTAGCGCTCGTAATCGGTGGGCCCCGATCGGAATATATGCACCAATATTATTGTGATTGGCCTTGTGCAATGTTGAATGTCTCATAAAATATTCGGATAGCGACCACCCTTCAGCCGCCACATAAATGCTACGAAAACAGACCACTCAAAATTCCCCCGAAATTTACCATCGGCATACGGGCGAGCGCTGATGCCCAAGAAATGGCTGCGAAGATCATCGTGCTCAAATATTTTCTTTTCATCCGGATGCCCCTTTCATGGCTAAATTAAACGCGGGTTGTCATGCATTAGCGACAGTCAGTCCGCAGTTTTCATGCCATAAATATTCTATGTTTTTGAACAATAAGTTAGAGAAACAAAATGACTCTGATTGATAAAATATGCACTGATACAAAGCGTGAATGATGGCCTATGCACCAGAACGGAACGCACGTGAAATTTCTTGATGCAGGTGTGGTGATCTAGTGCTTTAGGAAATTCAAAACGTCCGTTGTGCGTTGCGGGCCGGACGTTATGAATTGCTGCCATCTGGGTAGCCAGTTGGTATTATGCATATCGGCTGGCGCTTGCCCAGCATCTGACTACCCGCCCCGCAACGCAACGCGTCGGCATACAGACACTATCGGCATTGTACAAGGCCAGCCAGTCAGGCGCCGACAAGCAGTCCGGTGTAACTCAACAAGTAACCAAACAACAAATCTTGGACGCTTGGCAAAGCGCGCTGGTTGCACTCGACCACAGCCCGGATCACATCGGACTTTACCGCGAATATCTGGCCATCGACCCGGGGAACAAGTCCGTACGTGAAGCACTTGCGATTGCGCAACGCACGAAGACGGAGCGCCAGCCATGGCTGCTCAGGGACAAGGCCGATGCCCAGCTGAAGGAGGGACATTCAGAAGAAGCTTTAGCTACGCTCAAGGATGCGTTGCAGCTTGCGCCGACAAATCCCTGGGTGCGTTTCGATCTGGCACGCCTTTACCGCAAGCGCGGCCTGGGAAAACAGGGACGCGCCCTTGTCGATGAAGGATTGTCCATCGCCCCCGACGATCCGGACATGCTCCATGCCTGCGCCCTGTACCTGGAGTTGGATGATAAGGCAGATGATGCGCTGCGCCTGCTGGA
>CAIOKY010000087.1 GCA_903858965.1 uncultured Nitrosomonadales bacterium | reverse complement strand
CTGCCTTTGCCCACATCCGAATTTCCCTCCCACGCATACACCGCACCCACACCGCTTGCCGCACCACTGTGAGTTTTCTTCATGTTAGGGTCTTTACGCTCCCAAGGTGACCACGATTGCCACAGATGCAAATCGCTGATTTGCGCAAACACTTTTTCGGGAGCAGCCTTGATGTCTGCTGAACGCTCAACACTAAACGTATCGGGTTTGGTTGCGGCATAAATCACAATGGCTGCGATGACGACAACGATTGTTATAATGATTTTGATAAACACGATGCTCTCCTTGTTAGTGAATAAAGTATGTTGCCAAATGTTCGACCAAGCGGTCAAAAGTGCTGTTCCAGCCTTCGGCGTGCCCGGCACGTTCCGCACCGGATTGGAACGGCACTTGATACAGCACCATTGTGGTTTTGTCGGCATGCTCGGTGAATGTGACGGTTACTAAGGTTTCCATTCCGCGCTCGCCCGTTTCTTCCCATGCAAAAGTGAACACCAGCCGCTCATGCTTGGCCACTTCGCGAAACTCTCCGCCATGCCAAAGCAAATCACCCGTTTCGGTCGCGCGCAAACAATTGCGCCAACGTCGGCCCACACGGGCATCCCATGCCACCTCTATTGCGGGATGATGGCTTGGCCCCCACCAATTCAGCGCGTGCTTGGGGTCAGTCCACGCTTGCCACACCAAGGCCCGTGGCGCATCAAAAATGCGGGTGATAAGCAAATCGGGGACAGACAACAAGTTAGTGACTAATGGTGTACTCATGATTTTCTCCATCCCGTCTAATTCTCACGTTTGTATTCGTATTGCAGGCAAATAACACCGGATGAAAAAATTTTACTCGTGACAAGTTTTAGTGCTGTCCGGTTCTTGATGCCTTTGAATAATGGCACGCCTTGCCCAAGCAGGATCGGGTTGACGAACAACCAGTATTCGTCGATGAGGTTCTCTGCCATCAGCGCATGGGTCGCGGTCGGGCTGCCGAACATCAGGATATCGCTGCCCGCGCCTTGTTTCAGTTGGGTGATCTCGTCCGCCAAATTGCTGCTGATGATCTTTGTTTGAGGCAGATTTTTCCCTTGCATCGTCCTCGACAATACTACCTTGGTTGCCTGTTTGTACCAGCGTGAGTGTTCGATGTCGTGCTTGGTCGCGGTGGGCTGGTCAGCCGCAGTGGGCCAGTAACTTTCCATCATCTGGTAGGTCACGCGGCCGTACAATGCCATGTTGGTTTTTTTGATCCGTTGTTCGACGTAGTCGAATATCTCTTCGTTGACGATGATCCAGTCCAACCCTCCGTTGGATGACGCAACAAAGCCATCCAGCGACACGTGCACGAATGAAACGATATTTCCCATTTTGATCTCCTTCAGATTTTTGCCAGATATGCAGCCAGTTGTTCGAATGTGCCGCCCCAACCTTGTTGCATACTGCTATGCGCCTCGGCAAAGGTCTTGCGTTCAGAATCGCTTGCATTCCAGGGAGTCCAGCGTACCGTGAGTTTTGTTTTGCCGCCCTGTTCCTCAAAGGTGGTTGTGGAAAGCGTTTCCAGTGGCCAGTTTGCGGACATGGGATGCCGCGTGATGCCGCCCTGCGCATCGGAGAACGATGAGATCATAACCAGTTTTTCGGGTGCGACGATCTCGCGGAATACCCATTTCCCCCACATCTCGTGTCCATCCTGTGTGCGCATCGCGTAATGAAAGATACCGCCCGGACGCAAGTCGAGCTTGGCATGCGGTATGGAACTACCCTTGGGTCCGAACCATTTCATCAGTTCCTCACAATCTGTCCATGCCCGCCATACTATTTCGCGCGGCGCATCGAAGACGCGGGAAATGACAAATGCCTGGTTGGTAGAGGTGTTAGGGTTTTTTGTGTCCATGCTTTTTGCTCCCGTGTTGTTTTCCGGCATCTTTCTGCTCCTTGTGTTGCAGCTGTTTAAGGTAGGCATCCAGGCGGTCGAAACTTTGTTCCCAGAACTGGCGATATTGTTCTACAAAATCGGCAACCTCATGCAGTGGCGTTGCATTCAGTTGGCATGGCCGCCATTGCGCCTGACGGCTGCGCGTGATCAGCCCGGCGCGCTCCAATACCTTGAGATGTTTGGTGATAGCGGGCGCGGTCATCTCGAATGGTGCAGCCAGTTCCGTGACCGATGTCTCACCTGACGAAAGGCGCGCAAGGATCGCGCGTCGGGTCGGGTCGGCAAGTGCGGCAAAGGTGGCGCTGAGGTGATCGGAAGACATAAATTATAAGCCCATCGTCGAAGTTTACCGTCCGGTGCAGCGCCCTGTTAGTCGCTATCGCAGAAGCGCCAATTCACTGGCGCGCTTCAGCGTGTCTGGCAAAGTTGTTCAGGATGGCTTGCCATCCCTGGCGCTGCTGTTCCACGGGATTTTCGGATTCGGCATCAAATGTGACGCGTACCTTGACGCCTTTTTCGGCAGGCATAAACTCAACCACACCGGCACGATCCCCGAACGAAAACTCGATCAACTTGTTAGGCACGATCCTGGTATACGTTCCGGCGAAATCAAAGCCGAAGCTGCCATCCTTGGCCTCCATGCGCGATGTGAATGTCCCGCCCACGCGTAAGTCGACGGTGGATCTGGTTGTGTGCCAGTCATCGGACGCGGTATTCCACTGCTTGATGTCGTCCGGTGTTGTGTAGGCGCTCCAGACCTTGGCGACGGGGGCATTGACGGTAGTTTCGACGGTGATCTTCATGTATGGCTCCTGATGTAATGACAGAGGATGGTTAATTAACCAAATGGTAAATTACAATAATTACGAACCGATTGTCAAGCTTCCTGCTTGCAGGAGTGGGTAGCATTACACGTTACCCGGTGAGCAAAAATTGGTTTTATCAGTGCATATGGTAAGCCATGATTTTGACTTGAATTTTCCACAATGGACTTTGGTAGTGCTAGGATGACCAAGAGTTCACTGCACTGGCATGCACTATGTTTGAAACCGGAGTAGGGATATGGTTAAACTCAAAGATGGTTTATTGAAACAGCTCGTCAGCAATCGCCTTGGAATATTCATGTCGATTGCGGTCATCCTGCTGGGCGTCTATAGCTTGCCGGTTAAAGCGCTGGAATGGAGCGACAATTCGATCGATTGGCGATACGGCAGAAATTTCCGGGAGCCCTTCAACTCTCAGGACATCGCGAAGAACATCTTCACGCTGGTTCATGCCGATGGCTACAAATACGGCAGCAACTACTTGAATGTCAGTATGCTGGTGTCGGATAACAAAGATCCATCGAGCGCGACTTCCACCTCGGGAGCCAAAGACCTGTATATCGTCTACCGCCATACGCTCGATTTCGGCAAGATCAGCGGTAACACCATCAAGTTTGGTCCGGTGCGTGGGACTGGGGTGACAATTGGCTTCGATCTCGATAACAAACCTGATCTAGGATACAACTCGAGAAAACGCATGCTGGTACTCGGCCAGACCCTGATGATGGATGTGCCGGGCTTTTTGAATATCAGCTTGCTGGAAGCATGGGAAAGCAACAACCCGAGCGTGTCGCCCGGCGGTCCACCGTATCCAACTTATCCCGGTCATCGATATTATTTCAGTCCGCATCCCATGCTGAGTGCGGTCTGGGGTATTCCATTGGGTTCACTACCCTGGTCTTTCGAAGGTTTTGCCAATTTCATCGCGGCCAAGGGCAAGGACGAGACAGGTAACGATACCGTCCCGGAAACGATCATCGACATGCAGGTGATGTATGACATCTGCGCGTTGGCGGGATGTGCGAAGAACACCTTCCGTGCCGGCTTTGAATATTGGTATTGGGACAACAAGTTCGGCAATTCAGACAGCACGGTAGGCGCATTAGGCGGGAACAGAGCACGCACACCGATGGTCCGCGCGGAATATCATTTCTGATTAACCCGTTCTGGTTTGGGAGTCGCTGTCAGACAGCTGGCTTCGTGGGTAGCAGAGGTGGCAATTTCCCGTGTCGTGGAAATAAATCAGCCCTGTTTCAGTTGCGCATTAAACTGCTCGATCGGTATTGGCTTGCCAAAATGATATCCCTGGAAATACTTGCAGCCATCGTGAAGCAGGAGTTGCCGTTGCTCTTCCGTTTCCACGCCTTCAGCGATGACTTCCAAATCCAGGCTTTGTGCCATCGCAATGATGGTGCGCACAATGGCTTTATCGTTGCTGTCAAAAGCGATGTCACGCACAAAAGATTGGTCGATCTTGATTTGATCAAACGGCAGCCGCTTCAGGTATTGCAGGGATGAATAGCCGGTGCCGAAATCGTCCAATGAAAACTGGACGCCGATTTCTTTCAAGGCGTTCATTGTCGTGATGACGTTCTCGATGTTCCCCAGCAACAGGCTCTCAGTCAGCTCCAGCTTGAGCAGCTTAGGGTTGATGGCATGGCGTTGCAGGACAGCTTGTACCTGGGCGATGAAATCATCCTGGTTGAATTGATTGGCGCTGACGTTCACCGCCAGCACAAAGTTGCGGGTCAGGGCATCAAGCTGCCATGCCTTGATCTGGGCGCAGGCTGTTTCGATCACCCATTGTCCGATCTGAAGTATCAACCCGCTTTCCTCGGCCAGCGGAATGCATTGGGCTGGTGACACCAGACCGCGTTCAGGATGTATCCAGCGGATCAACGCCTCTGCTCCCAAGCGACGGTGCGAGCTATCCACTTGTATCTGGTAGTACAGATGAAACTGCTCGAACTCAAGCGCCCTGAGTAATTCGCCCTCCAGCGAGACGCGCGCAGAGATATTTTCCTGCATCTGCCGGTCAAAAAATCTCAGGGTATTACGGCCCGCCTTCTTGGCCTGATACATGGCGATATCGGCTTGTTTCATCAGTTCATCTGTCGTCTGCTGGCTGCCGTTGAACAGGGTGACACCGACACTGGCGGTGCAACGGTGTATATGCTTGTCGAGTTCGTAAGGCTGGCTGAGGGCGGCCAGAATTTTTTCGCCGATGGCTTCCGTCTGCGCCGCAGCCTCAATGGATTGCTCGCTCAGGTCCAACAACATCACCACGAACTCATCACCGCCCAGACGGGCCACGGTGTCGCCCTGGCGCAAGCAGTAACCGAGGCGGAGCGAGACTTGTTGCAGCAGCAAGTCCCCGATGTCATGGCCGAGTGTGTCATTAAGGTTCTTGAAATTGTCCAGATCAATAAACAACAACGAGCCTTTCCGATTGCTGCGCGCGCTGGATACCAATGCCTGCTTGAGCCGATCCAGCAGAAGCAACCGGTTGGGTAGCTCGGTCAAGTGATCGTAAAATGCCAGACGCAGGATTTTTTCTTCTGCGGCTTTGCGCTCAGTGATATCGATGTGTGATCCGACATAATGGGTAACGACACCATCCTCATTGTGGACGGCTGATATGGTGAGCCACTTGGGATAGATTTCTCCGTTCTTGCGCCGATCCCAGATTTCGCCCTGCCATGTTCCGGTACGATGTATGGATTCCCACATTGCACGGTAAAACTCCGCGTCGTGGCGGCCGGACTTGAGCAGATGCGGTGTCTGGCCCACGGCTTCTTCGGGTGTATAGCCGGTAGTTTCGGTAAATGCATGGTTGACCCGCAGGATCACCGTATTGGCATCGGTGATCATGATGCTTGACTCTGACTGAAAGGCCGTGGCGGCGATGCGCAGCTCGATCTCGTTTTTTTTGCGCTCAGTGATGTCGCGTGAGGAATTGAACAGGACCGGTTGGCCGTCCAGTTCAAGCGGAAAACCGCTGACCTCCACATCGAAGACAGTTCCATCTTTACGCCGGTGGCGCGTCTCAAACAGGGAGCGGTCCGGTTTTGCAAACTGTTGCGTAATTATTTTGAAAAGCTCGGAGTCGGAAAGTCTGGCATCCCATTGGGAGACGTTCATGCCGATTACTTCTTCACGCTGGTAGCCCAGCATGGCACAGAACGAGTCGCTGGCCTCGATGATATTGCCATGCGTGTCCAGAATATGGATGCCGTCGCTGGCGTTGCGCAATAGTGCCAGATTTTTTTCGCTTTCCCTTTTCAGTGATATTTTTTCATACTGAAGCAAGACATTCTGCTCGGCGATCCGGGCGTGACTTGTTGCCAGTTGTTGCATCAGTTGGTTGAAGCCCTGTTTCAGGGTCTCGATTTCGCTTACTTCGACCCGGCCGAGATCAATCGGTTTGCCCTGACCTTTGAGCGACAGCGCACTAACCTGCTCGGAAAAATAGACCAGCGGCTTTACTATCAGGGAGCGGGCCAACAACCACAGCAACAGGCCGAGACACAGGAATATGGCCGATGAGGAAATTCCAACCGACCAAAGGGTGTCTATAAGGCGCGACATCAGGATCGAGTCGCTTGATGCGATGCGCAAATTCCCCAAAACCTTCAAACCGTCGCCATCATTGTGATACAAGACCTGTTGTACCGTGAGAGCAGGCGATGCCTGATGGCCCGACGACGCGCGCCAGGATGCACTTATGCCGCCGTTTGTATCACTGATGTCTACGCTCACAACCGCAGGGTTCGCACCTATGCCACTGACCATGGATTTCAGCAGCGCTTCCTGGTAGTCCCAGAGTGCCGATTCGGCACCGGGCGAGAAGGTCTGGGCCAAGGATTGCAAATTGTTGACGATATCCTGCTTGATCATGTGATATTCGATCAGCATCTGAATACCGGTAATCAATAAAGCGAAGGAAAGGTAAGCAAACAGCAGCCTGCGCAATAGCAACTTCGCTAATGAACGAGGAATTTTCTGATGGTTTGTCGAGTTCACTATTCAGGCTGGAAAGTATGGGGGAAAGTTATAGTGCCTCTGAGTTTCAACGGCCGGGCAATGCAAAATCGATATTCCGATGCAAGAATACATGCCGACCTCCCCCGGTAATTTTTGATAACGGTACTCCAACTTTTCGGCTAGTGCAATCCGAACTGAAGTCAGTCATGTCGGAAAGATAAATTCTTGTGGCCTGACATACGGTTCGTTTCGTATCTTGCCTGGCTGCTGGATGGTGTAGAATATTTCGGCGTTTATAGCGAAGCGTGCTATCACGGGTTTGAATGCGCGGACACAAGAAGGAAAGTTATGTCACGTCTGACTGCGATCATATGGGTTCTTGTCGTGGGGATTATCACGTCATTCCATGCCGAAGCGTATGATCGCGTTGCGTCCATCGGAGATTCATCACCCGCTTCTGCTGAGGGCGACGGGGCAAGTGTTTATAACAAGCTGGTCGACGTAATACACGCCATGGACAGGGCTAGGCATTCCTCGACGAAAATTGTCATTCGTCCGTTTGCCCGGTCTTTGAAGGAGACCGCAGACGGCCGGGCGGATTTTCATATCCCGCTTATCCAGGACGATGGCACACCCGCGCCGGAGGGTTTGGCCTATGTGATGGAAGCCGATTTTGGCCAGACACAATTCATCATTTATTCCCGAAAGCTGGCACCACTTGATGCCAATACCGTGACCGGTGCAAAGACCATTGAAATAGAACCGGGCCACGAGTCGTTCTTCCCGTTTCCAGTGAAAGTTACGCATTGTGTGCCTTGCAGCCTGGATAAAGTCTTGCTGGGAAGAGCCGATGCTTTGATCGTGGCTGCAAACGTGGTTGATCCTTTGTTGAGCGACCCAAAATACAAAGCTATCCACCGTGCACTTTACAAGATGTTTCCGATCCGGGCGCTCGTCCCCGCCAATGCAGACTCGACTACAACGCGCCGCTATTTGATCGACGGGGTGAGACAGATCAAAGGTACGGGGGAGTTGTGGAAAATATTGCAGACAGATGCACCCTACGCGGACTGGCAGCCCTGAAAATGAAAGCGCGATTGCAAAAGAGTAGTGTTTTTTTAAGACGCATGGCTACAGAATAAGGAAATTCAATGGTTCGACGGGTAGTAATTGTATGTATTCTTTTTGCGGGTGTCTTCACTGCATTTCATGTCGAAGCTGAGGATCGCATTGCGTCTATTGGCGAGTCGCCATTTTCCGCCCAGTCTGACGCTACCGGCGTTCATGGCAGGCAGGTTGATCTTGTCCGGGCCCTCGACAGGGTCACCCATTCTTCATCAAAGATAATTGTGCAACCATTCGCCCGGTCTCTGAAAGAGACCGCTGCCGGGCATGCGGATTTCCATATCCCGCTAATCCAGAACGAAGACACGCCGGCACCGGAGGGGCTGATGTATGTGACGGAAGTTAATTTTGGCTATATTCCATTTGTCATCTATTCCAGAAAGAATGCACCGCTGGATGCAAAAACGATGGCCAGCGCAAAGAATGTTGAAGTAGAACCTGGCCATGAATCGTTCTTCCCGTTTCCAGTGAAGGTGACGAATTGTGTGCCTTGCACTTTGGATAAAGTGTTGATGGGAAGGGCCGACGCATTGATCGTGGCTGAAGACATAGTCGACCCACTGCTGGCCAAGCCGAAATACAAAGGCATACACCGTGCACTGTACAAAATGTACCCGGTACGGGCACTGGTGCCCTCAACCACAGATTCAACTGCAACACGCCGTTATCTGATAGAAGGGGCAAAACGCTTACAGAAAACGGGTGAGATGTGGAAAATTCTGGGGCACGGTATGAACTCGTCTTACTCGGATTGGCAACCCTGAGTGTGGAATATTTACGATTGCATGAGGGAATTGAGTGGCGCGTTTGACAGTGACTCTATGTGTTCTGGTTGTAGGCGTCTTCGTTGCATTTCATGCCGAAGCATATGATCGCGTTGCGTCTGTCGGGCAATCACCTTTTACCGCCGAACCCGACGCTACGGGGGTCATGGCCTTCTGGTCGATATTATCCGCGCCATGGACAGGGCTACTCACTCTTCGACAAAAATACTCATTCGCCCATTCGCCCGGTCTTTGAAGGAGACCGCAGACGGTCATGCGGATTTTCATATCCCGCTTATCCAGAATGAAGGTACGCCCGCCCCTGAGGGTTTGGCCTACGTGATGGAAGTCAAGATAGGTATTGTTCCATTCGTCATCTATTCGCGGAAACTTGCTCCTTTGGATGTTAAGACTGTAATTAGTGCAAAGAATGTCGAAACGGAGCCGGGTCATGAATCGTTCTTTCCATTTTTAGTAACGGCTACTCATTGTGTGCCCTGCAGCCTGGATAAAGTCCTGCTGGGGAGGACGGACGCATTGATCGTGCCTGCAACAATTGTCGATCCGCTGCTGGGTAATGCAAAATACAAAGGCATACACCGCGCGTTGTACAAGATGTATCCGGCCAGGGCACTTGTCCCGATTCATGCAGACTCGACTGCAACACGCCGCTATCTGATCGATGGATTAAGGCGTATACAGGAAACCGGTGAAATGTCGAAAATCACGGGACACGATATCCTCAATCCATACACGGACTGGCAACCCTGAGCGTCGCGGTACCCGATGTGTTGGTCGCCAGCATGACTTATCGTTCATCCCATTATGCATAATGACTTTACCAGGCCGGTTATCGGGAGAAATGAAATATCTGTCCGAATAGTTTCGACAGCATGGACATGCCCCAGTTGCTCGACGCGGCCTCAAGAATGATGAGTAAAACGAATATTAAAACCGATACGATAACAACTATCTTTTTTTCCACGATCACTTCTTCTCCAGAAAAAATCAGCGTCAATGCCGGATTGTTTGGGCCATTAGTTTAACCCGGCGGCGGCAAAAGTAAGTTGCTTGAACCGGGGCTTGAGATGATTCCCCTGAGCATGGTGCGGGCATTAAGGAATCGCACGCAACTCACTGCTACAATCCTCCCGTTGCACTATACCGTCAGGAGAGATTGAAAATGAAGCTGTCGATTGTAATGATATTTTTTGCCTTGTTGCTCGGCGGTTGCAGCAAACAAAGTGCAGCCGAGCGCGAGGCGCATGATAAGGCCAAGCCGGGTTATGCGGTGGCAAAGAGTTTCTGCTCCCAATGCCACGCGCTGCCATTTGGTGACCAACATCCACCTGCAGCGTGGCCCTATGTGGTGTCACGCATGGAGGGCTATATGGAATCAGCCCACAGACGCATGCCAACTGCGGAAGAGCGTGATGCGATCATCGGATATTTGCAAAGCAACTGACCGAACTGCTACCTGATGCGGTCGGGATATTTTGGTGGGTATCCTTAGTAAGTCCATATCCAGGCAATGCCCAGACCCTTGCTTAACAGGGAAAGTTGCGGAACCCATTCCGGCACCTGGTTACCGAACAGGCGCCAGGCATCCAGAACGCCCGGAACAGCCAGAGCCAAAGCGATGCTGTCATTGGAGCGCTTGGTTGCTTCTGCCATGCCGACAACGTCACCCTGTTTATTGTTTTTCAGGACAGTCTGATATGCGAGAGTAATCCCCAGGTGGGCGCATACCACGCCAGCACCAAAGTTGCCCGGCTTGCGCTCTTTTCCGTCGCGATCACGGAGCGCCAGCTCTGCCATCAGCCATTGTGTTTGAAATCCGGCGGACGCCACCTGCAAACGCTCAGCGTCGGTGAACTGTGCGCCGGGATAAACGATGGAAAGCCCGTCGTGACTGACCTTATCACCTTTGGATGTGGCGACCACATAATGGCCTAATTCATGTGTGCCGTAGCCGCTGGCCAGGCCAAGCACAAACATCCCCCATCCCTGTGACGCATCGTCCCAGGACCATCCCTGGCCATATGTCTTCAGGGGCAGGCAGATGAATGGAAGCAGAGTCAGCAACCTGGAGTATCGGATCAAGGGCAACCTCATAGAAGTTATTTGAGTTATATCGCTTTGGTGGCGCAGTCTCAGCTGATCACTTGCAACACAATAAAAAAGCCGGTTGTGTAAGCAACCGGCTTCTTTAAATCACTACGGCCAGAGACGATGTAAGAGTTTAAGCGTAATAGCGCAAGCTTCTTGAGAACTGCTGCAATGCCTCGATGCCGCAGGTTTCGGCGCGACGGCACCAGTCCTCCAGATCTTTTACCATCTGTTCCTTGGTTGCCGTGGAGCGTTGCCAGATGGCGATGAGATCCTGGCGCAGCGTGTAGGCAATGTTTAACTTGTGGCTGGTTTGCATGACGAAACCCAGCTTCAATTTTTCCTGCTCGCTCAGAACGGTCGCATCGGCATGCAGCCAGTGCTTGACACGCTTGAGATCGACTTTTCTCAGGCCAGGCATGCGCAATTTGAGTTGCGCGATTTCCTCGCGATATGTTTTTTGCAATGACTGGGCATATTTGGCCATCACTTCATAACGGTGAGCCATCACCGCATGCAGTGTTTCGATATCGCATACCGTTTTGGCGGTATTGAGACGTACTTTGGGCGCAACCCTTCTGATTTTTGCCAGTCCAAGCACGGCCAGGCTGCGGATGTATACCCAACCTATGTCAAGCTCATACCATTTGCTGGAGAGTTTGGCAGAGCCGATATGGGCGTGGTGATTGTTGTGCAGTTCTTCCCCGCCGATCAGGATGCCCCAAGGCACGATGTTGGTGGAGGCATCGGCAGATTGAAAGTTGCGATAGCCCCAATAGTGTCCGGCACCGTTGATGATGCCCGCAGCCGTCACCGGTATCCAGATCATTTGCACCGCCCACATGGTGATACCGATCGGCCCGAACAACAGCACGTCGATGACCAGCATCAACATGATGCCCCACATACTGCGCCTGGAATACAGGTTATGTTCGAGCCAGTCATCCGGCGTGCCGCGACCGTACTTTTCCAGCGTTTCATGGTTTCTGGCTTCCTGGCGGTATAACTCCGCGCCTTCCAGCAGCACTTTTCTGATCCCCAGTATTTGCGGACTATGCGGATCATCTGTCGTTTCGCATTTGGCGTGGTGTTTGCGGTGTATGGATGCCCATTCCTTGGTAATGGTGCCGGTGGTCAGCCACAGCCAGAAGCGGAAAAAATGGCTGGCAATCGGGTGTAATTCCAACGCCCGGTGGGCTTGGTGGCGGTGCAGAAAAATGGTCACCGATGCGATGGTGATATGGGTAAGTGCCAGCGTGGTGAGCACGTAACCCCACCACGGTAAATCCAGTAAACCTGAAAACATACTATCTCCTGATTGCAGCTTTAAAATCGTTGCGTAAGTGTTGCTATTTTACAGGGGCATAACATGTCTTTGGTAACTAAATTCGTTCCAGTACTGCGGCAAAGAACCCATCTGTTTTATGTATATGGGGGCGTAACTCCAGATAATCAAGCGCTTCCAGCGGAATCTTCTGTTGTTGCAATACCTCGCCAGCGGGGCGCAGTACGAAATCGGGATGCGCGGCGAGGAAAGCTCGCACGATGTGCTGGTTTTCTTCCGGCAGGATGCTGCATGTCGCATATACCAGGCGTCCGCCTTTTTTCAGCAAGCGGCTCGCTGAAGCGAGGATGGCGGCTTGCTTGACGGTGAGTTCCTCGATACTGCCGGGTGACTGGCGGAACTTCAGATCGGGATTGCGCCGTAACGTGCCCAGACCGCTGCACGGCGCATCCACCAGTACCCGGTCTATTTTCCCCGCGAGGCGTTTAACCTTGAGGTCATTCTCGTGTGCGATCAGCATAGGCTGGATGTTGCTGGCACCGGAGCGCTTCAGGCGCGGCTTGAGATTGGCAAGACGTTTTTCCGAAACGTCCATCGCATATAACCGCCCCTGTGAATTCATCAGCGCAGACAGCATCAGTGTCTTGCCGCCCGCACCGGCGCAGAAATCCACCACCATGTCGTTGCGCCTGGGCGCAAGCAGGAAGCCGAGCAACTGGCTGCCTTCGTCCTGCACTTCGACTTTTCCCTCGGTGAACAATGCATCCTTGTTCAGCGGTATCTTTTCCTTGAGGCGTATGCCGATCGGCGAGTAGGGAGTGATTGTCGCCTCGATTTTATTGTCGTGCAATTGCTGCAACACGTCTTCGCGTTTTGCGAGCAGGGTGTTGACGCGGATATCCAGCGGTGCGCCTTGCTGCATGGACTTTCCTATCGTGAGGATGTCCTCATCGGAATAGGACGCGCGCATTTTTTCCACCAGCCATTCGGGCAACTCGGCTTGTACAGACAGTGGCATATCGTCCAGCTTCACAGCCTTCACGGTGGCGAGCCAGTCCTTTTCACCAAGTTTCAGAACAGGTTCGAGTTCGCGCAGGTTGTAGCCGCCGAACCTGAGCAGGTGGGCAAGTGCCATGCGGCGCGGCGTGTGGCTTTCGCCGCACGTATGCTCCAGCAACAAGCGGTGACGCAACACACCGAACACGGTTTCTGCGACCAGTTCACGTTCGTTGGAACCGATGCGCTCGTTCTTGAAAAAATAACGCAGTGTGGTGTCGGCTGGATGCGCCAGCGGCAGGATAGTACGCAGGGCCTGGATGACGATTTCTAAACGGTACTCGGTTATCAGCATGGGGAAGTTGGTTGCACAGATTCAGGTGCGCAGTTTAACAGGGTTGCCGGAGCGATATCCGGCAAGTGGTGGGATTGCCGGCGGCAACATTTATTCATCTGCGGCGCGCAGGTCCGAGATCACAGATTCTTCAATCACATTGCCGGCACCATCAACGCGGCTGAATTTCACCGGCAGCAGGCGGTATTCAAGTCCCAGCCAGATTTCAAAATAGGCTTCGCCCTGGATATGCATCTTGCGTAAATGCAGCGCGCGCAACTTGCCCATCGGGGTGGCTATATCTTCCTTTATGCCGATCTCGATCTGATATTGTTCGAGACGGGTGCCGTCGCTGATCGGCAGCTGGAAAAATTCCCCATTCATCGGAAGTTGCGACAGTTGATACATGAAGCTCAAATTATCCTGAGCTTCATCCGGGAGTATCACTTCACCGCCATCAGAGAAGCGCAATTTTCTACCGGCATGGTCGAACGTGGCATGCAGGCTTTGTTTTCCACTTCTGGTGATTTCTTCTTCCTCGAAGATTTGTGGCTGCAATCCGTGCTTGTCGATCGTGCCGCGACTGGTCTGGATCAGCGTGTCACTATTGCGCAGACTGGCTAGTCCGGCAGCACGCTTCGTTGCCTTCAGGGTATAGCTGCTACCGTGGATATCGAGCTGATGATGAATTTCGCCGGACAGGAGTCCATCCGCGCTCTGGTGAACGACAAAGGTGAGTCGTACATGTTTTGGAAATGGGCGGGCCGAATCCGACTCTTCCGTTTTATCCATTTTGCCCATCGCTTGGATTGCAGGCTTTTCGGGTGCGCGATTGCCCGACATGGTGATCGGGTGTTCAGATTCGGTTTTTGCCACAGATTGTTCCGCCGGTCTTGGGAGAGGTGACAGCCTGGCAGTGAGCGGCGGCAATTCGACCTTGGCGTGTGGCAATTGAATGTATGGCAGCCATAAAATGATGGCATGCAACAGCGCTGAAAGTGCGAGGGCAAGGGCGAGGCGGACGACAGGCTTGCGCAGGGCTGTGATCACGGCACGAAATCGAATTTGGTCAGTACCTGCGAAAGCCTGTCGCCATCCGGATCGGTGATGATCATCTTGTAGGGAAAATTGGCGTGCTCTTCGGCCAGCCAGATTTCCGTCCGGTTTGAACCGGCTTCAGGCACACTGGCGACATACAAGGCCTTGAATGTGCCGAGCGGAACTGTCACGCTCTGGTCGGGTGTGATGTGGTAATTGTAAATGTCCAGCTTGCCGCCATTGGTCATATAAAAACTCAGCATGCTGGTTTTCGCCAGCGACAGGAACATGAATTGATACATTGCGCTTAGCCGGTCTTGCGTGCCGTCGGGCAGCGGTAAAGTATTTTTCTGCCCGTGTTCGGTCAGTGTCAGCTGCTTCGTTTTCCAGTCAAAATCGGCGTGGCGTTCCTTGCTTTCGTCGCTCTCGCGCCGGTCGCTGAAACTTACCGGTTGCAGGCCACGGGAATTTATCAGGCCGCTGCTGGTGATGACGATTCTTCCCGGCTTGAATATCGCGACTAGCCCGACCGCGCGCGTGATGCTGGATAGCGAGTATTGCTCCTTGTTGCGGGTATAAATTTCCTTGATCTGCCCGACTTTCAAGCTGCCCTTGTAAATATCGTAGCTGGCTGACACACTGCTCGGCGAATCGGCATATGCATGGCCGGTGGCACACAGCATGAGCCATGCAAAAATTCGCAAAGGTGGTTTCATCGTTATTCCAGCCCCGGAGAGACCAGCGCAAAGCCGGACTGTTTGCGATGCCGCAATTTGGCTTGTCCCTGCTCGTTCAGAATCACTTTATCTTTGCATAACCAGCGGATGGCCTGCGCATAAATGCGATGCTCTTCGCGCAGCACACGTGCTGCGAGGGCCTGCTCGGTGTCATCGCGCAACACCGGTACGGCGGCCTGGATGATGATCGGGCCGTGGTCGAGATCGGGGGTGACGAAATGCACCGTGCAGCCGTGTATCTTTACCCCGTCCCGCAATGCGCGTGCGTGCGTGTCGAGGCCGCTATAGGCGGGCAGAAGCGAGGGATGGATGTTGATGAGTCTGCCGTGATAACGCGTCACAAATGTTGCGGTGAGTATGCGCATGAATCCGGCCAGTGCGATGATATCCGGTTGATAGCCGTCTATGATTTTTGCCAGCGCCGTATCGAAACTGTCGCGGTCCATATAGTCGCGGTGTGCGACCACTTCGGTGGGAATGCCATGCATTTTAGCGATGGCCAGTCCTTCGGCATCCGCACGGTTGCTGATCACTGCCGCTATACGGCAGGGCAGCCTGGCTTTAAGCAGGGCTTGCAGGTTGCTGCCGCGACCGGAGATCAGGATGACGATATTTTTCATTCGTGTTAGTTCGGATTTCCATTAGAGGTGGGCCAGACATGGTGGGCAGCGTGCCCTATGAAACTTGCGTCTGTGCCTCGGTGCCCAGCCGCGCACGTATCGTTCCGATGACAGTTGCGCGTTCACCGGAAGCATTCAGTTGCGCAATAGCCGCATCCGCATCGTTTTTATCCACCACCACCACCATGCCGATACCGCAGTTAAAGGTGCGATACATTTCCTGGGGGGCGACATTACCCATCTCGCGCAGCCAATCGAACAGCGCGGGTGTGTGCCAAGCCTTCCCGTCCAGTTGCGCGACCACATTTTCCGGCAACACGCGCGGCACGTTTTCCAGCAGGCCGCCGCCGGTGATGTGTGCCATGCCTTTCACGGTAAGCATTTTCATCAGCGCCAGCAGCGGTTTTACGTAGATGCGCGTCGGTGCCATGATCAGGTCGGCCAATGGCCTGCCATCCAGTTTTTGGTCTGGATCAAACGAGTGAGTGCTAGTCATTTTGTTTGCAATGATTTTGCGAATTAGCGAATAACCGTTGGAATGCGCGCCATTCGAGGCGAGGCCGATCACCACATCGCCTGCCTTGATATTCGTACCACTGATGATGTCGGCCTTTTCCACCACGCCGACCGCGAAGCCCGCGAGGTCGTATTCGCCCACCGGATACATGCCGGGCATCTCGGCAGTCTCACCGCCGATCAGCGCGCAGCCGGCCTGCTCACAGCCGAAGGCGATACCCTTGATGACTTCGGTGGCGGCTTCCACATCCAGCTTGCCGCAGGCAAAATAATCGAGGAAGAACAATGGTTCCGCGCCCTGCACCAGAATGTCGTTGACGCTCATGCCGACCAGGTCTATGCCTACGGTGTCATGGCGATTCCACTCGAAAGCGAGTTTGAGCTTGGTGCCGACACCATCGGTTCCTGACACCAAAACCGGCTCGCGATATTTTTTGGAAATCTCCACCAGCGCGCCGAAGCCGCCGATACCGTTCAGCACCTCGGGGCGCATCGTGCGTTTGGCAAACGGTTTGATGTTTTCGACGAGGCGGTCGCCCGCATCCATGTCGACACCCGCATCGCGGTAAGTGAGGCTGCCGCTGTTAACGGAAGTAGGGGTCTTGGTTGTATTGTTCAAGTTGAGTTTTCGCTTTCTACAGGATAAAGTGCGGCACGATTTTTCGTGAATTTTACCCCAAATGCCCTTATCCCGCTTCGCCGCCTTGCAATGGCTGTCTTTCGCCGTGGTGTTCGCATGGCTGGCATATCTGCTCAGCCCGATACTGACACCGTTTGTCGCGGCAGCCATACTCGCCTACATCTGTAATCCGCTGGTGCAGCGCCTGTCTGCCTGCAAAGTGCCGCGCACCATTGCGGTAATGCTGGTGATGGTCGGATTGCTGTTGTTGTTGGCATTGCTGCTGCTGATCGTGCTGCCGCTGTTGGAAAAAGAGATCAGCCGGTTCGCAGCGCGATTGCCCGACTGGGCCGACAATGCACGCACACATCTGCTGCCGTTGTTGCAGCAGTGGTTCGGCGCAGATCTGCAATGGGATAGCGCAGCGGTGAAGGAGATGCTGGTGAGCCACTGGCAAGGTGCCGGCGGAATACTGGGGAAATTGTTGCACTGGCTGGGCAGCAGTAGCGGGGCGATCCTCGGCATGCTGGTCAGCCTGTTGTTGGTGCCGGTCGTGATGTTCTATCTGTTGCGCGACTGGAATACGTTGATCGCGCGCATGGATGAACTGATCCCGCGCCATTGGCACGAACAAACCAGGGAGATCATCAGCGAAGTGGATCGCGTCCTGGCAGAATTCTTGCGCGGACAGATATCCGTGATGCTGTTGATGAGCGTGTATTACGTTCTGGTACTGTGGCTGGCCGGGCTGGAATTTGCGTTACCCATCGGGATCGTTACCGGGATGCTGGTGTTCGTGCCCTATCTGGGCATGGTCACCGGCCTGACCTTGGCCACGCTGGCGGCTGCGATGCAGTTTACTGAATTCAGTAGTGTGTTGATAGTTTGGGCGGTGTTCGGCGCAGGGCAGTTGATCGAGGGTATGGCGGTCACGCCCTGGCTGGTCGGCGAGCGCGTCGGTCTGCATCCGCTGGCGGTGATCTTTGCGCTGCTCGCTTTCGGACAGCTGTTCGGGTTTTTCGGTCTGCTGCTGGCGTTGCCCCTGTCGGCGATCTTGTTGGTTGCGCTACGCTATGCAAAAACGTGGTATCTCTCCAGCGAAATGTTCCAGAAACCATGAGCCAACTACTGCTCGATATCGCTCCGGTCAACCAGCCTGCGCTGGATAATTTCGTCGTCGGGCGTAACCTTGAACTGTTGTCGGCGCTGCGTCATGCCTTGTCGGGCGGCAGCGAGCGTTGTTTCTATGTGTGGGGCGAGAGCGGCAGCGGCAAGAGCCATCTGCTGCAAGCCTGTGCGCGTGCCGCATCGGACATGCAGAAAGTCGCGATCTATGTGCATGGCAGCGTTCCGCCCAAGGCTATGGATATGGGCGCGGCAGTTGTTGCAGTGGATGATGTCGAACAGCTGGACGATGCTGCGCAAATCGAGCTATTCAATCTCTACAACCAGATGCGCGAAAGCGGCGGCATATTGCTGGTCAGTGGCAGCGAATCGCCGTTGCACCTGAAGCTGCGCGACGATCTGCGCACCCGCCTGGGTTGGGGGCTGGTATATCAGGTGCATGGCCTGAGCGACGAGGAAAAAGCGCTCGCTCTGTCGCAACATGCACAAGCAAGAGGTTTCGTCCTGTCGCCGGAAGTCATCCAATATCTGTTGCGTCACGGCAGGCGCGACTTGCCCAGTTTGATGGCGGTGCTGGACGCGCTGGATGCACATTCGCTAAGGTTACATCGCGTGCCTTCCGTGCCTCTGCTCAAGGAAGTATTACAACAGGAGTTGAAGTGAATCTGGCTTTATTTGATCTGGACAATACTTTGTTAAACGGCGACAGCGATTTCGAGTGGTCGCAATTTTTGATCCGTATCGGCGTGCTTGACCGAGAACTCTTTGAAGCGAAGAACCTCGCCTTCTATGAACATTACAAGGCCGGAACGCTGGATATCCAGGAGTTCCTGGATTTTCAACTGAAGCCGCTGTCGCGTCATGCGCGCAAGACGCTGGATGGGTGGCATAGCCAGTTCATGCGAGAGCAGGTAATCGGTATGATCACGCAGGCTGCGCGCGAGCTGGTGGATCGCCATCGCGTGGCGGGCGATGTGTGCGTCATCATCACGGCCACCAACAGTTTTGTCACTGCGCCGATTGCACGCGAGTTCGGTATCGAACATCTGATTGCTACCGAACCGGAACATCATGGCGGGGAATTCACCGGGCGCGTTGCGGGTGTGCCATGTTTCCGCGAGGGAAAGGTCATCCGCCTGGGAAACTGGCTGGCGCAACACGGCTGGGAGATGGACAGTTTCGTCGATACGACGTTCTACAGCGATTCGTTGAACGACCTGCCGTTGTTGAACAAGGTGAAGAACCCGGTTGCGGTGAATCCAGATGCGACACTGCGCACGCATGCCGAGCAGCATGGCTGGCCGGTGATGAGCTTGCGCTGATGGTTGCGTAGTAACCTGAGCCAGTTTTTATTCGGCAGGATGCCGGCGTACGATGCTGTGCCAGATGCCCTTGTCGAGTATCACTTCATGTCTCTGCCAGTTGTTAAAATTCGTCAGGGTGTTGCTGGCTGTCGCTCCTTGCCCATCACCGCTTACGATCTTGTAAGTGACCAGCATACCCCCAGACGGACCGTTGCTTAGTCCGATTACCTCGCGCACGGAAAATTGCGCACCATCTCCGCCATTGCTGTAGTAATGCCCGACGGAAACTTGCCCGGGTTGAACTGCCATCCGCTGGGCGTGCTTGAATGCCAGTGTATAGATCTTTGCCAGATCGTCTTCGTCTATGTCTATATATGAACCGATCTCCTTTAGCATATTCATAATCGGCATCGGTCAGGGTTTCATTTTTTTGTGTCCGATCAGGAGCGGGGCGTTTCCTGAAATATGCCGGATAGCGTCGCCATGGAAACGCATAGTTCACCACGATGGCAGTGAGCAACAGGATGGCTGCATTCAGCAACACCGGTGTCAATACGAACTGGTAACCCAGCGCATGTATGTTCGGGCCGCCTATTACGGCTGCGAGGGCCGTGCCACCCCCGGGCGGGTGCAGGCAGCGCAGATAATGCATCGTGATGATGGCCAGCGCCACGCTCAACGGGGCGGAGAGCAGGGGGTCGGCGATCGATTGTGCGCAGGTAATCCCGATCAAGGCGGCCACTGTGTGTCCGCCTATCACCGGCCAGGGCTGTGTCAGCGGGCTATGCGGAACGGCAAACAGCAACACCGACGAGGCGCCCATCGAGGCGATGAGCAACGCGGCACCCTGCGTGCCGAGATAATGAAGACTGACCCACATGGCCAGTGCAACGCCGGCAAAGCCACCGGTTGCCGATATGATTTTTTCGATATGCCCAATGCCGTGCGAATTGGCGCCGATGATACTTAGAAATTCCTTGGTTGACATAATTGACGATAATCCTAGAATGATTTGTGCGGTGTTTCGTTTTGATGAGTCCGGACGGTTTCAGTATTATCGCAAACTTGTCAGGCTCGGAATCTACTTTTGCTGCGGAGGAAAATTTCATGAAATGCAAAATATCCGTATTAGTCCCTGTGGCGCTTGTTGCTTTGGCCGCGCTTCCCGCCGCCGCCGATGATGCGCGTGTCGTCATGCCGCCAATGGACGGCAAAGCCGCTACGGAAACCTATCAGGGCAAAGGCAGGATCAATGCTGTCGATGCCAAATCTGGCAAGATCACTTTGAGCCATGGGCCGATCCCGGGTTTTGATTTGCCGGCAAAGGCGATGGATTTTACAGTGCAGGACAAGGTCCTGTTGACCAAGCTGAAGCCGGGACAGAAAGTCGCTTTCAAGCTGATCGAGGTTCGCAAGGGCCAATACGAGATCAGTGAAATCACCGTGGTCAAATAATCACTAACGCTGCAATCCCGCTTCAACCTCCTGTCGTTTGGCAGAACCGGCCAGTCGTTCCACCAATGTCAGCGCGAAATCCATCGCCGTGCCCGGCCCGCGCGAGGTGATCAGCTTGCCGTCCTCGGCAATGGCCGCGTGCTGCTGTTTCACCTTGGGGAACGGAGTCAGCGCGCCGGGAAAACTGGTGGCCTGTTTGTCATCAAGCAAGCCCGCGCTGGCGAGCACCGATGGTGCTGCGCAGATCGCAGCCACATATTTTTCCTGTCGTGCCATGTGTTGCACCAGTTCCAGTACGCGCGCGTCCGCTTTCAGATGGTTGGTGCCCGGTTGTCCACCAGGCAGCACCACCATGTCATAGCTGTGCGTCAATGCTTCATCCAGCGTCGTGTCAGGCATCAGCACTATGCCGCGGCTGCCCCGCAATGCGCCGCCGCTCAAACCCGCCAGCGTAACGGAGATACCGGCACGACGCAGAATATTAACGACCGTTACGGCCTCCAGCTCCTCGCTGCCTTCGGCAAACAATATCAATGCAGTTTTCATGGGCGGGATCCAATCATTCAACTGATTAAGTGGAGCCTAGTCGCGAAAGTTCTGGTATTGCAACGGGAAGTCGGTGATGGTCTTCTTGACGAAGGCGATGGCGCCTTGCAGGTCGTCGCGATTCTTGCCGGTGACCCGCACCGTGTCGCCCTGGATGCTGGCTTGCACTTTCAGCTTGCTGTCCTTGATGTGTTTGACGATCTTCTTGGCCAGCTCGATCTCGACACCGACCTTCACTTCGCATCCGCGCTTGACCTTGTTGCCGCTGACCTTTTCGATCTTGTCGCTGATCTCCAGGCACTTGATATCCACGCCGCGCTTGGTCAGCTTGGCATTCAGGATGTCCTGTACCTGGTCCAGTTGGAATTCGTTGTCGGCCCAAACGGTGAGTTTGAGCTCAGCCTGCTCCACGCGCGCATCGCTGCCTTTGAAGTCGAAACGTGTGCTGACTTCCTTGTTGGTCTGCTCGATGGCATTTTTGACTTCTGTCTTGTCTACTTCTGAAACGATGTCGAATGATGGCATGTAAAATTCCTATTTATTTTTAACCAAAGCTGCAGACATAGTGGGCTGCGTCGGTTCCGGTGTGGATATCGAAGCTGCTGTTGGCTGCAACCTTGAAGCTGGCGCCTTCCGGGTAATTCTTGAATCCTGCCTCGCCCGCGATCTTCACCTTGCAGCTTCCGCCGCTGATCTCCATCAGTTCAGGTGTGCTGACGTTGAAGGTGAGCTTGCTGTTTGGCAGCACGACGCCCACTGTCTTGCGCGAGCCGTCGGGGAAATATACGGAGTGCGATACGCACTTTCCGTCGAAAAATACGTTGGCCTTTTTCCCGACGCTGACATTATCGATTCTGTCTGACATGCTGTTTCTTCCTCCTGAATGGTCTGGTTATCTTGCTGGTTGCTTATTTGGATGGCTCTGCGGCTTTGACACCTTTCTGGTAAGTGACATAAACATAAACAGGGATGCGCAGGTCGCCGAGATGTTTTTCGATCAACGGTTTCACTTCATCCCATTCCAGGCCGGTCATGCCACACGCCAGACGCGGCAGCGCAAGGCTGCTCACTTTTTCTTTTTCCACGAAATCGCGCAGGGCATGCAGGGAATGATTCACGTGATTGAGCTTGGCATGGCCGGGTTTGCTGCCGACACCGTAGGCGGCCTCTCGTGCAAACAGGTTGACGATGTAGCGGCCATCGGCGCTCATCCATGACCACACCCCGCCGGATTTTGGATGCTTGGTCTGGCAATAGTGGCGGAAGTCCTTGTACATCGCGGGCATGCGCTCGCGCAGTTGCAAGGCCAGGCCGTTATGGAAGTCATCGTTGGGCGCGACACTCTGCGCGATGGCTTTTGCACCGCTGAATAGAATGTCTCCGCTCAGTTCGTGAATCATGGAAGCCTCGAAAAATTCATTTTTTGGGCGAATCGCGGCGTCGCGTGCTCGCTCATTCCTGGTCTATCAGTCTGATATGCCTGCGTCATTCGCTGTGCGGCTCCTTGCGCTTCATCCCAAAATTCTGAATTTTCGAGGCTTCCAAATGCTTATTTTCGTTTGTGCAGATTCGCCGCGATACGCATGCGCAGTGCGTTCAGCTTGATGAAACCCGCCGCGTCCTTCTGGTCGTAAGCGCCCTTGTCGTCCTCGAAGGTGGCGATGGTCGGGTCGAACAGCGAATCGGTCTTGGAGTCGCGTCCGACCACGATCACGTTACCCTTGTACAACTTGACGCGCACCCAGCCGTTGACGGATTGTTGTGTGTGGTCGATCAGGGTTTGCAACGCGCGGCGTTCCGGCGACCACCAGTAACCGTTGTAGATCATGGACGCATAGCGCGGCATCAGGTCGTCTTTCAGGTGTGCCACTTCGCGGTCCAGTGTGATCGATTCGATCGCGCGGTGCGCCTTGAGCATGATCGTTCCGCCGGGCGTTTCATAACAGCCGCGCGATTTCATGCCGACGTAACGGTTCTCCACTAGGTCGAGGCGGCCGATGCCGTGCTTGCCGCCCAATTCGTTTAGTTTGGCCAGCACTTGTGCGGGTGACAATTTGGTGCCGTTCAGCGCGACGATGTCGCCTTGCGCGAACTCGATATCCAGATATTCGGCTTTATCAGGCGCCTTCTCCGGCGACACGGTCCAGCGCCACATGCTCTCTTCGGCTTCGGCGGCCGGGTCTTCGAGATGGCGTCCTTCGAAAGAGATGTGCAGCAGATTCGCATCCATCGAATAGGGCGAACCGCCCTGCTTGTGCTTCATGTCAATGGGTATGCCGGCTTTTTCGGCATAAGCCATCAGCTTTTCGCGCGACAACAGATCCCATTCGCGCCACGGTGCGATGACCTTGATGTTCGGGTTCAGCGCATACGCGCCCAGCTCGAAACGCACCTGGTCGTTGCCCTTGCCGGTTGCGCCGTGCGCGATGGCTTGTGCGCCGGTCTTGGTGGCGATCTCGATCAGGCGCTTGGCGATCAGCGGGCGCGCGATCGATGTGCCGAGCAGGTATTCACCTTCATATACGGTGTTGGCGCGAAACATCGGAAACACGAAATCACGCACGAATTCTTCGCGCATGTCGTCGATGTAAATGTTCTCCGGCTTGATACCCATCTTCAGCGCCTTGGCGCGCGCCGGCTCCAGTTCCTCGCCCTGGCCGATGTCGGCGGTGAAGGTGACGACTTCGCATTGATAGGTGTCCTGCAGCCATTTCAGGATGACCGAGGTGTCGAGGCCGCCGGAATAGGCGAGTACCGCTTTTTTGATTGCACTCATAGGGTGTTCCAGCTCAATTGTTGATTATTTAATTTTTCCCAGCAGCAGATATTCCATCAGCGCTTTTTGGACATGCAG
>CAIOKY010000086.1 GCA_903858965.1 uncultured Nitrosomonadales bacterium | reverse complement strand
GTGGCACCCAGCTTTCTACGTAAGGCAGATGCAACATTTACAGCCTCTGCGAATCCATCCAACATCCTCCATCTGACAAAAAGGTGAATTCGTAAGCAATTTTTAGAGGTGCCCATAAGGTTGGGAAATGACCGCCGCAGGGCCAACCCTTTTGGCGAGCAGGGGCCATGGTTGACTACCGGGAAGATGGGCGGTTTGATTTTTACCGACCGGAGAAAAACGATGGACCGGCGTACGGTTGGCCGGCGGGAAGATTCAGCGTCCTGAACGTTTGGAACGCTGTTCTTCCTGGCGGTTCTGGTATCTTTAATCCCTGTGTTACCTGCCCCTGTCGCCTTCACCGCCGCGTTCGTCCCTGTGACCTTCGTCTCTGCGGTGTTCGTCCTCGCGGTGTTCGTCCCTGTGGCGCTCTTCATGACGGCCCCTGTCCATGTGCTCACGATAACCTGGTTCATACTCACGTGATTTTACAAAATACACGGGCCGGTTGCAGGCGTTATATCTGCGGCAATATCTGGCCCAGTTTCTCGCATGCGCGGGCGGTACATGCAGATAGATCGGTTCCTGTCTGCGCCCGGCTGGCTGTTCCACAATGATCTTGGGCTCGGGATAGAAAACCGGTGGCGGGGGTGCATTGCCGAACTGCACCTGGCCATAGACACCCGGACTGATTTCGCCGCCTATACTCAGGTTGATGATGGGTTGTGCCGCCTGGGCAGATAGGCTGGCAAGTGCGAGGGCGGCAAAAATTGTCGATGGGATTATTTTCATGATGTTCCTTTCAGGATTTGAGTCTGTTACAACTAAAACGTACCAATACACCGGGTCGATGATCCATATACTTTGCATGATCCGCCGCATGGCGGACGCGGCTTGGTAAATCGCCAATGCGATGCCATAGCCCACGTTATGCGAGCAAGTTGTGATTGTCAACGGGCTATCGGCTAGAATGTACAGAGTCAATTCATTGCAGGGCATTATGGTTCCTCATCTCACTACCGCCCAGACCGGGCCGCTGCTCGATCTGGAGCGGCGTTTCCTCGATTCCATGCCGGTCATCGAGCATTGGTTCCGAACGAAATGGCTGGAGCATGGCGTGCCGTTCTATGCTTCGGTTGATTTGCGCAACAGCGGCTTCAAGCTCGCGCCGGTCGATACCAACCTGTTTCCCGGCGGTTTCAACAATCTTAATCCGGACTTCCTGCCGCTGTGCGTGCACGCGATGCAAAGCGCCGTGGAGAAGATATGTCCCGAGGCGCGCGGGGTATTGCTGATACCGGAGAACCATACGCGCAATCTGTTTTATCTGCAAAATGTTGCGCAGATCGTGACGATCCTCAAGCAGGCGGGGATGCGGGTGCGGGTTGGCAGCCTGTTGCCCGAGATCACTGCGCCGACCCCATTTAAATTGCCCGGCGGCGGCACGTTGATGCTGGAGCCGCTGGTGCGAAGCGGCAACCGGCTGGGTTTGGCGGATTTTGATCCGTGCGTGGTGCTGCTCAACAACGATCTGTCGGCGGGTGTGCCGGATATTCTGAAGAATCTCGAACAATCGGTGTTCCCGCCGCTTTCGGTAGGCTGGTATACGCGGCGCAAATCGCAGCATTTCACCGATTATGATCGTGTCGCAGGCGAATTTGCCAAGCTGATCGACATCGATCCGTGGCTGATCGATCCCTATTTCGCCACTTGCGACCAGGTCAATTTTCAGGAACGTATCGGCGAGGAATGTCTCGCGGCGCAGGTGGATGCCGTGCTGAAAAAGATACGTACCAAATATGCCGAATATGGTGTGAAGCAGGCCCCGTTCGTTATCGTCAAGGCCGATGCGGGAACCTATGGCATGGGTATCATGACCGTGAAGGACGCCAGCGAGATCGTCGGCCTGAACCGCAAACAGCGCAACAAGATGGCGGTGGTGAAAGAGGGCTTGCAGGTGCATGACGTGCTGGTGCAGGAAGGTGTCTATACCTTCGAACATGTCAACGACGCGGTGGCCGAGCCGGTGATCTATATGATCGATCACTACGTGGTCGGCGGTTTTTATCGCGTGCATACCGGTCGTGGTGTGGACGAAAACCTCAATGCGCCGGGTATGTCCTTCGAGCCGCTGGCATTCGAGGCATGCTGCACGCTGCCCAATCCCGATTGCGAACCGGATGACGTGCCCAATCGTTTTTATGCTTACGGCGTGGTGGCTCGGCTGGCGTTGTTGGCGGCAGCGCTGGAAATCGAAGCCGCCGAGAATCCATTGCCTAGAACATATAGTCCGGAATTGGTAACCCAGAATCTAATGTCCCAGATTCGGTAGCCGGAAATACATAGATGACCAAGCCGATCCATTTCTTTGCCGCGTTGGCCATGCTCATGCTGGTCGGTTGTGAAGGCAAGGAACCCCTGTACCAGGAGCAGGGCTATGTGTTCGGCACGCTGGTCGAGATCAGTATCTATGGCGAGGACGAGATCCGCGCCAAGCAGGCGGTGAACGAAGTGATGCATGAATTCCAGCGGCTGCACGATATGCTGCATGCATGGCAGCCCAGCGAATTGAGCGAGCTGAACGCAACCTTTGCCAAGGGCGACAGCATGGCAATCTCGGCTGAGCTGGTCGCGATACTGCAGGATGCAACGAAGCTTTCACGGCAATCGAACCTGCTGTTCAATCCGGCGATCGGCGGCCTGGTGCAATTGTGGGGTTTCCACGCCGACGAATTCAAGCCGGTGCAGCCGGACGAAAAACAGATAGCGCAATGGGTTGCGGCCAATCCGCAGATGAGCGACATCACGATCGTGCGCGGCAGGGCGCAGAGCACAAATAAATTTGTGCAGGTCGATCTGGGTGGTTATGCCAAGGGTTATGCACTGGATCGCGCCGCAGAATTATTGCGCAAGCAGGGCATCCATAACGCGCTGATCAATATCGGCGGCAATATCCTCGCGCTGGGTCAGCACGGTAAACGTCCGTGGCGTGTCGGCATCCAGCATCCACGCAAATCCGGTGCGCTGGCGACGCTGGAATTGCATGACGGTGAAGCCATCGGCACGTCCGGCGACTACCAGCGCTTTTTCATGTTGGGCAATGTGCGTTTCTGTCATTTGATCAATCCGCGCAGCGGTTATCCGATGCAGGGGGTGCAGGCCGTGACCGTGTTGACACATGGCCCGCATGCCGGGACGCTGTCCGATGCCGATTCCAAACCATTGTTCATCTCCAGGGCAAGCGGATGGCGCGAGGCAGCCACGCAAATGAATCTGTCCGAAGCGATGCTGGTGGATGCTCAAGGCAATATTCATATCACAGAAGGGCTGCAGAAACGGCTAGAATTCACCGACAGGAATGTACATCCGGATGTGGTGCCATGAGTGATCTCGAACAGGAAGTCGTCGAACATAAAGTGCGCCGCGCGATAGGTATCAATGCGTTGCGCAAAATCGGCGCAATTGTTGCCGAGGAACAAAAAATTGATACTGAGAAAGACAGAGCATTGCGTTGGTTTGTCCGCTTTGGATGGATCGTTTTACTAGTTGCGGTTTTGTTGCTGGTACATGCGATGGGCTTGATTTAAAAAGGGGTATTGAGTGGCAGGAATTTTATTGGTGACGCACAACGGGCTGGGCGACAGTTTTGCGGATTGCGTCAAGCATGTGCTGGGCGAAGTGCCGCCCAATCTTAAAGTGTTATCGGTGTTGGCCGGTGACGATACCCAAGCGAAGTTGGCCGAGGGACAGGTGCTGATCAAACAACTCGACACCGGCGGCGGCGTGCTGATCCTGGCGGATGTGTTTGGCGCCACGCCGAGCAACATCGGGCGGCAACTGTGCCATGCCGAACGCGTGATAGGCGTGGCGGGATTGAATCTGCCGATGTTGCTGCGCGTGTTGTGCAGTCCCAGCAAGTCCTTGCCGGAACTGGCAAGGATTGCCGTCGAGGGCGGACGTGAATGTATCGTCCAGATGGGAAGTTCATAATGCTGCAACAGGAGGTGCTCATCATCAACAAGCTCGGCCTGCATGCGCGTGCCTCGGCCAAGCTCACCCAACTTGCGTCCAGCTTCAAGAGCGAGGTGATGCTGTCGCGCAACGGCCGCCGCGTCAACGCCAAAAGCATCATGGGCGTGATGATGCTGGCCGCCGCGAAGGGCGCGACGATAGGCATCGAGACAAGCGGCGCAGATGAGGCTGAGGCGATGCAGGCAATACAGAATCTGATCAATGATTATTTCGGAGAAGGCGAGTGAGTTTTACGTTGCATGGTATTGCGGTTTCCAGCGGCATCGCCATCGGCCATGCGCACCTGATCTCGCACACCTCGCTGGAAGTGGCGCACTACGTGCTGCCCAAGCAACTGGTCGCAGAAGAAATCGCACGCTTCGATGCCGCGTTGCTGGCCACGCGTAACGAATTCACCAGCCTGCGCAGTAATCGTCCGACCCATGCCGCCGCCGAATTTGATGCCTTCCTCGAATTGCACCAGATGATCCTGGATGATCCCCTGTTGAGTGTTGCGCCGCGTGACATGATAGCGAGCGAGTATTGCAACGCCGAGTGGGCACTCAAGACGCAGACCGAAACCCTGGTTGCGCAGTTCGACGAGTTCGAAGATGCCTATCTGCGCGAGCGGCAGACCGACGTGACCCAGGTCGCCGAGCGCTTGCTCAAGCAATTGCTCGGGCAACCCGGGCACCAGCCTTCACCGGCGCGCCATGATGTCGAGACGATACTGGTGGCGCATGATCTGAGCCCTGCCGACCTTATCCAATTCAAGCCGCATCAATACGCGGCGTTCATCACCGATGTGGGCGGCGCGACTTCGCATACCGCGATCGTCGCGCGTGGCCTGAACACGCCATGCGTGGTCGGCCTGCATCACGCGCGCGATCTGGTCCGTGAAGACGACCTGCTGATCCTGGACGGCGAGCAGGGCGTACTGATTGTTAATCCTGACAAACTGATACTTGCCGAATACAAGCTGCGCCAGAGCGAATGGGAACTGGAACGCAAGAAACTCAAGCGACTGCGCACCGCCCGTGCCAACACGCTGGACGGCACGGTCATCGAATTGCATGCCAACATCGAAAAGCCGGAGGACATCACCGAAGTAAAGGAAAACGGTGCGACCGGCATCGGTTTGTTCCGGAGCGAATTCCTGTTTCTCAACCGCGACCATTTACCCGATGAGGAAGAACAGTTCGAGGCCTATCGTGCCGTGGCGGAAGGTATGGACGGTCAGCCTGTGACGATCCGTACTTTTGATCTGGGCGGCGACAAGCAGCTGAACGGAACCAAGCGCGTCGCGAATAACCCGGCGCTGGGACTGCGCGCAATCCGTTTCTGCCTGTCCGAGCCGCAATTATTCCGCACCCAGATGCGCGCGCTGTTGCGCGCCACGCATTATGGCGATGTCAAAATACTGATACCGATGTTGTCCGGTGTCTCCGAACTCAACCAGACTTTGCAGTTTATTGCCGCGACCAAGCAAAGTCTGGATGACGAGGGTATTCCGTATGACCGTGAGGTAAAGCTAGGCGGCATGATCGAGATTCCGGCCGCGGCCCTGGCACTCAGCGTATTCGTCAAGAAGCTGGATTTTCTGTCCATCGGCACCAATGACTTGATCCAGTATACGCTGGCGATAGACCGCACCGATGAAGAAGTCGCGCATCTCTACGATCCGCTGCATCCTGCCGTGCTGCGCTTGCTTGCACACATCATCGGCACATCCAACAGGTTCAACGTGCCGATCTCGGTGTGCGGCGAGATGGCCGGCGAATCGGCTTATACCCGGCTATTGCTGGGTTTCGGTCTGCGCCAGTTCTCGATGTTCTCGGCACAGGTTCCGAACATCAAACAGCGCGTGCTCACCACCAGCCTGCCGCAAATCACCAGTCTTACACAGAAGATATTGCGCGCCGACGATCCGCTGAACATCATCGACCTGCTCGAAAAATTGAATGCTGCCTGACCGGCCACGGATAATAATCGCCGAAGCCAAGCTCGAAAATCTATACATACGGGCAAGCGATTACCGTACCGCCAGCGAATATCGGGTATCTGTTTTCGCAATGTTATACACCCCGAAATCGCAGCTATAAACCGTCCATGCCTGGGTAGTGTCGGCAGCATCGGTAGTGGAAGTCCAATAATAATCCGAGACGATGAAGTTGTTGAAGATCACCGGTCCGGTAACGTTACTACCACCGGCAATTCCATTGAAGTAATTCGCCTGCGGGAATGTAGGGGCGCGATCGGATAAACTCAACATCTCGCTGCGGTTCGGCATCCTCCAATCTCCTGCGGACGATCCATCCGTCAGCCCACATTGCCCATTCGCCAAACTGTTGATTGCTGTCAAAGCGCCGGACCATGACTGGCTGACGCAATCGGCTTTCTTAAGCCAGGTCAATCCGGTGACAGTATCAGACAATGTTCCGTCGCCGTTGTCGATGAAACGCGGCGAGGTCAGGGGCGCGCCGATCTGCAGGCTCGCATCGTCTCCGGTACCGAACGATGCACCGGATCCTCCGCCCTGTCCCGAAAACACGCCGGTTGCCAGCAGCTGGATCGTCCCTGCGCTGCCGGATTTTACAGCCCACAATGAATTGGTCGCTGTGGTCTTGACATTGTTGAAGCTGGCGTCTCCGGCATCTATCCCGTTTATCCAGCGTCCGTCAGTAAAACGGATCACCATTGCGTTGCTGGTCAGGGCCGTATAAGTCGTGGACGACCAGTAGGCGTTGGTGAGATCAATATTAGTGAATGGATGTCCGACGGAAACAGCCGGACTGCTTTGTGATACGTCCACGAGACTCTCCAGCTCGTTGACGTTGGGCATACGCCACTGACCTGCGGACGATCCATCGCTTAATCCGCAGGCGCCATCGGCAAGTTGGTTGGCTGCGGCCAAAGCGGTAGACCAATCCGAAGCGCTAAAGCATCCGGCATTCTTCAGCCAGATGAGTCCGGTCAGGTGATCGGTAACGGTTCCATCCGTATTGTCCGTGTATCGTGTGCCTGGCCAGGCAACACCTTGCAATGCCGAATAATCATCGCCGCTCGCATAACTGGTCGTCTGGCCAGTGCGGGGCAGGCTCACCACCTTGTCTCCGGGACGATATGCGGTGAAATTGGCACTAGTAACATCATGAGTCGGCATGGACAAAAAACGTATGAGGGTTTTGTAATCACCATTGAAATCTTGTTTGCTGACGCTTCCGGCAACATCACCGACAGACGGGTAGAATCCGAATCCGGATGCGCCTGCATAAATCGAGTAATCCGAGTTCAGGCCGGTGTGCAGCCCTGAGACCGAGTAGGCGCCATTGGCATCGGTCGTGGCGGTTGCCACGGTATGGTTGTTATTGGAGTAAACAGTTATCAACGCTCCTGCAATTGGCACGCTGCTTTTGTCGAGAACGGTGCCGGATACTGTACTGGTTATTGGAGGCACGCCGAGATTGGTGTTTTCCCCGCCATCGCCGCCTCCGCAAGCGCTGAGCAGGGAAAGACCAACAATCGCAAAAAATAACTTGATCTTGTTCATCGAGACATCCTTCCTTAAGCAGGAAGAAAATTCTGCCTGCCATTGAACCGCCATATCATTCGGGCTTAACCCAAGTGCCCCGAGTTTTTATTGCGTGTTCATCCTGCGCCCTTCAATCAGGGATACACAAGTTTTATGTGATTAAAGGATGACGGTGCCCGATGAACGGTTGTGAGCGATACGCAGTACAGAAAATGCATTCTTACGTATCTGGAGGTGCGGACGTTTCGCCGCAACAGCACACCGCTAATGAAAGAATTTCTTCGCTCGCGCTACAGAACAAGAATTTATTTGTGGTTGATATTGTAGACTTCCTGGCGGAATTCAACGCGGTTCGATTTGCGACAAATGCCGCGCCACCGAAAGCCACGCACCCAGCCAGCCCAGATACATCGAGAACAGCAGCAATGAAAGACTGTCGCCCCACGATAGCGGATTCAGCACGAACTGGCTGGCATAGAGTTGTGCAAGTGCCTTGAGTTGGTAGTTGAGCAGCAGCAGGCTGAAGGTGATGATGAACCAGGCCATGATGCCGCCGAGCAATCCCTGCATCGCGCCGAAATACAGGAATGGTCGGCGGATGAAGCCGTTGGTCGCACCGATCAATTTGGAAACTTCGATCTCGCTGCTTTGCGTGAGTATCTGCAGACGGATGGTATTGAAGGTGATCGCGACCAGCGCGATGCTGAGCAGGCCTGCCAGAATCAGGACCACTATGCGCGCGAACTTGAGCATGGCTTCCAGCTTGTAAGCCCAGGCCGAATCGAGCTGCGCCTGTTCCACCTTGGGCAGTTTCGCCAGTTCGTTGCGCAATGCTTCCAGCGCCTGCGCTTCTCCCGGTTTGGGATCGATCACGAAGGCATCCGGCAGCGGGTTCTGCTGTAGTCCGCCGATCACGTCGGCGAGCCCGGTGCTTTGCTTGAGCTGTGCCAGTGCATCTGCACGCGCGACGAACTCGATGCGTGCAATGGCCGGATGCTGGAAGAGTTGTCTGCGTAATTTATCGACATCATCCGGCTTCGCATCGAGACTGAGAAACAGGCTGATCTGCGGCGTGCCGGAAAGTTGCGCGACCAGACCCTGTGCATTTTGCAGCAGCAGATACATGCCGGCAGGCAAACTGAGCGCGATGCCGATGACCAGGATATTGAAGAATCCGCCCAACCGTGAAGAGAAGATGCGCCGCAATGCAGTGCGCAACACAAGCAGGTGTTGGGTGAGCGCGTGTTTCATACCGGTACCGATCCCGTTGGCGCGGATTGCAACTCGCCGTTCTTCAGATTGAGCGTGCGCACCCGGGTGTCTTGCAGCACGCTGGTATCGTGCGTGGAGATCAGCAGCGTGGCACCGACCTGATGGAAGGACTCGAATATCGCCATGATCTCTTGCGCATAAGCCGCGTCCAGGTTGCCGGTCGGTTCGTCAGCCAGCAGGATGGACGGGCGATTGACAATGGCGCGCGCAATGCACAGGCGTTGCTGTTCGCCGCCGGACAGCGCGATCGGGTGGGACTTCTCGCGCTTGAGCAGCCCGACCTTGTCGAGTGCGGCGCGCACACGCTTGGCGCTCTCGCGATGGTCGAAACCGCAGATCTGCAGCGGCAACAGCACGTTATCGAACACGTTGCGGTCGAACAGCAGCTTATGATCCTGGAAGATGATGCCGAGGTTGCGGCGCAGATAAGGCAGCGCGCGTTCCTTCAGCACACCGACGTTCTGGCTGTTGACCAGCACGCTGCCGGAGTTTGGGCGCTCGATCGCGGCGATCAGCTTGAGCAGCGTGCTCTTCCCCGCACCCGAGTGTCCGGTGAGGAATACCATTTCGCCCTCGGCGATACTGAATGAAAGATTCTTCAGCGCCTGATAGCCGCCGGGATAACGTTTGTTGACCTGGTTGAATTTAATCATCGCAATCACAAAACCGGATCCACGAAATACACGAAAAAAGGATAGCAGAAAATTTCGTGTCTTTTATGCATTTCGTGGATAAATATCTTTTCACTCGTCCAGACCCAACAGTGCCGCAATAAAATCTTCCGCGACGAATGGGCGCAGATCGTCCAGTCCTTCGCCGACGCCGATGAAGCGCACAGGGATAGGGTGCTCGCGGTCACGAGTATGGGCGATCGCGGCGATCACGCCACCTTTGGCAGTGCCATCCAGCTTGGTGAGTATCAACCCGGTCACACCGAGCGCTTCATCGAAAGCCTTGACCTGGCTCAGTGCATTCTGTCCGGTGTTGGCGTCCAGCACCAGCAACACTTCATGCGGCGCATCCGGCAAGACCTTGGCGATCACGCGCTTCACCTTTTTGATTTCTTCCATCAGATGTGCCTGTGTGGTCAATCGTCCGGCGGTATCGGCCAACACAACGTCGATGTTGCGCGCCTGGGCAGATTGCACCGCGTCATAGATCACCGCAGCGGCATCGCCGCTTTGCTGCGCGATCACTGTCACGTTGTTGCGTTCGCCCCAGGTCATCAGCTGTTCGCGTGCTGCCGCGCGGAAGGTATCACCTGCCGCGAGCATCACCGACAAGCCCTGGCCTTGTAGATATTTTGCCAGCTTGCCGATGGACGTGGTCTTGCCCGCGCCGTTCACGCCCACCATCATGATGACGAACGGCTTGTGAGTTGTGGCTTGCAGCGGTTGTGCCAGCGGCTTGAGCAGTTTGAGCAGACAATGCGCGAGCGCTTCCTTCATTTGCGATGCTTCACTGAGGCGATGTTCCTTCACGTGGTGGCGCAGGTCGGCCAGCAGCGCGCGCGTCGCGTCCATACCGACATCGGCGGTGATCAGGATAGTTTCCAGTTCCTCGTAGAGATCGTCGTCGATCCCGCCGCCGCGGCTGAACAGGTCGGTGAACTGTCCGCTGGTGCGCGCCAGCCCGGATTTCAGCCGCGAGAACCAGCCGCCAGGCTTCTCGCCTGCGGGCTCGGAGGAATTCTTTTTCAGGAAACTAAACATGGAATGGCGTGGTCGATGTAACAGTATGGTCGGGAGACGGAAAAATGTCGCATAATGCGCGCGGCATTTTATGCTGATTACACCTTTTAGGGCTAGGGACATGAAGACATATTTACTTTATATCGCGTTGTTGTTGGGTTGGTCGCAGGGCGTCGCACAAGCGGAAGTGTTCGAACGCACGCTGGCAAACGGACTGAAAGTCGTCGTCAAGGAAGACCATCGTGCGCCGGTGGTGGTGCAGCAGGTCTGGTACAACGCCGGCAGCATGGACGAGAGCACCGGCACCACCGGTGTCGCGCATGTGCTGGAACACATGATGTTCAAGGGTACCAAGGCCGTGCCGGCGGGTGAATTTTCCAAGCGCATCGCGGCGGCGGGCGGGCGCGAAAATGCCTTTACCAACAGCGATTACACCGCGTATTTCCAGCAACTGGACAAGGCCCAATTACCGCTGGCGATGAAGCTGGAGTCGGACCGGATGCAGAACCTGAACCTGAGCGCGAAGGAATTCAACAAGGAGATCAAGGTCGTCATGGAAGAGCGGCGCATGCGCACCGACGATGAACCGCAATCGCTGTTGCAGGAAGTGATGAATGCGGCGATCTATCAGGAGCATCCATATCACAATCCGGTCATCGGCTGGATGAGCGACCTGCAAGTGTTGACGGTGAACGTTGTCAAGGATTGGTACAAGCGCTGGTATGCGCCGAACAACGCGACGCTGGTCATTGCCGGTGAT
>CAIOKY010000085.1 GCA_903858965.1 uncultured Nitrosomonadales bacterium | reverse complement strand
TTAAAAGAAATCAAAGTGATCGATGTTGAACGCGTATTCATTAACGAGTGCCTTGGTTGTCATCGTGAGGTTTTGATTGTTGAAAACTAAATAAGTCATTCAGAGACAGACCACAATTTATTTCAGGTCAGCAGGCTTGGCACGCATCTTCGCGGCGATGTAGTCGTCATGAGGGATGTAGAGCAGGCCGGCGATCTTGCGCAGCAAATGATTTTCATGCGCGTCGATCTTCCCGTCGGCATAGGCTACTTGCCACATGTATTCGATGATGCGAATCTTTTCGGATAATTCCAACTCGCGGTTAATGAGGGACGTGAATTGCTGGAAATCATTGGCGGTCATTGCTATGCGTAGTCCGCGTTCGGTCAGTTGCGCCACTTCTTCATTCGATAGATGAAACCGCTCCTTGAGTATCTTCAGGATCGCCGCCTGCTCCACGTCTGCGCAATCGGCATCCGAGCGCATGACCTCGATCAACAGCACAGCCGTTGCCAGTTGCAGGGTGCGTTCGGGATGATCCTCGACGCGAGCCGGGGCAAAGTCCATGGATAGAAATTGACTGAGTGTGTTGAGCATGGTTGATTGCATGATTTCCGTATTCCCGGCAAGTTTGCTGATGGCAATATTTTACAGCTTCATGGCGTGGGGCGATTGGAGACAGCCACGTATTATTGTAAGGAAATGTATTTACGCTTCACCCTGTATATAAACCCCGCAGCTTGTTACGGGGTTGTTCATTTGCGCAAAATAAATTCCTGCGTGGGCACCTTCTTTCCGGGCTGGTTGACAAAAGAACGTTCGTTCTCTACGATGCGGTTGTCGTTTTACAGGTTGATTCTCGCGATCCGAGTCGAGACTGAACTGCTGCAGGAAGGAGAAAACATGAACGAATCTAAAGGACAAATCGCAATTTATCAATCCGCCGATGGTTCAATCGCCACCGAAGTGAGGCTGGAAGGCGATACCGTCTGGCTGTCGCAAAAGCAGATGGCAGACTTGTTTGATAAAGATGTGCGTACTATCAACGAGCACGTAATCAATGCGTTTGATGAGGGCGAATTGGCGCGTGAGGCAACTATCCGGAATTTCCGGATAGTTCGCCAGGAAGGCCAGCGGCAGGTTGAGCGCGAAATCGAGCATTACAATCTCGACGTGATTATCTCGGTTGGCTACCGCGTGAAATCCAAACAGGGTACGCAGTTCCGAATTTGGGCAAGCCGTGTGCTGAAAGATCATCTGGTGCAGGGCTATTCCCGGTCAACTGCGGGTACAGATGGGCGTAGGCCAGCACGAGGTATTGCACGATGAATTCGATGTCCACCATGCCGCCGCTGTCGTGCTTGATGTCGAACAGCTCGCTGTCGTTGGGGTGGCCGTCGTGCATCTTCTGGCGCATGTCGAGTATCTCCTTGCGCAGCGTGGCAAGGTCGCGTGACTGGCACAACACCTGTTGGCGGATGTTTTCGAATGCGACGCCGATCTGCGTATCGCCCGCGCTGAAACGCGCGCGCGTCAGCGCCTGATGTTCCCATACCCACGCTTCGTCCAGCTGGTACTTGGCAAATGCCGCAACCGAGCTGACCAGTAAACCGCTCGCGCCGTTCGGGCGCAGGCGCAGGTCGGTTTCATACAATCGTCCCGATGAGGTGTAGCTGCTCAACATGGTGTTGATGCGCTGTGCCAGCCGCGCATAGTTTTCCTGTGCGTCGGGATGATCGTCGTCGTACAAAAAGATCAGGTCGAGGTCGGAGGCGTAGCCCAGTTCGCGCCCGCCCAACTTTCCATAGGAAATGATCGCGAATCTCGCGACGTCGCGGTGGCGCTTGCGCGTGGACGCCCAGCATAATCTCAGCACGTGGCGCAGCATCAGGTCGGCCAGGTCGCTCAGGTGGTCGCTGAGTTTTTCCAGTGGCAGCAGGCCCTGCAGATCCATCGCCAGCAGATGAAAGGTCTGTTCCTGCTGGGTATGGCGCAGTACATCGAGCTGCCGTTCGGTGTCACCGGCACAGTCATCGAGACGGTTTTGCAAATCCGTATCGATCTGTTGCCATTGTGGCGGCTGGTACATCTCGCGGGCATCCAGCAGTTCGTCGAACAGGGCCGGGTGTTGCGTCAGGTATTCGCTGGCCCAGATGCTCGCGGAGACCAGCGCGGTCAGGCGTTGCAGCGCCTGCGGATATTCGGCCAGGAAGGCAAGATAGGCGGCGCGGCGGCTGACGCCTTCGAGCAGGGTGAGCAATCTCGAGAGTGTTGCATCGGGGTCGTCGTATTGCGCACTCAAGGTGATGAATTGCGGGATCAGCTTGTCCAGCCGTTGCCGGCTCAGTTCGGGCAATTGCCGGTAACGATTGCCGACGCGCAATTGCTGCAAGCGTTGTGCGCTGTCATTGACAGCGTGGTAGCCCAGGGTTTTGAGCTGCGCGTTCAACTCGTCATCGCTGATGCCTTCGCGCCAGAGTCGCGCATCGTTGGGCCCGTCATTCTGCGCGCCGAAGATCTGATCGAATTGCCGGCTGACCAGTGCGCGATGCCGGTCGAGTTCCTCCAGCAGCGCGGCGTAATCCGCGTAGCCCATCGCGGCGGCGATGATTTCCTGATCTTCCGTCTTCCCGGGCAACTCCTGGGTCTGCTGGTCATCGAGATATTGCAGGCGGTGTTCCAGGTCGCGCAGGAACACGTAGGCCGAATCAAGATCGGCGGCGACCTGTTTGTCGAGTTGTCCGTTCGCGGCGAGCACCTTCAGCACCCTCCGGGTCGGCAGTACGCGCAGCCTGGCATCCTGTCCGCCGCGTATCAATTGGAACACCTGTGCGGCGAATTCGATCTCGCGTATGCCGCCGGGGCCGAGCTTGATGTTGTTGAGCCGGTCGCGGCGCTGCACTTCCTGGCGGATCTGCGCGTGCAGGCGGCGCATCGATTCGATCGCGCCGAAGTCCAGGTATTTGCGGAACACAAAGGGCTGCACCAATTGCGCGAGCTCGGCGGCTTTGCGGTCGGATGTTATGGCGGGAGAGACAACGCGTGCCTTGATCCAGGCGTAACGTTCCCATTCGCGTCCCTGGCTGATCAGGTATTCCTCCAGCGCCGCGAAGCTGGTCACCAGCGGGCCGCTCTCTCCGTAGGGACGCAGCCGCATATCCACGCGGAACACGTAACCGTCCGCGGTGTTTTCGTTGATGATGTTGATCAGGCGGCGGCCCAGCCGGGAGAAGAACTCATGGTTGCTCAGGCTGTGTGTACCGTTGGTCTGGCCGTCTTCCGGATAGACGAAGATCAGGTCGATGTCGGAAGAGACATTCAACTCTTCGCCGCCCAGCTTGCCCATGCCGATGACCAGCAGTTCCTGTGCCAGACCGCTGGTCTCGCCGATCGGGCTGCCGAACAGATGCTGCAAGTTTTGCATCAGGCAGGCCTGCGCGCGTTGCACGCAAACTTCAGCCAGCGCGGTCATGGTGCGCATCACCTCGTCCAGACCGGCCAGCCCGTTGAGGTCGCGCAGGATCAGCTTGACCATCACCTGTTTGCGCAACCGGCGCACTGCCCGTGCCAGGGCGGCTTCGTCGCCCGGATCGGATACCAATCCCTGCAGCCGGGCCTGCATTTCGGCGCGGTCGAACGGGGTGGTGTGATTTTGCTGCAACCAATTTAACAGGGCAGGGTCTATTTCAAGGATGTGCTTGGCATAGCGGCTGCAGCGCAGCGTCTGTTGCAGCAGGGAGGCATAAGTCGCCGGCTGTGAGTTTTCGGTATTCATGGGCTCATTAAGTTAGAATGGGCGTTTCAAACGTTTGCAAGTCTCGGCGATTATATGTCGCAGCAAAGAATCTGGCGCGGTTGCGCAGCCTATTTATAATTTATTGATGTTGAATTCTCTCCCCGTTCGCCTGCTCTGGCGCAGTTTCAACTGGTTAACGCGACTGGTCATCGTCGTGTCGGCCACCATTGTTGTGCTCATCGCATTTTCGATCATCGGTTTGCGCTACTGGGTATTGCCCGATATCGAGCAGTATCACGACCAGATTGCCGCTTCTTTGGCTTATACGATAGGCAATCCGGTCACCATCGGCAAGATCGAGGCGGATTGGCAGGGCTTTCAGCCACGCCTGCAATTTTCCGATGTGCGCATTCTGGATGAACAGCGCCTGCCGGCCCTGGTGCTGCAACGCATTGAAGGTAGCGTATCGTGGATGTCGCTGTTGACTGCGGAGTTGCGCTTGGCCAGCCTGGAAATCGATCAGCCGGAGTTGCTGGTGCATCGAGATGTGCTCGGGAAAATTTTCGTGGGTGGCGTGGAGCTTTCCAAAAAAAGCGGCAACAACAATCTGGCCGATTCGCTGCTGCATCAGTCGAGCATCGTGGTGCGCGACGCGCTCATAGTGTGGGTGGACGAGTTCCGCGCTGCGCCGCCGCTGGTGCTGCAGAATGTCAATTTACGGATCGAGAGTCTGTTCAATCATCACCGCTTTGCGTTGCGCGCTCTGCCGCCCGAGGGTTTGGCAACTCCGCTGGATGTGCGTGGCGATTTTAACGGGGCAAGTTTTGATGACCTCGGTGAATGGCACGGCAATATTTTTACGCAACTCGACTTTACCGATTTAACGGCTTGGCGGAGCTGGATGGATTTGCCCAGGGAATTCAGCCTCGGTCGCGGCGCCTTGCGCGGCTGGCTGAATTTCACGGGGGGCAGGATGAGCGGGATCACCGCAGACCTGGCTCTGTATAACGCGGTGGCCAAGCTGGGCGAGGATGTCCCGGAAATGGTGCTGGCCAATTTGCATGGGCGTGTAGCGTGGCAGGCAGTGAATGGCGGTTTCGAGGTTTCCACAAAAGGCCTCGCGCTGCGAATGCAGAACGGCACCGAGTTGCCGCCCACGGACTTTTATTTCCGCATGGTCAAAGCCGACAAAGAACAACCGGGCGGCGGCGAGGTTCGCGCCAATTTGTTGCAACTGGGCGGCCTTGCCAGCCTGTCGAAATATTTACCGCTGGACGCGGGCTTGCGCGGCCAACTGGATGCATATGCACCCAGCGGTCGCGTGGCGAATCTGGATGTGCAATGGCAGGGCGCGCTGGAAAAACCGGAGAATTTCAAGATCAAGGGCCGGTTCGATAATCTCGCGGTCCGCCAGGTTGGCAAGCTGCCCGGTTTTTCCGGCCTGACGATGGACGTGGATGGCAGCGATGCAAGTGGCCGGCTGAATATCAATGCGCACCAGATGATCGTGGATACGCCGGGCGTGATGCGGGATCCGCTGCCTTTTGCAGCGTTGACCGGTCAGGTTGTCTGGCAACACAAGCAGGGAGAACTGGCGGTCAATGTCAACAATGTCACGGTCATCAACGATGACCTGGCGGGCACTGCGCATGGCAGTTACCAGACCAAGGCAGGCACACTGGGCGTGCTGGACCTGACGGCCAATTTGACGCGCGGCAACATCAGGCGTGCTGCCCGCTATACTCCGCTGATCGCGTTGAACAGGGAAGGTAGCGACTGGCTGAACGGGGCCCTGCTGGCGGGACACACCGAAGATTTTCATCTGCGCATCAAGGGGAACCTGAGCGACTTTCCGCTGGATGGAACCAAACCAACGTTATTCGAGATCGGCGGGCATGCCAAGGATGCGGTGCTGGAATTCGACAAGAGTTGGCCGCGCATCGAAAATATCACCGGGAGTTTTTTGATACGCGGCAACCGCCTGGAAATAAAGTCGCCGTCGGCGACCATGGCCGGTGCCAGTCTGCAGAACGTCACGGTCGCCTTGCCGGACATGATGAGCGCGGATCTGCCGCTGGAAATCAAAGGAGAAGCTGCAGCACCGAGCAATGTGCTGTTGCAATTCATCCAGAAGAGCCCGGTGCGCGGTTACATAGACGGTTTTACCGATGGTATGCGCGCCAGCGGCAACGGGCATCTCGATCTATTCGTGCGCGTACCGTTGCAGGGTAGTAAACCGGTCAAGGTATCCGGCACGGTGAGCGTGCAGGATAACGATATCGATCTGGGCGCAGGCGTCCCCTTGTTGCGCAAGACACATGGCTCGTTGTCGTTCACCGAATCGGGCATGCAAGCCACCGGCGTTCTGGCGGAGATACTGGGCGGGACGGCCAGCATCAATGTCAAGACTGCCGAAGGCGGGGCCGTTCATGCCGATGCACGGGGACATATCAACCTTGATGTTTTGCGCAAGAGCGAAGCGATGCCGTTGCTGAACTATTTGCATGGCAGCACGTTGTGGGACGCAGACATCAGCGTGGTGAAAAAATCCGCCCAAGTCGTCATCAATTCCAATTTGCAGGGTATCCGCTCCAGTTTGCCGCAGCCCTTTGCCAAGCAGGCTAACGAGATCATGCCGTTGCGCATGGAACAGCAACCTGTCCAGAGCCCGCCGGCCTTGCCCAACACGGGCTTGCCTAAGGACGCTGCGCCCGGCCAGAACATGATCACCCTGCAACTCGGCAAGATATTGAATGCGAACCTTGTGAGCCGTGATGAAAATGGCGTGACTGTGATCAAGCGCGGTACGATCATCTTTGGCGGGCAAGGCAAGCCGGATACCAGAACGCTGCGCAGAGCCAGGCGAGCTAAAGAGGGCATCTGGTTATCCGGCAGCCTGCCCGAACTTTCGATGGAAGGTTGGGGCGGTCTGACGGCAAGTGCGGGAAACGCAGGCCCGGCATTACCCCCCGTGGGTGGCAGCCTGGATATCGGGAAACTCACGGGTTATGGACAGAATATAGAAACATTGCATATTGACGTCGGCCAGCGCGGCGATGGAATGGCGGCGCAGCTTTCAAGCGGTGCGCTGAACGGCGAGGTGGTTTGGCAACCCCACGGTTTTGAGACGGGCGGCAAACTCAGCGCGCATTTGCGCAACTTACGATGGGATATGGACGGCAAACAGTTGGCCATGCAACCGGAGCTTGCCAAACCGATGCAAGAGATCGAACCTGCCGGGACGCAACGGCCCGGCGATCTGCCGGCGCTGGAATTGGCGATAGAGGATTTGCAGCTGGCAGGCAAACAGATCGGACGCTTTGAGCTGGTCGGTCATCCCGACAAATCCGACTGGCGACTGCGGCGTCTGCGCATCACCAATCCTGACGGTAATTTGCTGGGTGATGGTGTTTGGCACAGCACCCCCGGTAAGACGCAGTCACAGGTCAACCTGATGCTGGAGATCAGCGATGCCGGGAAAATCCTGGCGCGTTCGGGTTATCCGAATATGGTTAAGAACGGCAGCGGAAAATTGGCGGCGAATTTGTCGTGGACAGGAAGACCGGATGAATTCAAGCTGGCCACGTTGAACGGCACGCTCAAACTGGATACCGACAAGGGCCAATTTTTGAAAATGGATACGGGCGCCGGAAAGTTGCTCAGCGTGCTCAGCTTGCAGGCGCTGCCCAAGCACATCACGCTGGATTTTGCCGATGTATTCAGCAGCGGCTTTCAATTCGATAACATCAACGGCAATGCGGCCATCAAGGACGGCGTGATAGACACGCAGGATTTTCACATAGATGGTTCTTCTGCCAAGGTTACCCTGAAAGGTAGCGTGGACCTGAACCATGAAACGCAGGATTTGCGGGTCAAGGTGTTGCCGACCATAGGTGACACTGTATCACTGGGCGTTGCCTTTGCTGCGGGACCCGCCGTCGGTGTGGGCGCGCTTATTTTGAATAAAGTATTGGGCAATCCGCTCGATAAGTTGGTGTCATTTGAATACAATGTCAGCGGAACGTGGAGCGATCCCAATGTGGTCAAGGTCGGCGGGGTGAAGGCCCCGGCCAAGCAGAATAATTTGAGTGAATAGGAAGGTAGTCATGTCGGTAGGTGATTCAACACAGCAACGCATAGCCGCGCAAGTCAACGCATTCAAGGTCGCCGCCATTCAAATGGCTTCGGGTCCGAATGTCACGGGTAACCTCAGCGAGGCGCGTCGCCTCATTTCCAAGGCTGCGGAGCAGGGCGCGCGACTGGTGGTGCTGCCGGAATTCTTCGCCATCATGGGCATGACCGAGCAGGACAAGGTCGCGGTACGGGAGCAACCCGGACAGGGGCCGATCCAGTCATTCCTCAGCGAGACCGCGCGCAAACACAAAATCTGGCTGGTCGGCGGATCGATCCCGATGGCGGCGGGTTCGCCGAACAAAGTGAAGAATACTTGCCTGGTTTTCGATGACCATGGCCGTCAAGTGGCGAGTTACGACAAGATGCATCTGTTCAACCTGGAGTTGGGCAATGAAAATTATCACGAAGCAAATACCATAGAACCGGGCAACAAGGTGGTGGTGGTGGACAGCCCGTTCGGCCGTATCGGCCTGGCGATATGCTACGACCTGCGTTTCCCCGAGCTGTTTCGCGCGATGAAAAACGTGGACATCATCGTGTTGCCTTCCGCATTCACCGAGACCACCGGCAGGATGCATTGGGAAGTGCTGGTGCGCGCGCGCGCGATCGAGAACCTGTCATACGTGATCGCGGCGGCGCAGGGCGGTTACCACGTCAACGGACGTGAGACGCACGGCAACAGCATGATCGTCGATCCGTGGGGCAGGGTGCTGGACAGGCTGCCGCGCGGCTCGGGTGTCGTGGTTGCCGACATCAATCCTTCGTATCAGTCCAGCCTGCGTTCCAGCTTGCCGGCGTTGGCACATCGCATCTTATTCAGCAGCGAAAAATGACAACCATACAACACAATATTTCTTCCGATACACTGTTTACCACAGCGCAGCAATCGCTGTTCGTGCCTTACTCCATCGAGACGAGTCATATCGAGCAGGTGTTCGCCAGCATGATGGCGCACCGGCTCGACTACGCCGATCTGTATTTTCAGTACAGCCGTGCCGAGAGCTGGTCGCTGGAAGAAGGTATCGTCAAGTCCGGCAGTTTCAATATCGACCAGGGCGTCGGCGTGCGCGCAGTGAGCGGCGAGAAGACCGCCTTCGCTTACTCCGACGACATCAGCCTGAATGCACTGGATAGTGCGGCACAAGCGACGCGCGCGATCGCGCGGCAGGGCGGTACACAGTCCGTGCCTATGCTGCGCCGCGGTTCGCGGCGTGATATCTATCTGCCGCATGATCCGATCGCCAGCCTCAGGGATGCCGACAAGGTCGCGTTGCTGGAGCGCCTCGAAGGTTATGCGCGTGCGCTCGATCCGCGTGTGGTGCAGGTGATGGCGGGGCTGGCCGGTGAATACGAGGTGGTGATGGTGGCGCGCAACGACGGCTTGATGAATGCCGATATACGTCCATTGGTTCGTTTGTCGGTCACTGTCATCGTCGAGAGCAACGGCAAACGCGAACAGGGTTCGGCGGGCGGCGGCGGACGTTTCGATTACGCTTATTTCGACGATGCGATGCTGCGCAAATATGCCGCGCAAGCGGTACATCAGGCCGTGGTGAACCTGGATGCCGCGCCCGCCCCGGCAGGCAACATGACTGTGGTGCTGGGCAACGGCTGGCCGGGCATCCTGCTGCATGAGGCGATAGGCCACGGTTTGGAAGGCGATTTCAACCGCAAGGGCAGCTCGGCATTTTCGGGTCGTGTCAGCGAGCGCGTTGCGGCAGAAGGCGTGACCGTGGTGGACGATGGCACACTGGCGAGACGGCGCGGCTCATTGCAGATGGACGATGAAGGCAACGCCACGCAATGCACCACGCTGATCGAGAATGGCATACTCAAGGGTTATCTGCAGGACTCGCTCAATGCGCGGCTGATGGGTGTGGCTCCTACAGGCAACGCGCGGCGCGAATCCTACGCGCACCTGCCGATGCCGCGCATGACCAACACCTACCTGCTCAACGGCGATCGTGACCCGGGCGAGATTGTCGAGTCCATCAGCCGCGGTCTGTACGCGGTCAACTTCGGTGGCGGCCAGGTCGACATCAC
>CAIOKY010000084.1 GCA_903858965.1 uncultured Nitrosomonadales bacterium | reverse complement strand
CAGTGATTTTATTCAAAAGGTTTTATGTTGTTGTCTCCGCAATGCGGAGAGTTCCTTGATTGACTGGATTCCGGCTTTCGCCGAAATGACGTATCTCAGGAATACCTCGTTTCCCGATTGATGCCACCCCCCACTTAAGGCAAGATACGCCCTCAGAATTTTTCATCATCACAACATCGAAGCTCGCAAAACCGTAGCGAGCGACTTGAGTGCAAGGAGCACGGAACGGAACGACCGAGACATACCTTATGGTAGGCAAGGAAGTGAGTCCCGCGCGACACCGCAATCGAGCCGCGCAGTAGGTTTTTTGAGCTTCTCAACGAGGTGCAACATGGGCGCACAGTGGAAAGCCAGACACAAAGAAATCGCAGCGAATGCCAAAGGTCGCATCTTCGGCAAGCTGTCCAAGGAGATCATGGTGGCGGCACGCACGGGAGCCGACCCCGACATGAATCCGCGCTTGCGCCTGCTGATAGAACAGGCCAAAAAGGTCTCCATGCCGCGTGAGACTTTGGAGCGTGCAGTCAAAAAAGGAGCCGGATTGCTCGATGGTGGCGTCAGCCTGGAACGCCTGACCTACGAGGGTTTCGCCCCGCATCAAGTCCCTGTGATCGTCGAGTGTCTGACCGACAACGCGAATCGCACTTATCCCAATATCCGCATGTTGTTCCGCAAGGGGCAACTGGGCGCAACAGGATCGGTTTCGTGGGATTTCGACCATGTCGGCATGATAGAAGCAACACCGAACGCCAAAGATGCCGACGCGGAACTAGCCGCCATCGAAGCGGGTGCACAGGACTTTGAGCCGGCAGAAGAAGACGCTACGCTGTTCATCAGCGACATCACCGACCTCGATGCTGTATGCAAAGCACTACCCACCTTCGGCTTTACCGTAGTCTCCGCGCAACTCGGCTACCGCCCCAAGAATCCTGTCTCACTGAGCGATGTTGAGCGTGAAGAAGTGGAAGCCTTCCTAGAAGCGATCGATGCGGATGATGATGTGCAAAAAGTATACGTGGGGTTGGCGAGTTAAGCGGAAGCATGCAATCAACCTCAGCCCAAAGCAGTTACCGAATCAAGGGCGACATTTATACAACGTGTAAGCTCGGCTGCCTAAGGCTGTTGACTCGCCTTTCACGACCGTATCCGCACCCGCGTCCACCGCGTCATTGATTGCCATTTGCGTCAAGTTGACTTCCACGTCTTCGGCACTGCGCGTGATGAATCCGACCTTGGCAAGCACGCTCAGTGTAGTTTTGCCTTTGGACTGACAGTTCCCAACCTGATTGGCATCCGCCATGGAGACGCGTTCAGCCCCGTCATGCACCCCGATCATTTTGCTGGCGCACCCGTTCACGCCAAGCAACAGTGGCACTAGGGCAATCATTGCTGTCATCGGCTGCAAAATTCGCATGGTGGTTCCTTTCATAGATTATTTTCTCGTGATTCGAGTGTACGTTATATTCCTTAGTCCACACCATTCTTGATCGTGATTATTTCGGTCATACATAAGCCAGAGGTGTATGCTCTTGTCGGCCTATCGGCCATCGTTGTAATCGCAACGTTGATGTTAGACAAAAGGATAACCTCGTGAGCGCTCCGAAGACCAATGAACTTTTCGATACCCTGCGTGCGGCGTGTGCCCGGCAGTTCGGATTCAATCCACGCCGCATCACCGAAGGGATGCGCTATGTAGGCAAAGAAACCATAGGCAAGGATATCGTGCACATATTCCGCGATGTGGGCACACATTCCCAGATGGTGTTGAAGAATACCTACGTGACGTTGCGCGAAACTCAGGGCGACAAGCCACATTGGAGTGCGGCCGAGAAAGCGCATTACAAGAATACCGATGCAGAGATCGATGCAGAGATCGCGGCTAAGCAAGCAGAGATTGCTTATACCCGCACCAGCCCGCTCTATCTGTCTCACCGCGCACATCTGCTGTCGCACTACAAGGACAGTCCCAGCTATCAGGCTGGATTACCCAGCACGCACAGTGCGGCAAAAGCGCTCGTCATCTCACTGACCGATACGCATGATGCCCAGCTCGAAGCATTTGCACTGCACGTGCAGTCTAACGATTCCGAGCATCTGGCACATCTGCTGTTGGCAGCTTGCCATCTTGAACTTGAGGCGGGCAAATAGTGACATAGCGGGATTTTAGTTGTCTTCCTATCAGTGCAACTTCTGTTGCGATCCAGATTTTTTTTGATTTCGATTCATGATAAACAGGCCGCCCATTAATCGCGATGTGATATTCGGCATCCTCTTTGCACTGCTTGCGGCAGTCGGTTTTTCGGCGAAGGCTATCCTGGTCAAGCTGGCCTATCTCGAGCATGTGGATGCGATCACGCTGTTGGCCTTGCGCATGGTATTTTCGGTGCCGTTCT
>CAIOKY010000083.1 GCA_903858965.1 uncultured Nitrosomonadales bacterium | reverse complement strand
AGGAAATAAAAATGAAAAAAGTATTGATACTCGGCGTGAACGGATTTATCGGACACCATCTTTCCAACCGCATTTTGGCAACGACCGATTGGGAAGTGTACGGCATGGACATGAGCACCGACCGCATCAAGGACCTGATCGGCAAGCCGCGCTTCCATTTTTTCGAGGGCGACATCACGATCAACAGGGAATGGGTCGAGTACCACGTCAAGAAGTGCGACGTGATCCTGCCGCTGGTGGCGATCGCGACACCATCCACGTATGTGAAGCAGCCGCTGCGTGTGTTCGAGCTGGACTTCGAGGCGAACCTGCCGATCGTGCGCGCGTCGGTGAAGTACGGTAAGCACCTGGTGTTTCCGTCCACTTCGGAAGTGTATGGCATGTGCCACGATGATGAATTCGATCCGGAAGAATCCGAGCTGATCTGCGGTCCGATCAACAAACCGCGCTGGATCTATTCCTGCTCGAAGCAGCTGATGGATCGCGTGATCTGGGGTTACGGCATGGAAGGGCTTAACTTCACGCTGTTCCGCCCGTTCAACTGGATAGGTGCCGGGCTGGATTCGATCCACACCGCGAAGGAAGGCAGCTCGCGCGTGGTCACGCAATTCCTTGGCCACATCGTGCGCGGCGAGAACATCAGCCTGGTGGATGGCGGGCAGCAGAAACGCGCTTTCACCTACATCGACGATGGCATTGCCGCGCTGATGAAGATCATCGAAAATAAAAATGGTGTCGCCACCGGCAAGATCTACAACATCGGCAACCCGACCAACAATTACGCGATCCGCGACCTCGCCGAGATGATGCTGAAGCTGGCGAAGGAATATGCCGAGTACCGTGATTCCGCCGCCAAGGTGAAGATAGTCGAAACGACTTCCGCTGCGTATTACGGCAAGGGTTACCAGGACGTGCAGAACCGTGTGCCCAAGATCACCAACACCTGCGAAGAGCTGGGCTGGAAACCGACCATCAACATGGCTGACACATTGCGCAATATCTTTGACGCGTATCGCGGTCAGGTTGCGGAAGCGCGCGGGCTTGTTGATTGAGTATGGCGAAACGACTCGCCCTCAAGATCGATGTGGACACCTATCGCGGCACCCGCGAAGGCGTGCCGCGCCTGGTCGAAGCGCTGCAGCGTCACCATGCGCAGGCGACTTTTTTCTTTTCGCTGGGCCCCGACCACACCGGGCGCGCGATCAAGCGCGTGTTCCGTCCCGGCTTTATCGGTAAGGTGTCGCGCACTTCGGTGGTGGAGCATTACGGTATCAAGACCCTGTTGTATGGCACGTTGCTGCCCGGACCGGATATCGGCAAAAAGTGCGCGGACGTCATGCGCATGGTAAAAGTCGCCGGTTTCGAAGTCGGCATCCATTGCTACGACCACATCCGCTGGCAGGATCATGTCGCCGAAAAAGATGCGAAATGGACACGACATGAGATGCAGCTTGCGGTGGACAGGTTCACCGACATATTCGGCGAGGCGCCAAAAGCGCATGCTGCCGCCGGCTGGCAGATGAACCGCCATGCCTTGCGCCTGACGCAGCAACTCGGTTTCAATTACAGTTCCGACACGCGCGGCACGAATCCTTTCATTCCCATGGTGAACGCCGAGATCGTCGCCTGCCCGCAATTACCCACCACGCTGCCTACGCTGGACGAGATCATGAATCGCGACGGCATCACGCCGGAAAATGTCGCCCGGCATTTGTTGAAGCTGACAGAAGATTCTCCCGAGACTGGACACGTCTATACCTTGCATGCCGAGCTGGAAGGCGGGAAGTGGCTGCCGATATTCGAGCAATTGTTGCAGGGTTGGCAGGCACAGGGTTACGAGCTGGTATCGATGAAGCAATATCTGCAGGGGATCGATGTGGCGACACTGCCCCGGCACGAAATGGTGATGCGCGAAGTGGACGGACGTGTCGGCACACTCGCTGTACAAGGGTGATTCCATCTTGTTGCACCAGACCGTGCTTGTTTGACCTCCCAATTGGAATTGGCATAGTATTCACGTAGCGCAATAGCGGGGAAGACGATGCAAGCACAGGAAATCAAAGGACTGGATGGATGGGTCGCATTTCTCAGCCGCGCTGAAATCCCGGTATTGAAACAGACCGCCCGCGACCTGGCCGCATTGCAAGAAGATTCTGAAAACATCAGTGCGCGCGGCGTTGCCGATGTCATCGACCGTGATCCGATGATGACCGTCAAGCTGCTGCGCTATCTGCAAAGCCACAAGCACAGAAAACAGGAACATGAAGTGGTGCAGGTCGAGCAGGCGCTGTTGATGCTCGGCGTGGAAGCCTTCTTCAAAAAATTGCCACCCGCGCCGCTCGCGGAAGAGATGCTGGGCCGTCACACGGGCGCGCTGGTCAACCTGTTGCATGTGGTGCGCCGCTCGCAACGCGCTTCCACCTATGCCTTCGATTGGGCGATATTCCTGCGCGACCTGCACTACGAGGAAGTGCGCATCGCCGCTTTGCTGCATGATCTTGCCGAGATGCTGATGTGGTGCTTTGCGCCCGACGACATGCTGAAGATCCATACCATGCAACAGCGGGATAAATCCATGCGCAGCCGTATCGCGCAGGAAGAAGTGCTGGGATTTGCGCTGACCGATTTGCAGCTGGCGCTGGCGCGCAAATGGTCGCTGCCCAAATTGCTGCTTACGCTGATGGATGAAGAGTGCGCGGCACAGACGCGCGTGCGCAATGTCATCCTTGCCGCCAATCTTGCGCGTCATTCCGCCCACGGTTGGAACGATGCCGCCTTGCCCGATGACTACAAGGACATCGGCGGGCTATTGAACCTGAAGCCGGAAGAAGTACAGGAGATGGTCAGCGAGGCAGCAGAGTTGGAGTAAAGAGCTGCACCGGACGGACAGCGCGCGGTGAAAGTTACAAAGCCTCTCTTCAACTTTCTCGCCCTATGCCGTGATACTCGATGCCCAGCGCGGCCATGCTGGCAGGTTCGAATAGGTTGCGCCCGTCAAAGATCACCGGCTGTTTCAAACGTGTCTTGATGACGTTAAAGTCTGGGCTCTTGAATGCCTTCCATTCCGTTACGATGATCAGTGCATCGGCATCTTTGAGCGCATCTTTGGAATTTTCCGCATAGCTCAGCCCGGGCTGATCGCCGTAAATATGCCTGGTCTCTTTCATCGCCACCGGATCGAAGGCCGTGACAGTGGCGCCTCTTGCCCACAATCCTTCCATCACCACGCGGCTGGTCGCCTCGCGCATGTCATCGGTACCCGGCTTGAATGCCAGTCCCCATAATGCGAAGTGTTTGCCCTTGAGGTCATTGCCGAAACGTTTTGTGACTTTTTGCAGCAGCACGGACTTTTGTACATTGTTGACCTGTTCGACTGCGCTGAGCACTTTTAACGGCAGGCCGAATTCTTCGCCGGTGCGCTGCAGAGCGCGGATGTCCTTGGGGAAACACGACCCGCCGTAGCCGCAACCGGCATACAAAAAGTGGTAGCCGATGCGCTGGTCGGAGCCTATGCCCTTGCGCACGTGTTCGATGTCCGCGCCGACGCGCTCGGCCAGGTTGGCCAGTTCGTTCATGAACGAGATGCGCGTCGCGAGCATCGCGTTCGCCGCGTATTTGGTGAGCTCGGCGGACTTGATGTCCATCACCATCAGGCGGTCGTGATTGCGCTGGAACGGCGCGTACATCTCGCGCATGACCTTGATGGCCTGCTCGTCTTCCGCGCCGATGACAATGCGATCCGGGCGGTTGAAGTCGTCGATGGCCGCACCTTCCTTGAGGAACTCGGGATTCGATACCACACTGAATCCGGTTTTGACTTTGCGCTTGTCCAGCTCTTCCTGCACCGCCTGTTTGACCTTGTCGGCGGTGCCGACCGGCACGGTGGATTTGTCCACGATCACCTTGTATTCGGTCATGCTGCGCCCGATGGCGCGTGCCGCGGCGATCACATATTGCAAATCTGCCGAGCCATCTTCGCCGGATGGTGTGCCCACCGCGATCATCTGTACCAGCCCGTGTGCCACGCTCTCGGCGACATCGGTGGTGAAGCGCAGGCGGCCTGATTCGACATTGCTCTTGATGATATCTTCCAGGCCCGGCTCATAGATCGGTACGCCGCCTTGCTGCAATATCGCGATCTTGCGCGGATCGACATCAAGGCAAAGCACGTCGTTGCCCAATTCGGCGAGACATGCGCCGGAGACCAGTCCGACGTAGCCGGAACCTATAACAGTAATCTTCATTGCATCAGACTTTCAATAATCGAGGCGAGTATTATACGTGCAACAATTGAGTGATTGTATTTTTGACTTTTTCACCGTAATCATCCATCAGGCAATCGATCTCGATGTTATCCGGCATGGAGCGCAGCCAGGTGAGTTGGCGTTTCGCCAATTGCCGTGTGGCAATGATTCCGGTTTCCAGCAGTTGCACATCGTCGATCTCGCCTTCGATGAATTGCCATGCCTGGCGGTAGCCGACGCAGCGCATGGCAGTCATGTCCGGATGCAGCGGATATTTCTCCCGCAGCATGCGCAGCTCATCGACCAAGCCGTGTTTCAACATGGCCTGGAAGCGTGTCGCGATGCGGGCGTGGAGTTGCGCGCGATCCGATGGAATGAGTGCGATGGGGATGATGCGGCAGGGAAGTGTGTGGGGCGTATCGCCCGCCCCTACGACCCCCGCATCCGTAGGGGCGTATGGCGATACGCCCTTGGGATTTTTAATCAGCGAGGACATAGTCTTTCCAGTGATGCGGTAGATTTCCATCGCGCGCTGTATGCGCTGTGTGTCGGTCGGTTTCAGGCGTGCGGCAGTTTCGGCATCCACTGCAGCCAGTTGTTGATGCAAATGTTTGATGCCGTGTTGCGCGATCTCGGTATCCAGCGCGGCGCGTACTTCAGGATCGGATTCCGGAAGATCGTTGAGGCCATCGCGCAGTGCCTTGAAATACAGCATCGTGCCGCCGACCAGTAACGGGATCTTTCCACGTTGCGTGATGTCATGCATCAAGCGCAGTGCATCACGGCGGAACGCCGCGGCGGAGTAGGCTTCGGTGGGGTTGATGATGTCGATCAAATGGTGTGGCGCGCGGGCGAGCGTGGCGGCATCCGGCTTGGCTGTGCCGATGTCCATGTCGCGAAACACCAACGCTGAATCGACACTGATGAGTTCTACCGGAAGATGCTGTGCCAGTTCCACCGCAACGCCAGTCTTGCCGCTGGCAGTGGGGCCCATCAGGAAAATGGCGGGAGGCAGCTTAATCATGTTAAGACATCGTCATTCCCGCGAAAGCGGGAATCCAGGCAATTCAAATACTCCGCGTAGCGGAACAAAACCTGAATGTTGTCCCGCGTTGCGGGGGATTTTTTACCATCTGGATTCCCGCTTTCGCGGGAATGACGGGTTGTGTTCATACCAATTCCTTATCGCGGGTCTCGCTCATCGCAAATACCGCCAGCACGCTGATCGCCGCTGCGACGGAAATGTAGCCGCCCACCCAGGCGAGGCCGCCGTATTGCACCAATTGTTGCGCGATGTAGGGAGCCAGCGATGCGCCGAGTATGCCACCCAGATTGTAGGCCGCGCCCGCGCCGGTGTAGCGCATCGCGGTCGGGAACAGTTCAGGCAGCAACGCGCCCAGTGGCGCAAAGGTCGCACCCATCAGGAACAGCTCGATGCTAAGAAATACGGTGATCTGAAACAGCGAAGCGCTGCCCAGCATCGGCGCGAGCAGAAAACCGGAAAGAAATGCCGCACTGCCCGCAACGAGCAGCACTGGGCGGCGTCCGTAGCGGTCGCCTGCCATCGCGGAGAGCGGTGTAGCCGCGGCCATGAACAACACTGCGATGCACAGCATGGACAGGAATTGCGGGCGCGGGATCTTCAGCGTGGTGACGCCGTAGCTCAACGCGAACACAGTGGACATATAGAACAGCGCATAGCACACCACGATGGACAGCGCGCCCAGCAGCAGCGGCTTTGCGTGATGCACGAACAATTCCGCCATCGGCAATTTGACTGGTTGATGTGTTGCTAAGGCTTTGACGAATACCGGCGTCTCGGCGAGCTTGAGCCGTACGTAGAGACCGACGATGACCAGCACCGCGCTGGCGAGGAACGGAATGCGCCAACCCCATGCGCGGAATTGCGCATCGTCGAGGAATTGCGATAGCAGCAGAAAACTTCCAACTGCGCACAGGAAACCTATCGGCGGCCCGAGCTGAGGAAACATGCCGAACCAGCCGCGCTTGCCTTCGGGTGCATACTCCGCCGCCAGCAAGGCTGCACCGCCCCATTCGCCGCCGAGGCCGATGCCCTGGCCGAAACGCAGCAGGCACAGCAACGCCGGTGCGGCCCAGCCAATCAGATCGTAGCCGGGCAGCACGCCGATCAGCGTCGTGGAAACGCCCATCACCAGCAGCGAAACAACCAATGTCGTCTTGCGTCCGATCTTGTCGCCGAAATGCCCGAACAGCAACGCGCCCAGCGGGCGAGCGAGGAATGCAATGCCGAAGGTGAGGAAGGCATTCAACGCCTGTGCGGCGGGGTCGCTGCCGGGAAAAAACACCGGGCCGATCACCATCGCCACGGCGAGGCCATAGATATAAAAATCATAGAACTCGATGGCGGTGCCAATGAACGAGGCGAAGGCGATGCGTAGATTCACTGATTCTCTTTCTTGAAAAACAATGCCATTCGCCCCCCAATTGTTGGTCCGACAACTGCTAAATTAGCGGGTGGTGTGAACAAATTCGGAGGAGGCTCAATTCGTTTCCCACTTATGCTTAAGCGCTGATAGTGCAGCGTAACAATAAATAGTCCTGCCATAGCGTTGAGTACATTTTTTAGATTCGCGAGAGCAAAATGCTCGCCACGATTGTGTTTTACTTTGTTGTGGTCACGCCACCAATTCGGGGTTTCATTGTTATTCCAGTTGCTCCAAGGTTGCAGTTCAAGCCCATAGCGCGGGATGGTAACAATTGAATTTTCGATTTCAGGAATGTGGAGTTTTATAACCTCACGATATTGTTCGATATTATTTGGAGTGGCTTCTGCATTCAACATTGAACAAAGTTGCTTCGTGACAACATCTACCTCTGATGCTGCAGCCAAATACAGGTGGGCCATTTCAATTGAATAGGTTCCAAAGTTATTACTGCTGAATTCTACGAATCTTGCTATTCGTTCTACATCTTGTTCTAGTGCCAAGAAATAGTTCCAGTGAAGCAAGCTTGTATTTTCTTGAATTGCCATTGCTTCGCTCCTTGTTGAATAGTATTAGTTACTTTCCCCGCATAAACATCGCATCCAGTTCATACAACGTGATCTGGAACCACGTCGGTCGACCATGGTTGCATTGGCCGGAGCGTTCGGTCTGTTCCATCTCGCGCAGCAGCGCGTTCATCTCGGTGATGCTCAGGATGCGGTTGGCGCGCACCGCACCATGGCAGGCGAGGGTGGAGAGCAACTCGTCGCGCCGTTCGGTCATCGCGCGGCTCGCGCCGAATTCGCGCAGCTCGTCGATCACGTCGTGCGCAGCGGCTTCGGCTTCGGATTGCTTGAGCATCACCGGCATCGCGCGCACCGCCAGTGTGGCGGGCGAGAGCGGTGCGATGTCGAAACCGAGTTTGTTGAGCGCATCCTGTTCGGCTTCCACGGTCGCCACTTCCAGTGCGTCCGCATAAAAACTCACCGGGATCAGCAACGGTTGGGTGGCGATCTGTTCGGTATCCAGCGAAGTTTTGAGTTTTTCGTACACGATGCGCTCGTGCGCGGCGTGCATGTCCACGACGATCAGCCCGTGTGAATTCTGCGCGAGGATGTAGACGCCGGAAAGTTGCGCAAGCGCGAAGCCTAACGGGAATTCATCTTGTGAAGTATTGATTGATGAAACAGTTTCCCCGGATTCTCCCATGGCCATAGCGGGTTGCTTGGGCGCATGTTTCCCTGAAAATGCTTCCCATACTTTATAAGTTGCGTCTGACTGCGCGACACCCAAGGAAAAGTTTTTTTGTGTTGGAATGAATGATGTAGTCTGTCGAGATTCGGGAGCAGGTGCACTTTGCCCGCTTGCCGGCACAGCAAGCGCCTGCTGCAGCGTGTGGAAAATGAATTGGTGTATACCCTGGCTTTCGCGGAAGCGTACTTCGCTCTTGGCAGGATGCACGTTCACATCCATTTGTTCCGGTGGCATCTCGAGGAATAGCACAAAGGCCGGGTGACGCTGGTGATGCAGGATGTCCTGATAAGCCTGGCGCAGCGCGTGGCTGGCGACTTTGTCGCGCACGAAGCGGCCATTGACGAAGAAATATTGTGCGTCGCGGTTGGCGCGCGAATACGCAGGCAGCGCCGCCAAACCTTGCAGAGACAGGTTTGCCGCGTTGCGCGAAACCGGCACGGCAGCTTGCCCGAATTCTTCGCCCAACAATGCTGCGACACGCTTCATTGCGGCTTGTTCGCCTTGCTGTGCGGGTAATTGCCATATCGTGCGGCCATTGTGTTGCAGCGAGAAGGCGACATCCGGGCGCGACAACGCGATGCGCTTGAAAGCTTCTTCGCACCAGGCGAATTCAGTGGCTTCGGATTTTAAAAATTTGCGGCGCGCAGGCGTGTTGAAATACAGCTCGCGTATTTCCACGGTGGTGCCCTGCGCATGGCTGGCGGGAGCAGGCTCGCTGAGCTGGCCGTCGACCGCTTCGATCTTCCATGCATGAGTATCAGCTGCCGTGCGGCTGATGAGAGTGAGTTGCGCCACCGCTGCCATGCTTGCCAGTGCTTCGCCACGAAAGCCCATGCTGGCAACTCGTTGCAGGTCATCCAGCGTGGCGATCTTGCTGGTGGCATGGCGCATCAATGCCAATCTCAATTCATCTTTGGCGATACCCTGGCCGTTGTCGCGCACGCGCAGCAGTTTGACGCCGCCGCTTTCCAGCTGTACCGCGATGTCCGTTGCACCGGCATCAAGGCTGTTCTCAAGTAGTTCCTTGAGCGCTGCAGCGGGGCGCTCGATGACCTCGCCGGCGGCGATTTGATTGATGAGCAGGTCGGGTAACAGTTGTATCGCTGACATGGACGGATTGGTTAATGGGATGCTTGCATTATAGCGGACATGGGAAATGCGCCGGGTATCTATGCAGGCTACAGGGAAGGGTGCGGAGAAAAATAGACCGTTTTCCCCTCGCTATTCCACGCTTGACCGGATGATAAAGCTTGATAGTTTAAGCAGCGTGGCAACAACGATAAATTCGTCACTTGCAGAATCAGGTTGAAGTTCGTATCGGGATGGTCTTTACACGATCCCGGGTGAATCCGAAAGTGGAATGTTCGACGCAGGAAGACTATATCAAAAAGGACGATGAAATGGGAAAGCTAGAAGCTTGGGGCAACAAGGAAATGGGCCAGTTGGGATTTTTTCCGATCGAGAATAATCCATTGGCAATCGAATACACTCAATTGTCGACACGATTCGACCAGGAACATGGGGTCTTGTGGACGGAGATGAATGCCGAGGGCATACCTTGCTGTACCAGAGAATTGCTGGACGATCTGCACCATCACCATAAGACCATAGAAAATTCCGGAGGCAAAGTCCAAATCGGCGATCAATTCCACCCGGTTCGGTATTCAGTCGTCTCTTCACTGACTCCGGGAGTCTTCAATCTGGGCGGAGACCTGGGATTATTCGTGCGGAATAGTAAAACGGTTCAGTGCAGCTTTCAAGCCCCGTTACTGCCGATTAAGTACGATAGGTGTATCGGGTTGCGTCAGCGACTCCCAGCGATTGATTTTTTTACCATGTTTATTTCGACAAAGGGCATGGCGAAAACGGCTTGACTTTTTTTCGGATAGGGCGCTGAATTCGCAGTTGTTGTTAACCATACTACTCGTGTTTATTCCAATCAAAGGAGGATGTCATGAAACAGCTTAAAAGTTTGTTTATCGGGTTTGCCTTGGTTGCTTTAACAAGTCCGGTTTTTGCTGCGGATTCTGCAGGTTCGATTACCATTTCATCACCGGCAAATGATGCGGTCTTGCAAAGCGGCAGCGGAAACAAGCTGGAATTCAACGTCCATTTGAGCCCTACCGGCAATCACGTTCATATCTATGTTGATGACCAGGCCCCGATCGTCTTTCGTGATGTCAGTCATTGCCCGTGCAGTATTGATTTGCCGAAGCTATCGTCCGGCAAGCACACTATCGCCGTGAAAGAGGCAACGTCCGGACACGCGATGACTGGGGTGCAGGGTACGGTGACGGCCACGGTCAAATAGCCGCCAGTATTTTTTGAACTATTGCGGCATAGATGAGGCAGTGTGGGTAATGTGCTGTATCGCTACCCATCACGGGTAAGTGGTACGAGGCGCATTTGGCCTCGCTACCTATCGTGCAATCTGGCCCAGATTGAAAATCCGGATTGTCAGTACCAGCGCGGACGCTTTCGGAGTTACGATCAGGGTAGATTGCGCGCGGCGCTTGACGACCAAACACCAGATGAGTTCTACTTCAACAGAGTTGTCCGTACTCCCCAAAGCAGCGCAGGGGTTAACAGCAAGGCTCCCAGTAAAATATAGGAATATTGTCCATTCAAGCAGGTTCAAGCAGGGCTGCTTCTGCGCTCAGCTTTAATCTATTTTAGTTTGGACTCTGCAAGAATGCACAAAATACAATCTTTGATTGAAAGGGTTCCACCGAAGCTGCAACAGCGATTCATTGCTAATGCTGTTGATATTACGATCCGACAATTTTTCCCCAGAAAGTATTCCGGCCTTTGCCATATTTATGCCATTGTAGGATCCAATGTCCTGTCAATTGCTTTAAACCAACATTTCATTCCAGTTGCCGGGATCGCCATTATTGATGCGGGAGGCGGGAAGAGATTGGAAATGCTGGACAAGACGGCCTTTAGCAAGGAACGAGGCGGCTCATACCATTGCTGGATCGAATCTGATGGTTTGGATGACACCTTGTTGATTGACTTTATTTTCAGACATAACGCCGCGTACGCGACAACACAAGGGATCAAGTGGCGCAAGAAGAGAAAGGCGTATTTGTGGGGGTTAAAAAGAGACCTGCATATTAACTCGGAACAATCTGCGTTACCTAGGGTATTCCCTGAAGGAAAAGTCTGGTTTCAAAAATGTGATGAAGGCGATGATTTCCTAAACTATCAATTGGCCAATTATGCGCTTGATCATATAAAAATAACCGGACTTGCGCTGAAACGCCTGTGTCTGGAATTGGAAATACATACAGAAAAAAACTAAAATAGTTTCCTAACTGCATTGCAAAATTTTATTTATGCAATTATCCAGGTCATCCACAACCTCGGAGCTGTAGCCGTGGTGGGATCTGCTGTTTCGGCCATTTGGCTGGTGCGCCAAGACACAATGGTTCAGCATCGGCTGGCAATCCTCATGGCTGCTGCCTGGGCAATTCAGGCGATTAGTGGAATACTGTTTGGCGCCACAACTCTTTTTTTTGATGGCCAACTGCCGGACATTCATGGCATAGCCGTGGATGCGCTGCTGATCAAAATTTTCTGTGCTCTGGTTGGGTTTGTTCTTGCCGCCATCTACGTAAGACTGAATGCAGGGTGGCCCGCGAACAAGCGGTTTATCTCATGGGGCATGCTGCTCTCGCTTGGGGTGGCTGCGCTTAGTTCTGCCGCCTTCTTGCGCTGGTTTTCTTGATTGCTGGTTAGTTGAGAATGGGTAATAATGCAATCCAAAATATACATGCCAAATTTGGATAACAAGGTTGTGTAGTTACGACCTGCGCCGTACAGGTATAATCAGCCGCTCTAGAAAAATCTGTTTGGATCAATATTCCAACTCAGGCATCAGAATAATTCCACATAGAGGAGAAGTTCATGCGTATAGGCATTCCTGCGGAGACGCGCGCAGGCGAAACCCGCGTTGCGGCCACACCTGAGACGGTAAAAAAGCTGCTGGCAACGGGACACAAGGTGTCGATACAAACCGGAGCCGGTGCGGGAGCCAGTATTCCCGATGCCGAGTATCAGGCAGCTGGCGCAACATTGGCGAGCGCCGCAGACATCTATGCGCAGTCCGAGATCATGCTCAAGGTCAGGGCACCCAGCGCCGACGAACTTGCCAAATTGAACAAAGGTAGCGTGCTGGTCGGATTACTCTTGCCGCATAACGCGGAACAGGTTGCCGCTTACGCCAAGCAGGGCATCGCTGCTTTTTCGATGGAAAAATTGCCGCGCACCTCGCGCGCGCAGGCGATGGACGTGTTGTCTTCCCAGGCCAATATCGCCGGCTACAAGGCAGTGATCGTTGCGGCCAATCTGTATAAGCGTTTCGTGCCGATGCTGATGACTGCCGCCGGTACGGTGAAGGCTGCGCGTGTGGTGGTATTGGGCGTCGGTGTCGCGGGTTTGCAGGCGATTGCCACCGCCAAGCGGCTGGGTGCGGTGATCGAAGCATCCGATGTGCGTCCGGCAGTGAAAGAACAAGTGGAATCGTTGGGCGCGAAATTCATCGACGTACCGTATGAGACCGACGAGGAACGCGAGTGTGCACAGGGCGTGGGCGGTTATGCCAAGCCGATGCCGGCGAGCTGGATGGGTCGCCAGAAAGCTGAGGTTGCCAAGCGCGTGGCTGCTGCGGATATTGTGATCACCACTGCGCTGATTCCCGGACGCGCGGCACCGGTGCTGGTTACCGAAGACATGGTCAAATCCATGAAGCCGGGTTCAGTGATTGTCGATCTGGCCGCAGAAGCTGGCGGCAACTGCCCGTTGACCGAGCTGGACAAGACCGTGGTCAAGCATGGCGTGACACTGGTGGGTGAGTCGAATCTGCCGGGTACTGTGGCAGCGGACGCATCGGCGCTGTATGCACGCAACCTGTTGAACTTCATCAATCTGTTGTGCGATCCCAAGAACGGCGGGGCCATCAACATCAATCGTGAAGACGACATCATCGCCGGATCGCTGATCGCGATCGACGGCGCAGTCGTCACCAAATAAAGGAGCGTGAAATGAGCGGAGTCGATCCTGTTGTACTGAATCTCACCGTGTTCGTGCTGGCGATTTTCGTCGGCTACCATGTGGTATGGAATGTCACCCCCGCGCTGCATACGCCGCTGATGGCCGTCACCAATGCGGTGTCCGGTATCATCATCGTCGGGGCGATGCTGGCTGCGGGTCCGCAAGAGATGGGCGTGGGCACAGTGCTGGGTCTGGCGGCAGTGACGCTGGCGGCAGTCAATGTGTTTGGCGGCTTTCTGGTTACCAAGCGCATGTTGGACATGTTCAAGAAAAAGAGCAAATAAGGAATCCAAATGTCAGCTAATTTTGTTGCACTAACCTATCTTTTCGCCGCTGTCCTGTTCATTCTGACGCTGAAGGGCTTGAGCTCTCCGGCGACCTCGCGACGCGGCAATCAATTCGGCATGATCGGTATGGCCATCGCCGTGCTGACCACCCTGACCCTGACCCACAACATGGCCTACATCCTGATCGCCATCGCGGTCGGTGGTACCATCGGCGCGATCATCGCCCAGCGCATCCAGATGACCGCGATGCCGGAACTGGTCGCAGCGATGCACTCGCTGGTCGGTCTGGCCGCCGTGCTGGTTGCGATGTCGGCGTTCAACGATCCGGTCGCTTACGGCATTGCCTTGCCGGGCGAGATACTGCACTCCAGTAACCGTATCGAGCTGTTCATCGGTACCTTCGTCGGCGCGGTCACCTTTACCGGCTCCATCATCGCCTTCCTGAAACTGTCCGGAAAAATGTCCGGCAAGCCGATCCGTTTCTCCGGGCAACATTGGGTGAATCTGGGACTGGGGATTGTGATGGTCGGTTTCGGCGTGGTTTTCTTCCTGAGTCCGAGCTGGACGCCGTTCCTGATCATGACCGCCATTGCCTTACTGCTAGGCGTGCTGTTGATCGTGCCGATCGGCGGCGCGGATATGCCGGTGGTCATCTCGATGCTGAACTCCTATTCCGGCTGGGCAGCGGCGGGCATCGGCTTCACACTGAACAATAACATGTTGATCATCGCCGGCTCGCTGGTGGGCAGCTCAGGCGCGATCCTGTCCTACATCATGTGCAAGGCGATGAACCGCGCCTTCCTCAGCGTGATCCTGGGCGGTTTCGGCGGCGGCGAAGGTGCGGCGGCAGACAGCGGCGACGGGAAGCAAAAGACCTATCGCAGCGGTAGTGCAGACGATGCCGCTTTCCTGATGGGCAACGCTTCTTCAGTAATTATCGTTCCGGGTTATGGTCTGGCCGTTGCTCGCGCGCAGCATGCGATTAAAGAGATGTCCAATGCGCTCACCGAAAAAGGGGTCCATGTGCGCTACGCTATTCACCCAGTGGCGGGGCGTATGCCGGGACATATGAACGTGTTGCTGGCCGAGGCAGAGGTGCCTTACGACCAGGTGGTCGAGATGGACGAGATCAACAACGAGTTCGCCGACACCGACGTGGTACTGGTGATAGGCGCGAACGACGTGGTGAACCCCGCCGCGAAGAATGACAAATCCAGTCCGATCTACGGTATGCCGATACTCGAGGCACACAAGGCGCGTACAATATTGGTGGTCAAGCGCAGCATGGCTACCGGTTACGCGGGGCTGGACAATGACCTGTTCTACTTGGACAAGACCATGATGGTGTTTGGCGATGCGAAGAAGGTAGTCGAGGACATCATCAAATCTTTGGCTTAACAATTATGGCGAGAAATAAAAAGAGCCGTTGATGCGGCTCTTTTTATTTTTGTAATGATTCGCGATTGGCCTTGATGACGAGGAATATACCGAGCAAACTTTGTATCAGGTAAATGGCACTGGATATGCCATGCAACATCTTGAAGCGGTCGGCAAAAGCACTGTGCATCACATCTGCGGGCAATGCCTGTAGCTTGAGGTCGGTCATGACAGGCTGGATGCCGAACTGCAATATCAGCGAGATCAACAGCATTGCTGACACCGTCAAAAATATGGGTTTTTGAATTGACTCGCGACCGGATTCATTGATCTGTTGGGCAAGCAAATATGTTCCGCACACCATACCCAGATAAGCTACCAGCATAAACATCTGTCCAGCAAGTATTCCAGCCAGTTGCCGGTCGGGTTGAGTGTAAAACAATACGGGTACGGCAAGATAGCCTATCGCCCACAGACTGCCTACCCAGACAGTGATCAAAAGCGTAGTAAGATGACGGAATAAATTTTTCATAAGGGATAGCCTAACACAGCCGCGCCTTATCGCAAGTTGGACAATATCCACGGCCTAATCTAAAAAATCATGACGTTATTACCTGTTTGGAGCGAGCAAGTAAAATATCTGGTGGGTATTTTTGCCATCCTGAATCCGATCGGGGCCATTCCCATCTACCTCAGTCTGATGGCGGATCGCCCCCAGGAGGAGATGCGCCGTACCGCACTCAAAGCCGCAATCGCCGTCGCGGTGATCCTGACGCTCGCGGTCTGGGCAGGCGGTGCCTTGCTGTCGTTCTTCGGTATTGGCATCCCTGCCTTCCGCATCGGTGGCGGGCTGTTGCTGCTGATCATCGCTACCGCCATGTTCGATGCCAGAACCAGCCCGGCCAGGCATACCGACGCGGAGCAAGCTGAAGCCGAAGCGAAGAACGACATTGCCGTGGTACCGTTGGCGATTCCCTTGCTGGCCGGGCCGGGATCTATCAGTCTGGCTATCGTTGATGCCCATCAGGCAGGCAGCCTGCCGGACAAGATCGTATTTAGTCTGGGAATAGTTGGGGTGGCGGTAATCGTCTGGATGGTGTTGCGGTTGGCCGAGCCGATTGGCGAACGTCTGGGTACGAGCGGACTCAATATCGCGACACGGGTGATGGGTTTGATACTCGCCGCGATGGCGGTGCAATTCATGGCCGATGGAATGCTGGAGCTATTCCCCGGATTGTCTCACTGATGCGGCTTGCCAACTCCGAGGAGTTTGGACAAATCCCCGGTAGTTTGCGGTGCAGCCTGTGGACCCTCGATTTTGACCTGCGCCCAGTTAACCATTGCCCATGTTCCCCAGGAAATTGAGGTGGCAAGCGTGAATATCAGTATCCCTCGCGTCATGCCTTCGGGGATTTCCTGTTCATTCATATATCGTTTGAGATACCAGGAAGCCACGAAGAACACGACGGTCGAGAGGATTAAACCCAGCATGAAAATATTCCCACACGCGGAATCGTACTTAAGTTGGCCGCGCAGATAGCCAGATGCAATGATTAGAAGGCATGTGCAGTCGCACCGGCATTTCCTGCGGCGACATATCCGAAACCGCTGCTGACGATAGCGTTCAGGCCCGTCGCACCGGTACTGGTAGTGTTGCCGGAGGGAATTGCGCTTGCTGACCAAGTGAGACCATACGCGCTGCTGGAACTACTCATGGTTGTATAGGCATTGCCGCTGCTATCGATAGCCACAAACTGGACGTTTGGAACGGCACCCAGCCAGTTGTCCACGATGTCATTAGCGACAAGCTGTGACTCTGCGGCGACACCGACGAGATTTGGCGCATTGGTCAGGGTTTGCACATACCATGTGGCACCAGCATCTTTGCTGGTAACAACCGTGCCACCATCGCCCACTGCCACTATGAGACTGCCGATGGCAGCCACTTGTCGCAGATTGCTGGTAGTAGTCACAGGTGTTGTTGTATGGGTCGTCCAGGTATTGCCGTCGCCACTGGTAAGTATCGTGCCGTTGTCGCCTACGGCAACGTAGATGTTGCCGTGAGTTACACCGTTCAGATTATTGGCGGTACCCGAAGTCGAAGTATGGGATGTCCAAGTGATTCCATCGGTAGTCGAGATGATCGTTCCCGTGTCGCCTACGGCAGTAAAAGTGCCTGTGACATGTGTTATTGAACGCAATGTTTGTGGAGCCGCAGAGACATTCCCGACAGTCCAAGTAGCGCCAACATCGGTACTGTAAACGGAGATTCCCCCAGCACCAACAGCCACCCAGCGCGATGCTGGATTGCTCGGGTTATTCTGATTCGTGGCATAGCCAGTTACAGCATAGAGGTCCGATGGTGTTGGAGATGTAGGTGCGCTCCAGGTTTTTCCGTCAGTACTGGTAAAGATTGCGCCGCTTGCGCCAACGACGGCAAAACTCCCGGCAGCACTGGTCGAGTTGTTCGAACAGGTTGTCAGGCTGGTATATCCAACACCATTAAGGTTGGATGTTGCAGGCACACCGCTGGCGGGAGGGGAGTCCTCCCAAGCAACACTGCCGGCATTGTATGGAGATGCAGAGATCGTCGGGCTGCTAGGTCCGCCGGGCCCGCCGTTGATTCTGCCATTGGTTGCAAAATAATACGTTATCGGTGATACGACTCCATTAGACAAAGTCCCGCTAAACAAGCCGCACATGTAGAACGGTGTAGCGGCCGAGATGTAGGCATGAGAATTTGGCAAGCCAGTCCAGTTGAAAGCTGACAGGCTTGGATCGGTCGCAGTGAAAAGCCAGTAATCGACACCGGAGCTAGGTACCCATTCGAGCTTGACTCTGCCATCTCCTGGAGTGGCTCCATTGGAGGGGGGGGTGATGGTGGTGAGCCACGGTGGAGGCGGAGCGGATGAGCCGTTATCCATGCATCCGCCAAGGAAAGTTGCCACCATGGTAACGATTAACACGCAATACAATTTTTTCACTGTTGAATTCCTTGATGGGGGATTTTGATCGCGAGATTTGCAGTACCGGTTTTCAACGATGGATCAGGCTCCCTCAAACCTTGCCGTGTTCAAATTGGAGTATCCGAAAAATCGCGCATAAAAAGCTATTGGAGCGGAAAATCTAACGGTGTGAACGATACATGACCCTGAAAAAAAATGAAAGCGACATTAAGTTAACAGATGTAACCAGCAACATCATGCCGTTTTGCCATTCATGATGACAGGTACGTGGCCCGGTTGCCAAGGCGGGTATTTTTTCATTACTGCATCAAACCGTCCCGAACCGGATAATCCTGTGAGCCAGTGTTGTAGCGATGCATAAGATGTTTGCGCAAACCAGTCTTTATCAACACCGGCGAATTGACGGATGAACGGAAAGATACCCGCATCCGCGATGGACAAGCTATTGCCGAGTAAATAGGGCATCGTAGTCAGGCGGTGTTCCAGTTGCCGCAAAAATAACTCTCCTTGAGTGCGGTAATGGATCTGTGTGTATTCCGGGTAGCGGGCAGGATATTTGTAGCGATCCAGATTGCCCTTGAAAGTCGTGTCATTCTCGATGATCAGCGCGGATGCTGCTGCGACGTAGGCACCGTTTCCCCCGAGCCAATTTTCGGGATCATGCTGGCCCAAAGCCCATAGCATGATCTCCCAACTTTCATCGATCACGCGTCCGTCAGCTAATACCAGTACCGGCACGCTGCCCTTGGCAGAAGCTGCCAGCATGCATTCGGGTTTGTTACGCAGATCGACCTCGCGCAGTTCGATTTCTATACCGCTCATATGCAGTGCAAGGCGTGCGCGCATCGCATAAGGGCAACGGCGGAAAGTGTAGAGGACTGGCAACATGTTGCGGCTATTGCAGGCTGAGAGCGGAGCTAGGGGGAGTGGCGATGCCGGGTTGTCAGCAGTATCCGTCCTAGGGCTTTTTCTTTTCACCCTGGTCTTGTTGCACTACTGCCGGTTTGATCGCGGGTGCTGCCACGGCAACCGGTTTTGTTATCGCTGCTGGCGGTGCAACAGGTGTGGTCACAGGGGCTGCCATTGCTGTCACTGTCACGGTGGCTGAAGCCGTGGTCTGGTTGCCGGAAGCATCGGTTGCCGAATAAGTCACGGTATAAATCCGCCCAGCAGGGTTCTTGCTTGCGGCACGGAATTTCAAATAACGGTCATCAAGCCCAATGTTCGCATCGCGGATGTCATCCGCTTCCAAAGGCTCGCTGGCGGTAATAGACTCGAGTTTGATTTCCGGCATGCGGTCATAGTCATCCTTGGACGTAAAGGTCGCATTGATGGCTACGAATTTGTTGGGCTGCGACAAGATCGTGTTAGGACTGAGGCTCACCGTGAGGCTGGGGGGCGTGTAGTCGAGGGGTTCCAGGGGAACAGTCAGATTAGCCGGGGAACCGTCGGCAAAAGTGATCAGCGCATGGCCTGCCAGATAATTGAAATCTGCCTTGTCCAGTGTAACGCTCATTTTGGCCAGCGTTTGTCCGGCGGGCAGCTTGGGTGATTTGTCATTCAGGGGTTCCCATGAGATCGCGTGCGTGATGCTTTCTTCGGCTGGCGCAATCGTGCTGACGCGCCAGCCGGTCGGCGAGTTGGAGCTGGCTGCAGGAATACCGAATTTCTCATTCCAGCCTGAAGGCAACTCGAGAAGTTCATAAACATCGTTGTCCGGGGTCCCCTCATTCTGCTTGTTGCGTCCGATCGCAACGGCAGAGACAGTCTGCTGGGTATTATTGATGACGCGATAGTGATATGTGATCTTGCCACCGGAGTGCACGGCATACACACCGACATTGACCGTCGGAGGATTATCTTCAACGGCCAATACGCCGGATGTATAGGTTAGACTAGCCAGACAAGCCAAGCGGAGCATTTGTATCGCCCGGTTATGTTTCATCGTTGTACCCTTGTTTGGTTTATCTCAATGTGGGATGGTACCCGCGATCGTCCGTCTGTGCGAGCCAGCATACTATTGTAATTTAAAATGCCGTCACACCAACAACTGGTATATCAATCCGGCGCTTCCACATACCAGAATTACAGGAATCACGCCAACACGAAATCGTAACAAGGCAATCAATGCCACAACTCCGAGCAGTGCAGCAAACCACTCGAAATGTCCGGCCCAATTTTGCGGCCACAGCACGTGGTAGGCGAAGAACACCGCCAGATTGAATATCACACCGACCACCGCCGCTGTGATGCCGGTCAGGGGCGCGGTGAATTTCAGATCGCCGTGAGTGCTTTCAACCAAAGGTCCACCGAGGAAAATGAAGATGAACGACGGCAAAAAAGTGAAGAAAGTCACTACTACCGCTGTACTGGTCGCGACAAGAAACAATGAATCCTGACCCAATAGGGCCTGACTCCAGCCGCCGACGAAGCCGACAAAAGCCACCACCATGATCAACGGCCCCGGCGTGGTTTCTCCCAATGCCAGCCCATCCATCATTTGCAACGGGGTCAGCCAGTGGTAATGTTCGACCGCGCCCTGATAGACGTAGGGTAGTACCGCGTAAGCACCACCAAACGTCAGCAGCGCGGCCTTGGTGAAGAACCAGGCCGTCTGCGTGTATACACCCTGCCAGCCGAATTGCGTAACCAGCAACAGCATCGCGGTGGCCCAGATTGCCATGCCTACCAGCGCCACGCGCAGCAGGCGCGCCCAACTGAAGCGCGCATGTTCGGGCGTGGGCGTGTCATCGGCAATCAGGGCCGTGCCATAGCTGTCTTTCGTCTTGCCGTGTCCGCCGCCAGTGGCGAATTTTCCCGGTACAGCTCTGCCACCGACATAGCCGACTAATCCGGCCACCAGCACGATGGCGGGGAAAGGCACTTTGAACGCAAAGATCGCAACAAATGCCGCCGCTGCCATTGTCCACAGCACACTATTCTTTAACGCGCGTGAGCCGATACGATAGGCAGCGAACAGCACGATGGCGGTGACCGCCGGCTTGATACCATACAACACGCCCGCAACTGCGGGGACATTGCCATACGCGAGATAGATCCACGACAGGAATATAAGGATGAACAACGAAGGCAACACAAACAGAGTGCCGGCGATAATGCCGCCCCAGGTCCTGTGCATCAGCCAGCCGATATAGACAGCGAGTTGCTGTGCCTCGGGCCCCGGTAGCACCATGCAATAGTTGAGTGCGTGCAAGAAACGCCGCTCGGAGATCCAGCGCTTTTTCTCGACCAGGTCCTGATGCATGATGGCGATCTGCCCGGCCGGTCCGCCGAAACTGACGAAGCCCAGTTTCAGCCAATAGCAAAAGGCTTGGGCCAGCGTGACCGGTTCAGGGGCTTGTCTGTTGTCGGTTTGGGCGTTGCCGGGAATTTGCTGCTGCGATGCGTCCATGACTCCTCCTTGGAGAGTTCTCCATTCAGAGCAGACCTTGGACGATGAATTGTCTTGAGGCGGGGAGGCTGCATTATCCCCGTAAGTTGCGATTATCCATAATTCGACAGTAACAATCAATTGTCCAACATATCCATATCGCTTTCCGCATAGGATGACGGCAAGTGTGTCCAATAATGTCGATGCGTTTTGCGGTATCGTTCCATTTGCAAGCCTTGTGTATCCACGTCGACCAGGATCGCGCCGTCCTCATCCGAACGGAATAGTTCTGCGCCGCTGCGCGCATAGCGTTGCACCACTTCCTGTTTCGGATGCCCGAAACGGTTGAGTGTATGCGCCGATTAAATACTGACCCAACGTGCCGACTTTGCGTTGACCCAAGTACGTGAGCTGTTTTTAGAACAAACAGCTGTGGATAAGTGTACCAAATAGCCGGTTCTTAATTTCCCTTTT
>CAIOKY010000082.1 GCA_903858965.1 uncultured Nitrosomonadales bacterium | reverse complement strand
GTGATTGGCGATGATCAGCAGGCGCTCGGCCTTGAAAGCAGATAGATCGCCTTGCATACGGACACGAAATATCAACTGCGCAACGGTACGCAATAATATCCGTATGAAATCTAGCATTGCTTAATCCTGTGGATGAGACATCGGCATTGTAAGCAATAAATCTGATTTCATGTGCAGGCTTAGGTAGCAGGCAAGAAATAACGTTATCTACAACAAATTCGGTACAATCTGGACATGAATGCTGCCAGACGATCATTGATATTCGCCCACCGTGGCGCCAACAAGGAGGCGGCGGAGAATACACGCTCCGCTTTCGACAAGGCGTTGAACTATGCGATCGATGGCATCGAGACGGATGTGCAGTTGAGCCGCGATGAAGTTGCTGTGCTGTGGCACGACCGCTTTCTCGGCAAGCTCGGTTTGCCCGAGAAGCGCATCGATGATTTCGATCATGCACAGTTGCGGGCGATGAATTTCGCCGCACACTTTTCTTCCGGTGTGAAACCGGAAGGGATCATGAGCCTGAGAGAGTTCCTCGACGCTTATCGCAGGCGCTGCCGTTTGCTGCTCGAGATCAAGAATCGTGAATGGGAACAAACATCACGCCATGAAATGAAAGTAAGGCAGACACTGGCAATGGCCGGCGCAGCTCTGGGCAATACCATCATGGCGTCTTCGTTCAACCTCGCCAGCCTGGTTTATGCACATCAGTGCGCGCCTGGTTTCCCGCTGGTTTATAACTTCGAGGAAGACCAGACGTTTGCCGATGCGCAGCGTGTGTTGGCCGGGCAATCTTTTCTGCATGGATTATGCCTGCCGATCAAGTCACTTGATGAAGCGATGGTCAAACTCCTGCGCAATCAGGGCAAGTCCATCGCGGTCTACACTTGCAACACTGATGCGGAGATCGGCAAGGCGCTGCAGCTGGGCGTGGATATATTGATCAGCGATGTGCCTCAGAAGGCCCTGCTGATGCGAGGCCGATGAAGCGCGATTTTCCTTCGCTGGCAGGCAAACATTTCGACCTGCTGGTTTGCGGCGGCGGGGTCTATGGCGCATGGACGGCTTATGACGCGGCGTTGCGCGGCTTAAGCGTCGCGATCGTGGAACAGGGCGACTGGGCCGGCGCGACTTCGTCAGCATCCAGCAAGCTGATCCACGGCGGCTTGCGTTACCTCGAGACTTATGATTTCAAGCTGGTCAGGAAGGCGATACAGGAGCGGCAGCGTTTGCTGGAACTGGCACCACATCGGGTCTGGCCATTGCGCTTCGGCGTGCCCATTTACCAAGACAGCCGCATCGGCACACTGCAACTGAAAGGCGGCTTGACGCTATATGATTTTCTGGCGGGATTTCCTGATAAGGATATCGCCCATCGTCACTTTGACCGTACCGCATTTTCCGAACATTTCCCTACTCTCACCGGCGATGGACTGAAAGGTGGATTTACTTACGGCGATGCGCAGACCGACGATGCACGGCTGGTGCTGGAATTGATTGCGGGGGCGATGGCGGCAGGTGCGGCGTGCGTGAATTATTGCCAGTTGACCAGTTTGATTGAATCAGGCGGACAGGTGTGTGGCGCGATGGTTGAGGATCAACTCCAGAATAGAAGTGCACAGGTCCTTGCCCGGCAAATCGTCTACACCACCGGGCAATGGACGACCGCATCTGCGCCAGGACGCGGATGGTGCCGGTTGACCAAGGGTGTGCACTTGGTGATGCCCGCGATGTTGAACGACGAGGCTCTGTTGTTGACTGCCAAGTCAGATGGCCGAGTATTCTTCATGATCCCATGGTATGGCATGACGCTGATAGGTACGACTGATACCGATTATCAGGGAGATATCGAACATGTCGTCGTTGAGCAAAAAGATATAGCCTATCTGCTGGCTGAAGCGAATCATTACCTCAAGATTGCGTGGACCGAGTCCGATATCGTCGGCAGTTATGCCGGTGTACGCGTGATGAAGTGCAGCGACAAGGCATCACCTTCAGCGGTCAGCCGAGATTGGGAATTGAAAACAGCGGGCAACGGCGTGCACTATTCGATTGGCGGGAAGATCACCTCGGCCCGTGAAGATGCGGCCAGCATCGTCAGCACGGTGTGTGCACAACTGGGTGTGGACACGCAGTGCGCCACCAAAAATCGCCTGTTTCCATGGGCGCCAGAAACGGATTTTGCTGAATGGTGGGCTATTGTAAACGCTCGGGCAAATCAACTCGGCGTTGATCAGGAAAGTGCGAAATGGCTGATACGCCGACATGGCAAGAGGACCGAGGAAGTGTTGCGCAGCATAGAGGTTGATCCACGTTTGGCCGAACGAATCGTGCCTGCGCTGCCACTTGTCTACGCGGATTTGTTGTTTTGCGCACGCACGGAAATGGTGATCCATCTGGAAGACCTGTTGCGCCGCCGCATGCCGTTGCTGATCCTGGCAAAACTCCCTGAAAGTTCATTGCGCCAAATCGCAACGACAGTTGCCGCTACGATGGGCTGGGATGGGGTGGCGAAGGAACGGGAAATCGTGGCATGCATGCAGGGTTGATGGCTCTAAAGAACTCCATGCGTGACTGATGCTGTGGTTTTTAGCCCCAAATTTATTGCGAAACAGATAACACATTAATAAAACGTAATGCTTTAATATTAAGCTCTACGTCCACATCAAAATGAATGCAAGGACATTTTGAGCCAAAAAATAACGAGCACGAAACTTGATAACGATGTGAGGGATTTCATGATACTGCGCGGCAAAAGTAGTCAATTGATAACACAAGGTATCACTGCATTATTATTGTTCGGTTTGATGTTCGTCGCTGGTGCGGAGCAGATGATGAACGCTGTACCTGCGACCGCCAGGCAACAGCCCGTTGCTCCTGCTGCAGCCTGTAGTATGGACACCACGCCGCGCATCACTAGCATTAACGGTACGCAATCCAGCGTCGTATTTCAGCCGGGCGGCCAATTGGATATCGCCGGCTGCGGTTTCGGTAAAAGCGGGCGAGTCCAATTCAGTGGCGGGGGTTACGCTGTGATATTGGCGATCGATTCGTGGGAAGATAGTAATATTCACGCGCATATCGACGCTGCACTGAGCGGGATGCTTGACTTAAGCGGCGTCAATTTTACCGTCTTCCCAAACGGTGGACCGGTAATAAATTCGTCAGTGACACACAGTTTCCGGGCGGCGCGTGAAACTGTCCGGGTAGCGCTGCCCCCTGAACTTGGTATCTATTCGCAACTCTATGGCAAGCCGAAGATGACCGTTTCTCCGGACGGAAAATCTACAATAATCGAGCGAAGCGCAAATTTCGCAACTTCCTGCCCAAGCGTAACAGATCAAGGTCAGATGGTGGATATTTGGCCAATCGACAGTGGATTTTTCGAACAGGGATTCGAGGTGTCCGGTGTCGATTACCAGAACAAGACTAATCAAGTGGTGGCCGACAACAATGTTGAACAAGATGTATTGGTTGGCAGAAGTGGCGGGGCAACCTACGATATCTTGAAAAAGAGCATCGTAGTGACCTTTCAGGGGCATTCTGCGTATGCCAAGAAGGAACAAACAGCCGGGAACGATGGGTCGAGTACATGTACTTCGCGATATAGTGTGTCCCTGATCGCCACCGGCCCGCGCGGCTTTGCGCCTTGGTAACGCAACCACGCGGATGTTCGAACAACGAAGGATGCTCGTTTTCAAGAGAGCCGTTCTTTTAGATTTATAGGATGAACGCAGCCCAAATCTCCTCCATCTCGCTTGACCTGGGCACTACGTCGATCAAGGCAGGATTACTGAACCGGCATGGTGAACTTGGCAATCTTGTCGCACGACCTGCACCCAAGATAGCCGTCACGGACGGTCATTATGAAAGCGCTGCGCTGGCTTATGCGGAAATTGCCGAACAAGTACTGGCCGAATGCATCGCACAGGCAGGGGATTGCAAATCACTGGGTCTGTGCAGCCAACGCTCGTCATTTCTGATCTGGGATCAAGATAGCGGCCAAGCACTGACACCGCTGATCTCATGGCAGGACAATCGTGGCGCGGCCATCTGTGAGATATTGCGGACACAAGAAAGTCTTATCCGCAACCTTACCGGCTTGCCGTTGGCGCTTTATTATTTTGCACCCAAACTGTGTATCGTGTTGCAGGACAATCCATCGTGGCTGGCGCGGCTGGTAAATGGTGAGTTGCGGGTCGGTACGCTGGATACGTTTCTGATCTGGCGTTGGAGCGGCGGAAAATATTTTATGACAGATGTTTCGATGGCTGCGCGTACTTTGCTGATGGACATCGGGCAACGACAATGGTCGCCGCGGCTCTGCGAGTTGTTCGGCATTCCATTGGGCATATTGCCGGAGATCAGATCTTCAGCGGGATTGAATCTCAAGCTGGGAAATGGATTGACTCTGCAAGCCAGTGTCGGCGACCAGTCTGCCGCGTTGATTGCCAGCATAGGGGATGGCTATAGCGAAGCACTCGTCAATCTCGGTACCGGTGGCTTCGTCGTGCGAAATCTTTCCGGTGCGATGTCCGCGATGGACGGTTATCTACAGACGCTGGTGTATATGGATCACGTACAACGTGTCCATTTTGCGATCGAGGGCACGCTCAACTCGATTGCGGCTGCGCTTGCGCCGTATCCGGTGAACGAATGCAGGATCGAAGACTGTGCACAGGACGAAATCTTTTGCATTGCCGAACCCAGCGGACTGGGCGCGCCATATTTTCGTGGCGACATCGGCCTGCAATTTTCCCAATCGGTCGAACACTTGTCGCAACGCCGCATTGCAGGCCTGTTGCTTGAAGCTGTTATTTTCAGGGTGGCGCGGATACTGGAAGAGTTTCACTGCGAATGCCCGATCGAACGGGTCTATCTCTCGGGAGGCTTGTCCGAACTAATTTGCTTGCAACAGGGCATCGCACTATGTGTGCCGTTCGAGGTTTACCGTTTGCAGCAAAGCGAGACTAGCCTGCAGGGTACGGCGTTGCTCGCAGCCGGAATGACTCTGGCTAGCCACAGGAAAAGCGAACGAATAGCAGTCACAGACAACGCACAGCCGTTGAGGAAGAAATATCTGCGCTGGAAAATGTGGTTGGACGATTTGTTGGCTGCCTGAAAGACCATGTATGTGATCAACCGGCAAGAGTCGTGCGCACGCTGGGGCGCTCGCTGATGTGCGCAAACCATGTGGCCAGATTGGGATGTGCGCCGCGCCAGTCGCGTTCAGGCTGGCGCAGATCCACATAGATCAGCGCGCTTGCCAGCGCCAGGTCGGCCAGCGTGATGGCTGTGCCTTCGCACCACGCGCGTTGGCCCAATTGTCCGGATGCATGCGCAAGCGCGCGCGTAATCGCATCGTTGTGCCGGGTGATGGTATCGGCATCCTGTTTTTCCGCTGGGCGTATGCTTTCGGTGCGTACCACGACTGCCGAGTCCATGATGCCGTCCGCCAGTGCTTCCCAGCGTTTGACGCGCATCCGTGCCAGTGCGTCGGTGCGTGGTATCAGAACAGGGGTGTCGTTCAGCGTGTCCGCGTATTCGGCAATCACCGGCGAATCGAATATGCAGGTTTCATCGTCGAGTATCAGCGCCGGGATGCGCCCCAGCGGATTGGCGCGCACCACCTGGCTGCCCGGCTCGCGCGGCGGGTCGATCAGGTAGGTGTGGGCGATGTTCTTTTCCAGCAAGACCATGCGTGCCTTGCGCACATAGGGGCTGGTATTGGTTCCTAGCAGTTTCATGAGATTCCTCCTCAATAGAATTAATGCGGGCTGGTACTCGGCGGATTATTGAACAGGACAGCGATTTATACAAACGATAATGAAGTCATTGGAAATTTCACACATAGTCCAGTTGCCATATGATTGGTCATGCGGGATGATTCCAGATTCACGGCAATTTGCCTCTTGAAATATTTCAGGCCGGCTCCATTTACAGTCCGGTCTTTGTAAACGTAACTGAAGGAGTTTTGTATGTCCGAGAATACTGTAGCCAATCGCGAAACAATGGGGTTTCAAACAGAAGTCAAGCAGCTTCTGCAATTGATGATCCATTCCCTTTATTCAAACCGCGAGATTTTCCTGCGCGAGCTGGTCTCCAATGCGTCGGATGCCTGCGACAAATTGCGTTTCGAAGCATTACATAACGACAAGCTGTTCGAGAACGATTCAGACCTGCAGATACGCGTCAGCTATGACAAGATGGCGCGCACACTGACGATCAGCGACAACGGCATCGGTATGAGCCGCGACGAAGTCATCAACAATCTGGGCACGATCGCCAAGTCCGGCACGCGCGAATTCTTTACCAAATTGAGCGGCGACCAGCAGAAGGATGCGAACCTGATCGGCCAGTTCGGTGTCGGCTTTTATTCCGCCTTTATCGTGGCGGACAAGGTCGCCGTGACGACACGCCGCGCGGGAGAGCAGGCGGATCAGGGCGTGCATTGGGAATCGGACGGCGGCGGCGAGTTCACCATCGAGATGGTCGATAAGCCTGCACGCGGCACCGACATCACACTGCATCTGCGCGCCGACCAGGACGATCTGCTCAGCGGCCACAAGATACGCTCTATCGTGCATAAATATTCAGATCACATCGTCCAGCCCATCGTGATGAAGAAGGAAGAATGGAAAGACGGTGGCCAAGTCATCACCGATGAGGACGAGACCGTCAATCAGGCTTCCGCATTGTGGGCGCGTGCCAAGAATGATATCTCGGACGATGAGTACAAGGCGTTCTACAAGCATGTCGGCCATGACTATGAAGACCCGCTGGCATGGACGCACGCGCGCGTGGAAGGCCGCCAGGAATACACGCAATTGCTCTATATCCCAGCGCGTGCGCCGTTCGACATGTGGGATCGTAACGCCCGCCACGGCATCAAGCTCTATGTGCGCCGCGTATTCATCATGGATGACGCCGAACAATTGTTGCCACCTTATTTGCGGTTCGTGCGCGGGGTCGTCGATTCCAGCGACCTGCCGCTCAACGTATCGCGCGAGATCCTTCAGGAATCGAAGGACATCGAGGCGATACGCAAAGGTTGCACCAACAAGGTATTGGGTTTGCTGGAGGACCTCGCTACGAATGAAAAAGAAAAGTACGCAAAGTTCTGGGGCGAATTCGGCCAGGTGCTGAAGGAAGGCGCCGCCGAGGATTTTGCCAACAAGGACAAGATCGCCGGGTTGTTGCGCTTTGCTTCTACCCACGCCGATACGGATGCGGCGATCGTTTCGCTGGCCGATTACATCACACGGATGAAAGAAGGCCAGGACAAGATCTACTACATCACTGCCGAGACCTTCAATGCAGCCAAGAACAGCCCGCATCTGGAAGTGTTCCGCAAAAAGGGCATCGAAGTGCTGCTGCTTTCGGATCGCATAGACGAATGGGTGGTCAGTTCGTTGACCGAGTTCGACAGTAAAGCACTCGTGTCGGTTGCAAAAGGTGGGTTGGACTTGGGTAAGCTGGAAGACGAAGCCGAGAAGCAGGAACAACAGAAACAGGCCGATGAACATAAAGAGCTGATCGAGAAGATCAGGAAGACACTGGACAAACGCGTCAAGGAAGTCCGCGTGACCCATCGCCTGACCGATTCGCCTGCCTGCCTGGTGGCAGACGAGCATGACATCGGCGGCAACATGGCGCGCATGATGAAGGCCGCCGGCCAGAAGATGCCTGCCATGCTGCCTATCCTGGAGATCAATCCGAGCCATCCGGTGGTGATACGCTTGAAGGACGAGCAAAAACATTTCGATGACTGGGCGGCAGTGTTGTTCGACCAAGCCTTGCTGGCAGAGGGCGGACAGCTTGACGACCCGGCGGGTTTCGTCAAGCGAGTCAATCACCTGATGCTGGAGATGCGCGGTTGACCTGTAGTAGCGCAGGGCTAGAAAGTCAGCTCAAGAAAATCGCCGGACTGCTGGTTCTTGCGTCGTTCGGTTTGGCATATCCTGCTTATGCAGATATTAATGAGGTGGCGACCCAGTCGGCCGTCCAGTTGAAAGAGAAGGGCTTTGTGGCATGCGCACATGCCGTGGATGACATTGCGAGCTTCCTGTTCCAGAGCGATTTTGCGTACCTGAACTTGTGGAACCAATCCGACACGGCAAAGCACTCGGCGCTGGTGACCGGTGCGAAAAGCTACACTGTCGGGAAGAGCATATTGACGATAACCGCGACCGAGTCGCAGGTGGGTACGTGTGACGCTTCTTTTACGCTGGTCATGCCATTCCCGGAAGAATGCACGAAAATACGCCAGACGACCTTCAAGGGCTGGCCATTCTATTCCGACAAACTTGCAGGCATATCCGTCTACGAAGACCCGAGTATTTCCTCGGTCAGTCTGGCGCTGGAACCGTTCCAGGGAGGCTGCCTTGCTGTGAAGACAGGACTGTTTTTTCTGTCCAGAGAAAAAACGACAGACAAACCCAGGTGATCAATGCAACATACGGTAAGGCTCCATGACCATAGATTCTATCCTGTCGCCAAGCACGACCAGTTGTCCCTCAAGCCGACTGTTGCCCGTATCGCTGAACTCAAAGCGATAAGTGCGCCGCAATACTCTGCGGCCCGAGTTGTCTCGCACCAATGCAAGAGCGATGCTTGCTACTGTGTCGTCGAGGAACAGCACATCTGCGTCGTTGCAGGCGCGCTTGCCCGCATTCCGCGCAATCTCGAGGGCGCGCAGACTGTCGTACCAGTACCACCCAAGCGCGGCCAGCAACAGCAGGAAAAACAAACTTATCACGTCCATAATGCCGGGAGATCTTTCAGGATTGTACTTTTAAATAGTAACTGATTCGGGTAAATGTCATTAATTTACCTTGACGATACCGGTTAAACCAGCGTACAAGGTAGTTTGGTGTTTGATTCAAAGTTTTTGCAGTACTGGTTTTCCATGTGCAATCTTCGATTCAAATAGTTCTGCGGGGATTTCCCCGTTTTTTAGTAGAAGCCGCTTTTTTACGTAGGAGATAGGCACATGGCAACAGGTACAGTTAAATGGTTCAACGACTCCAAGGGTTTTGGTTTCGTCACACCCGATGATGGCAGCGAAGATTTGTTCGCGCACTTTTCCGCAATCAACATGAGCGGTTTCAAGTCGCTCAAAGAAGGCCAGAAGGTCACCTTTGAAGTAGTTCAAGGTCCTAAAGGCAAGCAAGCTTCCAACATCCAGGCTCCTTAATCGGTCCTGGAGTTGACAAAAAAGCCCGGAACGAAAGTACCGGGCTTTTTCGTTTGTTGCACTTGATCTACGTGTGAGTGATTATTGCTCCGAAAATGCGGAGCAAGGTGATTGCTTGACGTCCTTCATCAAATACACCCCTCTAAGCAATAGATTCCAGCGCAGCATTCAAGGTTGAGCTGGGCCGCATGGCCTTGGCCGTCTTGGCATAGTCAGGATGATAATAGCCGCCCATGTCCACTGGTTTTCCTTGGGCTGCAATCAATTCGCCATTGATCTTTGCCTCGTTGTCTGTCAGCGTCTTCGCCAGGGTTGTGAAACGTGCCTGGATATCCCTATCCTTGGTCTGTGCGGCCAACGCTTGCGCCCAATAGAGAGCAAGGTAGAAATGGCTACCCCGGTTATCGATTTCACCCACCTTGCGGGCGGGAGACTTGTTGTTTTCCAGAATTCTGCTGTTGGCCAGATCAAGCGTCTCGGCCAGAACTTGAGCCTTGGCATTGTTGAATTTCTGGCCAAGATGTTCCAGTGATGCGCCCAGTGCCAGAAACTCACCGAGTGAATCCCAGCGCAAATAGCCTTCTTGCTGGAACTGCTGGACATGTTTTGGCGCCGAGCCGCCCGCACCTGTTTCGAACAGACCACCGCCGCTCATCAGCGGTACGATGGACAACATTTTTGCGCTGGTGCCCAGCTCAAGGATCGGGAACAGGTCGGTGAGGTAATCGCGCAGCACGTTACCAGTGACAGAAATGGTATCTTTACCTGCGCGGATGCGTTCGATTGAAAATTGTATCGCCTCTTCGGGCGTAATGATACGGATGTCCATGCCCTTTGTATCGTGATCCTTGAGGTAACGCTGCACTTTCTGAATGATCTGCGTGTCGTGTGCCCGATTCTTGTCGAGCCAGAAAACAGCGGGGGCTCCGGTGGCGCGTACACGCGCAACGGCCAGTTTGACCCAGTCCTGAACCGGCGCATCTTTTACCTGACACATGCGGAAGATGTCGCCTTGCTCAACCTTCTGCTCCAGCAGCGTTTTGCCGGACGCATCCACGACACGGACAGTGCCGGTGTCACTCATTTGAAAGGTCTTGTCGTGGGAGCCGTATTCTTCGGCTTGCTGTGCCATCAGGCCGACATTTGGCACGCTGCCCATGGTCTTCGGATCGAATGCGCCATGTTTTTTGCAGTCTTCTATGACAACCTGGTAAATTCGGGCATAGCAGCGATCGGGGATCAGTGCTTTGGTATCATGCAGCTTGCCGTCTGTTCCCCACATTTTTCCCGAATCGCGAATCATGGCAGGCATGGAAGCATCGACGATGATGTCGCTGGGCACATGCAGGTTCGTGATGCCCTTGTCTGAATTCACCATCGCCAGTTCGGGCCTAGACTTATAAGCGGCCTCGATGTCGGCTTCGATTTCAGCACGTTTAGCTTCGGGCAGCTTTGCGATCTTTGCGTAAAGGTCACCCAAGCCGGTGTTGACGTTGACGCCCAATTCCTTGATCACTGCCGCGTGCTTCTCGAACACGTCCTTGAAATAAACGGTAACAGCATGGCCGAACATGATCGGATCGGAAATCTTCATCATGGTGGCCTTGAGGTGCAGTGACAACAGCACGCCCTGTTTTTTGGCGTCTACCATTTGTTCCTCATAGAACGCACGCAGTGCACGGCGACTCATGACGCTGGCATCTATGATTTCACCCGCCAGCAATGGGGTTTTTTCTTTCAGTACTGTCGTTTTGCCATCGCTGGCTACAAACTCGATACGCGCATTCCCGGCCGCTGAAACGGTCACCGATTTTTCGCTGCCATAGAAATCCGCAGCGTTCATGTGTGCCACATGGGTCTTTGAGTCGGTGCTCCAGGCACCCATCTTGTGCGGATGTTTTTGTGCAAATTGTTTGACTGAAAGCGCTGCACGGCGGTCTGAGTTGCCTTCCCGCAGTACCGGGTTGACGGCACTGCCGAGCACTTTGCTGTAGCGGGTCTTAATTATCTTTTCAGCATCGCTTTTAGGATCATCAGGATAATCCGGGACGTCGAAACCCTGCGACTGCAATTCCTTGATTGCCGCTTTCAGTTGCGGGGGTGTTGCGCTGATATTCGGCAGTTTGATGATATTGGCTTCGGGTTTGAGAGTCAGCCCACCCAATTCGGTCAACTCATCAGCGATTTTCTGGCTCGAGGTCAGGTTCTCGGGAAAGTTCGCGAGGATGCGACCTGCCAGGGAAATATCCCGAGTTTCGACGACAACGCCGGCTGCCTTGGTGAAGGCTTGAATGATGGGAAGCAAAGAATAAGTGGCCAGTGCAGGCGCTTCATCAACCATCGTGTAAATAATTTTGTGACTCGTCATATTTTTCTCTTTAATCTTAGGGGTGGCAGAAGCAGTAAAATAGCGTTGCAAAAATAAACAGGAATTCTGATGGGAAACATTGTGCTGTTCAACAAACCGTTTGGCGTGATCTGCCAATTCAGCCGCGATGGCCTGCACCCGACATTGGCTGATTATATCGCGCTTCCTGACTTTTATCCCGCCGGCAGGCTTGATACCGACAGCGAAGGGCTGCTGGTTCTGACCGACGACGGTAAGCTGCAACATCGCATCACCGACCCTAAACACAAATTGCAAAAAACCTATTGGGTGCAGGTGGAAGGTGTGCCTGATGAAATTACATTGGAACAATTACGGCAGGGCGTAAAGCTGCCGGATTTCATTGCGCAGCCTGCCGAGGTGCGAGTGATGGATGAACCGGTCAATCTGTGGCCGCGCAATCCGCCGATTCGTCTTCGCAAAAACATCCCGACCAGTTGGCTTGAATTGACCATCCAGGAGGGCAAAAATCGCCAGGTGCGCCGTATGACCGCAGCCATTGGCTTGCCTACGCTGCGGTTGGTTCGTTATCGCATCGGTGAGTGGACATTGAGCGGCTTGGCGCCGGGCAAATGGCG
>CAIOKY010000081.1 GCA_903858965.1 uncultured Nitrosomonadales bacterium | reverse complement strand
ATCGTGGATACCGCCCCGAGAACCGTGTTGAGTTGGTGTTCAAGTGCTGGAATGCACTTCGGCGCGGCGGTACCTTGAGTAACGTTCGTCTTTCCGGCTCGCTGCCAAAGCTGGAGGCATAAATGCGCGATATCAACATGCCGATCACGATTGATGACATCGTGATCGGGGAGAGCCGGCGGGAGGTTGATCCCGCCGTCGTCAAGCGACTTGCCGATTCAATCGACGGCATCGGCCTTCGCCACCCAATCACGGTTCGCAAGAAGGGCGAGCAATATCTCCTCATTGCCGGTCGGCACAGGATTGAGGCGTTCAAGAAGCTAGACCGTGAACATATTCCGGCCTGCATTGTCTCCATGACGAATGCCGAGGCTCGCATGTGGGAAATTGCGGAGAACCTTCACCGTGCCGAACTAACGAAGTTGGAGCGCGCTGAACAAATTGAAGAGTGGCGCTCATTACAGGCCGAGGTGCGGAAAAATTCCGCACCTTCCGGTGGCAAGCAACCAGCCGAAGCTGGCATTCGCGCTACTGCCGAAACGCTAGGTGTAGATGAAAAGACAGTTCGCAATGCGGCAGAAATCGCCGGCATTAGCGAAGAGGCAAAGGAAGCGGCACAAGAAGCTGGAATTGACGACAACCAATCTAAGCTTTTGGAAGTCGCCAAAGAGCCTGCTGAGCGACAGGTTGCTAAGGTTGCCGAGGTTTCTCAACGTGAGCGTATCGACGGCGACGTAAAGGCAAGAGCAGCCCGCGAGATTGCGGACATGCTTGCCGAATACGTGCCTGGGGCCGCGTGGGATGCGTTGAAATCAAATCTCTACGCATCCGGTGCTGCAAATATCGCAATCGCGCTGACCCATATCACTGGTCAATCACTCATGGACAAAAGGTTCGGATAGCCCATGAGCCGCCCTTGGATGCCACTTTACGTGGGTGATTACATTGCAGATACAGCGCACCTCAGCACTGCTGAGCATGGCGCGTATCTGCTTTTAATGATGCACTACTGGGCCAAGGGAAAGTTGCCGACTGAGGACGCGCAACTCGCTCGCATTGCGCGTATGACCACAAAGGAATGGGCGAATGCCAGATCTGTAATCGGCGCGTTCTTTTCGGCAGACTGGAAGCATGGGCGCATCGAATTTGAATTGACGGAAGCCGAACGTATATCGGCGGCAGGTCGTGCCGGCGGCGTTGCATCTGGGGAAGCAAGGCGTAAAAAGCCGAACGGTCGTTCAACGGTCGTTGAGCAGTCGTTGAACGATCATGGGAACGATTCGCCAACGATACGCGAAGCCCTACCTTCACCTTCACAACTACAAGAGAAGAAAGAAAGTATATTGGCGGTCGGTAGGCCGACGCGCCCTGAGATTGAAAAATCATTTTTGGTTTTTTGGGAGAAATACCCCAGACGCGAAGGAGACAACCCTCGAAAGTCCGCTTTGAAGGCTTTCACATCGGCTGTTCACGCTGGAAACGATCCGGCCACAATCAGCGCCGGGCTTGAGAAATGGATTGCGCTCAACGCCAGCAAGGTTGGGACATCGTTCGTGCCGCAGGCCGTGAAGTGGCTGCACGATGAGCGATGGAAGGATGCACTGGCGGCATCGGGGCCAGCCAAGACGGTTGCGCGTTCAATCATGCCGGGATCGCCGGAATTTGAAAAGCTGTACGCCAGCCTGCCGAATAATTCGTTCCAACGGTCGCTCATGACCCGTTCCGAGGATACCGGACAGCCATATTTCGTCCCGCCTGAGTACGACGCAACCGCGTTTTCCCCGGAAAGCCAATGAGCGAAGTCATTCAATTTCCTTCCTCGGAAGTCCGTACTGAAGAACCAACAGGCGAACTACGCTGGCATAACGGCATCCTTCAGATGCTTTGGTCAGAAACCATTTTCAATGATGGCCACCCTGTACGTGGTGGGACATTCTGGCGTGACGTTCCGAGTTCTGAAAATTGAAATTTTAATCGGGGGACTTCATGTCGATCCAAATTCAAATCATCAAGCGCCGTGGCCGTCCGCCCATGCCGAACATGAACCGGGACAAGACATCGGGCAGAAGCCGTGGGGAGGCCGTGGAGTCGATTATCGCGACTGCGCTACTACCACGGCTAAAAGCAGGAATAGCTTACGAGGAGTCAGTTGTGCGCGATGAGCGTACCGGCAAGGTGGTAGGGAGCAACCCGGACGCAGGTCATGTTCTTGGCAGGCTTAGAATGGCTGGCCGAAATGATCCTGCTGGGATTTCGGAAACTCAATTTGAAGCCGGGCTTAAATATTCCAACGTGGTTGCGCGGTATCGGTCGCTTATGGGTATTCCCGGCGAAAGTCCAAAGGCCATGAACTACATGGGTGGGGCGGGGCGAACATTGGCGGTCGATCCTGATGCAGAAATCATTTCCAGCGCCAAGGAAAAATACAATTCGTGTTTTTACGCACTTTCGCTGGCTGGAGTGGAGACATACCAAGGCAATCGGGTGGCCAAAATCACCAATGATGTCTGCATGGACAGGGTAGATTACCGGCTGCTGATCGAGGATGCGATTGCGCTGGGGAATTTGCGGACGGGACTGAATGCGCTGGGGAGGATATTGCGGTGAAGCCATCCACGGCTTTTACGGTTGGATTTCTATGTTGCTACGCAATCGGGGCGGTTCTGACCTATCGGGCGCTGGTGGTGATGGACTTTGAAAGCATCCCACCGTTGCGGCACTCGCTCACATGGCCGTCAACGCTCGCCGCCGCATCAGATGCAATTCGGGACGCCCGGCATACCCGTCAATGAGGAACGAGGAGACAGTTAGTATCCACAGACTTATCAACGTGGTTCTCCAAACGCTTCCTTCCTATTTGACAAATCACTTGGAACCACGGCACTAATTCTACAAGCGCAGTTACGCGCACATACCCCGGCGGGAGAAATCCTTGGCCGGGTTTTTCATTTTCAGATAGCCGCCTTACTGGCAGATGCCAGTGCTAGGTCCACACGGATAAGCGCCTTCCCCGCGCAAAGGCTGCACTTGCACGCCCGGTCGGAGAAATCCCGCCGGGTTTTTCGTTGAGGAGATCCCGACATGGCCGACGAAGCAATCAAACAGCATCAAATGATGGCCCAAGGTAAGGGCATTCTTGGTGATGAGACGTTCGGCGCTGAAAACCCGTTCAGGGGCACGAATGCGCAGGACACCCCTCGCGGCACGATGAAGGAGGGTAGCCGGGCTATCTCACGCCCGCGCGGCTTTCATCCCGAGCCGGATCATGGGGGCTACTGATGAGCTTCAAATCCGTTCAGTCCAAGATTGCGGCTAAGGAAGGCGTATCCAAGAAAAGCGCCGGCGCAATTCTGGCATCGGCCACCCGTAAGGCTTCGCCGGCTGCAAAGCGCAAGAACCCCAAGTTGAAGCGGGTTAAGGGCTGATGACACCAGAGCAATCCGATCATTTAAAAGATTGTAATTGCATGGTGAAATACGGCGACGGGAATTGGATGCCGTCCATTCGAAAAGACGATGGAATTTATACCACGCCGCAGGGTTTGAAGGTGCAGGTGCCGTCCGAGTGGCGCCCGGCATCTCACCTCGATATCGTGGCTGAGATGGATGCGAATGGTGATGTGCCGATCTGGGGAT
>CAIOKY010000080.1 GCA_903858965.1 uncultured Nitrosomonadales bacterium | reverse complement strand
CAGAGAACATACGCACGCCGCCGCACCAGATCGCCATGACATTGCAGCAGGGACCGTTCAAACATCTGGACGGGAATTGGCGATTCATACCTTTGAGCCCATCTGCCTGTAAAATAGAGTTCCGCCTGCGCTATGAGTTCTCGAGCAGGCTGCTGGAAAAGATGGTCGGGCCGGTGTTTCACTATATCGCCGACAATTTTGTGGATGCCTTCATCAAACGCGCAGAGAAAGTTTATTCGAACACATGAGCGACATGGTCAATATCGAAGTGGTATACGCGCTGCCCAAAGAGCAAATATTGCTCAAGAAGTCTGTGCCGAAAGGGGCAACGGTGGCCGAGGCCATACAAGCCAGCGGCGTGCTGGCCAAACATCCCGAGATCGACTTGGCTGCTAACAAGCTGGGGATTTTCGGCAAGCTGACCAAAGCCGATGCGGTGGTGCGCGACAAGGATCGGATCGAGATCTATCGCCCGCTGATCGCCGACCCCAAGGAAGTACGCCGCAAGCGTGCAGAGGAAGGTAAAGTCATGAAAAAAGGTGGCAGCGATGCTTAATATTGAATTGACGGCTGAAGCCTGATGATTGATTACGATTTTCATTGTAATTCCAATATCTCCGACGGTACGCTGACTCCCACCGAATTGGTGGACCGCGCGGCTGGGCGCGGCGTGAAGGTGATGGCACTGACCGACCACGATGACATGGACGGCCTGGATGAGGCGCGTGCGGCCGCCGCACAGCACGGTATGACTTTTATCAATGGCGTGGAGATTTCCGTGTCCTGGCGCAGCCACACCTTGCACATCGTCGGTCTGGGCATAACTCCGGATTACGCCCCGTTAGTCGATGGCTTGAGCACTGTGCGCAGCGGACGCGGCGAACGCGCAAAAAAAATGGCTGAAGAGTTGGCCAAGGCAGGCATCGGCGGCGTACTGCAAGGCGCATATCAATTCGCGGAAAATCCCAACATGATAGGCCGCACCCATATTGCGCGCTATCTGGTGGAAGCCGGATATTGCAAGGATGTGAAGAGCGTGTTCAACCGCTATCTGGTAAAAGGCAAGCCGGGCTATGTGCCGCATCAGTGGGCACTACTGGCGGACGCGATAGGCTGGATACGCGGCAGCGGCGGGGTGGCGGTGCTGGCGCATCCCGGTCGCTATATGGCCGGGCGCAATGGCATGGGCAAAAAGACCATGCACGAATTGCTAACCGAGTTCGTCGATTTGGGCGGGCAGGCGTTGGAGGTCGTCACCGGCAGCCACACGCCGGAACAATATGCCGAGTTTGCGCGTTATGCCGAAGAATTCAATCTGCTGGCTTCGTGCGGCTCGGATTTTCACGGCCCGGGCGAGAGCTATCGGGATATGGGACGGCTGCCGGATTTTCCGTTGGGCTGTCGTCCGGTCTGGCAGGCGCTTACGCTGCAATAATTCATGGCGCAATTTTTTACTATCCACCCCGGCAATCCCAATCCGCGCCTGATTCACCAGGCGGCGGAAGTATTGCGCGGCGGCGGTATCGTGGTGTACCCCACCGACTCCAGCTATGCACTGGGCTGCCATCTCGACGACAAGAATGCCGTGACTCGCATCCGCCAGATTCGCCAACTCGACGAACAGCACCACCTGACATTGATGTGCCGCGACCTGTCTGAGATATCGCACTATGCCAAAGTGGATAATGCAAAATTCCGTTTGCTGAAGAGCAATACGCCGGGCAGTTATACTTTTATTCTGGAAGCGACCAAGGAAGTGCCAAGACGTTTGCAGCATCCCAAGCGCAGTACCGTGGGTATTCGCATCCCCGATCATCCGGTGGCGCTGGCTTTGCTGGAGGAATTGGGCGAGCCGATGTGCAGTTCCACGCTGATCCTGCCCGATGAAGAAGCGCCGCTGAATGATGCGGAGCGCATACGCGAATTGCTGGAAAAGAAAGTGGAGCTAGTGATAGACGGCGGAGCGGTAGGTGCGGATTTCACCACCGTGATAGATTTGACCGGCGATGTGCCGGTGCTGTTGCGGCGCGGCAAGGGAGATGTCGCACCTTTTGGAATTGAAGATTAATTAGAGCCAGATAGGAACCAGATGCAATTCGACCAACTGATACAAACTATCGCCCTTGCAGCCATTCCGGTGCTGTTCGCGATCACGCTGCACGAAGCGGCGCACGGTTATGTGGCGCGGCATTTCGGCGACATGACGGCCTTCCGTGAAGGCCGCATCAGCCTTAACCCGGCGCGCCATATCGATCCATTCGGTACGGTAATACTGCCGTTGCTGACACTGTGGATGGGTGGCATCCTGTTCGGCTGGGCCAAGCCGGTGCCGGTCAATTTTGCCGCGTTGCGCAATCCCAAAAAGGATATGCTGTGGGTAGCGATCGCCGGACCGGCATCGAATCTGGTGATGGCACTGGGCTGGGCATTCCTCTATAAAATGGGGCTGATGTTTCCGGAAAACTATTTTGCCGAGCCGATGTTGGGCATGGCCATGTGGGGGATTAGAATAAACGTCGTGCTGATGGTGCTGAACCTGTTGCCGTTGCCACCGCTGGATGGTGGACGCGTCGCGGTCAGCCTGTTGCCGCATCGTCAGGCATTTCAGTTGGCGAAGATCGAGCCATATGGCATGTTCATTTTGATTTTTCTGGCGATCACGCCTGTGTTAAGTTGGGTACTCTCGCCGTTGATTGAGGGTGTGTACAAATTGCTTTCGTCGTTATTTGGAATCTAATCATGTTTGCTGATCGTGTTTTATCGGGTATGCGTCCCACCGGAGGTTTGCACTTGGGTCATTACCACGGTGTGCTGAAGAATTGGGTGCAGATGCAGAACGAATACGAATGCCTGTTCTTCGTGGCCGACTGGCATGCACTCACAACGCACTATGACACGCCGCAACTTATCGAGCAAAGCGTCTGGGACATGGTGGTGGACTGGCTGGCCGCCGGGGTCAATCCGGCGCGTGCCACGTTGTTCATTCAATCTCGTGTACCGGAACATGCCGAGTTGCACCTGTTGTTGTCCATGATCACCCCGCTGGGCTGGCTGGAGCGTGTGCCGACCTATAAGGACCAGCAGGAAAAATTGACCGAGAAAGATTTGAGCACGTATGGATTCCTCGGCTACCCGCTGCTGCAAAGCGCGGATATCCTGATCTACCGCGCGACGCAGGTGCCGGTGGGCGAAGATCAGGTGCCGCATATCGAATTCACCCGCGAGATCGCGCGCCGCTTCAATCATATTTACGGGCGCGAAGCGGGTTTCGAAGACAAAGCCGAGGCCGCCGTAAAAAAACTCGGCGGCAAAAAAGCCAAGCTGTATCACGAACTGCGCATCCGCTTTCAGGAGCAGGGCGACGATGAAGCACTGGAATCGGCAAAATCCCTGCTGGATGAACAACAGAGCCTGAGCCACGGCGACCGCGAGCGCCTGTTCGGTTATCTGGAAGGCGGCGGCAAGATGATCCTGTCCGAACCCCACGCCATGCTCACTGCGGCGTCCAAGATGCCCGGGCTGGATGGGCAGAAGATGTCCAAGTCCTACAACAACACCATCTCGTTGCGTGAAGATGAAGCCAGCGTAAGCAAGAAGATACGCACCATGCCGACTGATCCGGCGCGCATCCGCCGCACCGATGTCGGCGATCCCGATAAATGCCCGGTGTGGCAGTTGCACAAGGTGTATTCGAACGAGCAGATCAAGCAATGGGTGATGAAAGGCTGCAAGAGCGCGGGGATCGGTTGCATCGAATGCAAGCAACCGGTGATCGATGCAGTGCTTGAGGAACAGCGCCCGATGCGCGAACGCGCGCAACTGTATCTGGACGATCCCGCGCTGGTGCGCAACATCATTGCCGATGGCTGCGAAAAGGCGCGCAAGCTGGCTTCCGAGACCATGCGCGATGTGCGCGAGGTGATGGGAATAAGTTACACCTGACCACAAGATGATGGAAACCCAACAACAACTTGTTCCTTTCGCCCGTATTCACGGCGAACCGATGCTGGAATTGCCGCAGGATCTGTACATTCCGCCGGATGCGCTGGAGCTGGTGCTGGAAACCTTTCAGGGGCCGCTGGATCTGTTGCTGTACCTGATCCGCAAGCATAACCTCGACGTGCTGGATATCCCGATGGCGGAACTGACCCGCCAATACATGGGCTATATCGAGATGATGCAGAAGCACCGTCTGGAATTGGCCGCGGATTACCTGCTGATGGCTGCAGTGCTGATCGAGATCAAGTCACGCATGTTGTTGCCGCGTCCGCCCAAGGCCAGCGAAGAAGGCGGCGAAGATCCGCGCGCCGAATTGATGCGCCGCCTGCTGGAATATGAGCAAATCAAACTGGCCGCGCAAAAGCTCAATGAACTGCCGCAAGCCGGGCGCGATTTCGAGATCGTGCAAGTGCTGATCGAAAACACCGTGCGCGAGCGCCTGCCCGAAGTCAGCGTGGAAGACTTGCGCCAGGCTTGGCTGGGTCTGCTGGCGCGCGCCAAACTCAACACGCATCACAAAGTACGCCGCGAACAACTTTCGGTGCGCGAGCAGATGACGCACATCCTGCGCAGTTTGCAGGGCGGTGAATTTGTCGAATTCGGCAGGCTGTTTGATGTGGAAAGCGGCCTGCCGAAACTGATCGTCACATTCATCGCCATACTCGAGCTGGCCAAGGAATATCTGGTTGAAATCCAACAAAGTGAAACATTGGGGAATATCTATGTCAGGACAAGCCGGGCGATTAACGCCGAGTGAAGAAATAATATATCCGGATCGTGCCGGGCTTATTCAATCAGTCGGTGAGCAGATCGATTTGCAGAAACTCAAGCGCGTGCTGGAAGCCGCGTTGCTGACCAGCGCCGACCCGTTATCGATAGCAGAGTTGAAAAAACTCGGCGACACACCGCTGGACAATCGCCAGTTCGAAACGTTGCTCGAAGAACTCGCGCAAGACTGGCAGGGCCGCGGTGTTGAATTGAGCCGTGTGGCGAGCGGTTGGCGCTTCCGCGCCAGGCCGGAGATGCAGCAATATCTCGACCGGCTCAATCCGCAAAAACCGCCGCGTTATTCGCGCGCCGTGCTGGAGACGCTCGCCATCATCGCCTACCATCAGCCCGTGACGCGCGGCGACATCGAGGAGATACGCGGCGTCGCGGTCTCCGCGCAGATACTGAAAACGCTGGAGACGCGTGGCTGGGTGGAAGTGGTCGGGACGCGCGATGCGCCGGGCAAGCCCGAGCTGTTCGCCACCACCAAACAATTGCTCGACGACCTCAACCTGCGCGCCCTGCAGGAACTCCCGTCCTTGCAGGAGATCGGCGCGTTGCTGGAACAGGATACGACTGCCACGGCATGACATCGCCCGGGCATGAAGAAGGGCTGGTTCAGGCATGAAGTCGATCCAGTCCCGCGACAATCCGTTTTTCAAGGAGCTGGTTAAACTCTCCGGTTCTGCGCGGCAGCGGGGTAAAGCCAACCAGACCTTGCTGGACGGCACGCATCTGCTCGCGGCATACCTGGATAGCGGCAATCAGCCGCGCCACATTTTGCTGAATACAGCGGCGTCGCATGACGGCGAGATCGCCGGGTTGCTGCAACGCATGACAGATGTACCCGTCGCGCAACTGGATGACAAGCTGTTCGCGGAACTCAGCGAACTGAAAACACCCACTGGTATCCTCGCGCTGATCGATATGCCACAGCCGGCAGTTGTGCCAAGCAGCTTCGCACTGTTGCTGGAAGATATTCAGGACCCCGGCAACCTCGGCTCGATGCTGCGTTCGGCGGCGGCGGCGGGATGCGATGCGGTATTCCTTTCCACAGGCTGCGCCGATGCCTGGTCGCCGAAAGTGCTGCGCGCGGCGATGGGCGGGCATTTTGCGTTGTGCATATACGAGCGGCAGAGCTTGACCGAGGTGGCGAAAAAATTTGCCGGTACGCTGCTGGCCGCCAGCCTGCAAGCCACGCGCAGCCTGTATGGTTGCGACCTGCTCGGCAAGATCGCATTTCTGGTCGGCAACGAAGGGGCAGGACTGTCACCAGCTCTGTTGAACCTTGCCACACCAATCACCATTCCGATGCCCGGCAAGGTTGAATCGCTGAATGCTGCCGCAGCGACAGCGATCTGCCTGTTCGAGGTGGTGCGCCAGCGCGCTGCGTTGTGACAGGCCGTATACGCATAAACTCCTTGACCTGTATGCCCGTTTCGCTATAATGCGCGCCCCTGTGATTCGGTCTTTACCGGGCAGTTTCACTTACCTTGCTCCACCGCACCGCAAGCGGGGGGCTTTAACCATAAGGAGATGTAATGCGACATTACGAAATAGTATTTATCGTGCATCCCGATCAAAGCGAGCAAGTACCCGCGATGATCGAGCGCTATCGCACACTGGTCACTTCCAAGGGTGGTTTCATTCACCGTCTGGAAGACTGGGGCCGCCGCCAACTGGCTTACCCTATCCAAAAGATCCACAAGGCACATTACGTGCTGATGAATATCCAATGCAACCAGGAAACGCTGGACGAACTGGAACACGCGTTCCGCTTCAATGACGCAGTATTGCGCCATCTGACCGTCAAGACCAAGGCTGCTGTCGTTGAACCGTCCGCGATGATGAAGGAAGAAAAATCCCGCTCCATGCCGACTGAAGGCGGTTTTAGCGGTGCTGCGGTTCCGGTGGAAGACATTCCGTCGGCTGCCTGATCAAGCGGTTATTCATACATAAATCTTGGAATAAGGAAACATCATGGCTCGTATAGACAAAAAGAAAGACGACAAGAATAAGCGTTCTTCCCGCAACAATCTGTTCAAGCGCCGCAAGTTCTGCCGCTTCACGGTCGAGAAGATCGCCGAAGTGGATTACAAGGATATCAACATCCTCAAGGAGTTCATCGCCGAGAACGGCAAGCTGATCCCGGCACGCATTACCGGTACCAAAACACGTTATCAGCGCCAACTGAGCACCGCCGTGAAACGCGCGCGCTTCCTGGCCCTGATGCCTTATACCGATCTGCACTAAGGAGTCCGACATGCAAATTATTTTGATGGAAAAAGTGACCAACCTCGGCCAATTGGGCGAAGTGGTCAAAGTCAAGAACGGTTTCGCGCGCAATTTCCTGATCCCGCAAGGCAAGGCAAAACGCGCAACTACCGCAAACATGGCCGAGTTTGAAGTACGCCGTGCCGAGCTCGAAGCGGCCGACAAGGCCAAGCTGGCCGAAGCGCAGGCACGCGGCGAAAAGCTCGCGGGCTTGACCGTGCAGATCGTGCAAAAGGCCGGTGTGGATGGCAAGCTGTTCGGCTCCGTCACCAATGCCGATATTGCCGCAGCCCTGGCCGCACAAGGCTTTGCAGTTGAAAAGGCGCAAGTGCGCATGCCTGATGGCCACATCAAGCAGATCGGCGATCATCCGCTCAACATAGCGCTGCACACCGATGTGGTGGTGGGGATCACGGTTTCGGTGCTCGGCGAACAGTAATCCGCCGCAGCTTCAACGCAACACAAAAAGGACTGGCGACAGTCCTTTTTTGTTTTCAGGCTTGCACCGATTACAAGGTAAAATACCCTCCGCCAAAAAGTATCCGTGAATTAATTCCATGCAAAATTTTTCCAACGCAGACGCACAGATCGACCAGATAAAATTGCCGCCGCATTCGGTGGAAGCCGAGCAATCGGTGCTGGGTGGTTTGCTGCTGGAGGCGAGCGCGCTGGACAAGATCACCGACCTGGTGACTGCCGACGATTTCTATCGCCAGGAACATCGCCTGATCTACCGCCAGATCGTGCGCCTGAGCGAGCTGGCGAAACCGGTGGATGTGATCACGGTCGCCGAAGCGCTGGAGATCGCCGGTGAACTGGACAAGGTGGGCGGCCTGCCATATCTGGGCAGCCTCGCGCAGAACGTACCGTCGGCTGCCAACATCCGCCGCTATGGCGAGATCGTGCGCGAGCGCTCCATCATGCGCAAGCTGGCGGAAGTCGGCACCGACATAGCCAGTAGCGCCTACAACCCGACCGGGCGCGACGCTGCGCAATTGCTCGACGAGGCGGAAAGCAAAGTGTTCGAGATCGCCGAGGCGGGCTCGAAAGGCAAGCAGGGATTCATCGCCATGCCGCCATTGCTGTCGCAAGTGGTGGAGCGCATCGAGACCTTGTATGCGCGCGATAACCCCAGCGACATCACCGGCACCGCGACCGGCTTCACCGATCTGGATCGCATGACCTCCGGTTTGCAGCCCGGCGACCTGGTGATCGTCGCGGGCCGCCCCAGCATGGGCAAGACCGCGCTGGCCATCAACATCGCCGAGAACGTCGCGATGGACAGCAAATTGCCGGTGGCGATCTTCAGCATGGAAATGGGCGCGACGCAACTGGCAATGCGTATGCTCGGCTCGGTCGGCAAACTTAATCAACAGGATCTGCGTACCGGACGTTTGCAGGACGACGACTGGGGACGCTTGACGCATGCGCTCGGCAGGCTGAACGATGCGCCGATACACATCGACGAAAGCGCCGCGCTGTCCGCGCTGGACCTGCGCGCACGGTCGCGCCGGCTGCATCGCCAAAACAACGGGCTTGGCCTGATCGTGGTGGATTATCTGCAATTGATGAGTTCGAATGTAGGCAAAGCCAGCGAGAACCGCGCCACCGAAATATCGGAAATCTCACGTTCGTTAAAAGCATTGGCGAAGGAGCTGCATGTGCCGGTGATCGCGCTGTCGCAGTTGAATCGCAGCCTCGAACAGCGGCCCAACAAACGCCCGGTGATGTCCGACCTGCGCGAATCCGGCGCGATAGAACAGGATGCGGACCTGATCCTGTTCATCTACCGCGACGAAGTTTACAACAGCGATTCGCCCGACAAAGGCAAGGCCGAGATCATCATCGGCAAACAACGTAACGGTCCGATCGGCAAAGTGGAGCTGGCGTTCCGCGGCGAATACACGAGGTTTGATAATCTCGCTTCGGGTAGTTATTGATTCGGTTGTCGCCTGTGCTGACCGCTAACTGTGGTCTACCAAGGGCTGCCATTTTCCAGCAACCTGATGTGCAGGTAATCATCCAGATATAATGTATCCCATGCAAATTGACCCCGAATCTTACTATCGCCAGCTTGGGCGAATAATTGAATCAATGCCCGATTTTTGGGGCCTTGAACAGCTCTCGCCTGAAACTCATCAATGGCTTGGTCGAGCTGATGCGCTGATCATATCAAGTGGGGAAATGATGGATAAAGTTGAATGGCGAACAGCTGCCATGAATCTTGATTATCCTCCGCAGAGGCAAGTTGCAGTTGAATCGATGAAGCGGATTCTTTATCGGGTTTTAGCAGCAGCAGAATTAAAGGCACCTGCTAGTGTAAAGGGAACATTTATTCCGGTGGGCAATAGCTTTGATGCGTTCTCCGCGATTTCAAAATTGCTGCAATCTGCAACTCGCGATGTGATGATAGTTGATGCATACATGGACGAAGCCGCACTTACCGTATATGGATGCACTGTGCGTGATGGCGTGTCGCTACGTCTATTAGCCGACGCTAAATATGTTAAACCGTCGCTACAACCTGCCGCACAAAACTGGGTTCAGCAATTCAGCAATAACAAACCGCTTGCTGTTCGCATCGCACCAGAAAAGGCTTTGCATGATCGTTCCATTTTCATAGACGGAACCATTGCATGGGCATTTACGCAATCGTTAAACGCTATCGCCAAGCGATCGCCTGCTGAGATTATTCGAGCTGATGACACTGCCGCGATGAAGATCGAAGCATATGAGTCAATTTGGAATGACGCGGTGGTGATGATTTAACATATGCATTAAACGTCATCTTAGGATCGAGCCAATGGGCGCAATATATAGGACATTGCGCCACATGTGGTTCAATGGAACCAAACCATGTCGCGCCGCAACCACTACCACGTCTATGTGATCGAACTGTCGAAAGACGTTCTCTACAAAGGCCGCTTCAGAAAATCCAATCCAGATTACATCACCGGCAATCCATGCGTTTATGTCGGCATGACGGGACTGGATCCCGATGTGCGCTTCGACAAACACAAGGCAGGTATCCAGTCCAACCGCTATGTGCAGGAATTCGGTTTGCGCTTGTTGCCCAAACTCTACGAAGTGTATAACCCGATGCCCTACGACGGCGCGCGCGACATGGAAGTGGAACTGGCGATTGCCTTACGTGAGGCAGGCTACGGAGTGTGGCAGGCGTGATCCCAATCCGCAATGAAAACGATAACTGCGTTGGCTTCGTCTTCGGCTCCTAGCCGTACTATTTGTACTGTCTTCGTCGCCTCATCCTCGCCGCCTTGTTCTCCTTTCCATTGCGAATTGGAAAGAACGATGGCGACATCAACTACAACCCGGAAATATAATCCGTCAGCGCTTCGATCTCAGGATCGGTCAAGGACTTCGCGATGATGTTCATCACGCCGCCTGGACTGTTGGTTCGCTGGCCATCGCGCCAATTGATGAGTTGCGCGCGCAGGTAGGCTTTGTGCTGACCGCCGATCACCGGGAAGGTCGCGATATCGGGCGCCTTGCCTTTTCCGTTGATGCCGTGACAACTCACGCATGGCTGGATATTGCGACTCATGTCGCCTTTCAGGAACAGATTTTTTGCGACCGTGTTTTTCCCCCAGCCGCCGCCTTGCATTTTGTCCAGGCTGGCGAAGTAGGCCGCGATGTCCGCCAGGTCAGCATCATTGACGGTCTTCGCCATCGTGTTCATGATTGGGTGTTTACGCGCTCCGGTTTGAAAATTGCGCAGTTCCTTGATGATGTATGCGGAATATTGTCCGGCAAGATAAGGGATCAGATCTTCCACGCTCAAGCCATCCTCGCCGTGGCAGCTCTGGCACAGGGTAGATTTGGATTTTCCCGCCACCGGGTCGCCGCTGCCGATGCGCTGCTTGATCACATCGGCTGATTCGCCGGCGTCAGCTGACGTGGCTGCAAGCAGCGTGATAGCAGCCAAACAATTGGCGATTCTGATTTGTATGCAGATCAATGTAATCCGGCCCCTGAAAGATAGCGCGATTAAACCACATCATCGGCAAAGCCGACAATGAATGACCTGTACGCTTTGCTGGTCTTTATAGCGGCATCAGGAGAGTGCCCTGATATTTTGATGCCGGACTCATGCTGCACAGGACAAAATCGCGTGCGATTTTCGTTTGAAGCACGATAGCCTTTCGGATACAATGCGAACCCTGCAATAGGCGCGTAGCTCAGCTGGTTAGAGCACTTGGTCGACATCCAAGGGGTCGTTGGTTCGAGTCCAATCGTGCCTACCAAAGAATTCAGTGGGTTAGATCAGAAACGGTCTAGCCCACTTTTCTTTTGATGGTGACTTTTGGGTGACTTTTCTCACCAAGCTGCTCCCTACGGATCATTGCAAGGCTGCGATTGACCCGACTGCTCTCATTTGTGATGCGGTTTAACGCCTCCACCAGCTCATCAATCTGGACTACCGAGTAATGAGCCGTCATGCCTTGTCGGGCATGCCACAAAAGGTCTGCAATCGTTTCTTCTCGCACGCCTGCCTCGCGTAATCGCATCCCCACCGTATGACGCAGATCGTGAATATGCAGATCGGGAATTCCTGCAATCCTTCGCGCTCTTTGCCAAGCAGTGTTATTCATAGTCTCGACACGATGGCCCCGAAAGGGAAACACAAACTCGGGATGATTTCCGCGTTGTGCTTCGATGATGCTTTGAGCCACCGTATTGCAGACCAGAACGCGACCACGTTTCCGACCCTTGACGTTCTCCCTTGGAATATCAAACACCGATACACCAAGTTCAGGAATGGCGATTTCCCATTCCCACTTCAGACCACATACCACCTCATCCCTTGCACCCGTGTTCAAATCGAACAGAACCATCTTTGCGAGATGATCCGGCAGTAACGGCATGATGCGCCGTTGTTCTGTCCAAGTGATAGGACGAGGTTCGCGCTGGAAGCCTATGAGTGGCAGCACCGAGATGAGGGGAGGGGTCTCTAACCAAGTTATCCCATCTTCATCGCGCCAACTGCGCGCAGCAAGGTTCAGAATCCTTCTCACCAACTCCAGCCCCAAGTTAATGGTTTTATTTGCCAGCTTGTTGGCTTTCCGATCCTTTACATAGGCTGCCAGCGTCCCATCGTGTATACATAATCAATGTGGCAGACAACGACTAAAAGTCGGGAGTTACCACACAGTGTTGAAACATTAAGCCACAACAGCATTGCTCTTGTGCAAGGTCTTGTCACAGACTTGCGATGCAAGACTGTGGCGGATTGATGTGGTGTTGTTACTGCGCAAGCCCCTTGACATAAAATACGCAACTTGCGTATGATTAATCCATGAAAGCCACCTTCATTGAATTACCTCCATTTGAGCGGCATCGGCAGAGTTATCTGAGCGACGAAAGTTTTCGTGAGTTTCAGCAGATGTTGATGAAGAACCCTGAAGCTGGCGACGTGATCGAGGGCACAGGTGGATTGCGCAAGGTACGTTATGCCGATGAAAAGCGAGGTAAAGGCAAACGTGGCGGACTTCGCGTGATTTATTACTGGTGGCTGTCCGGCAAGCAATTCTGGCTGTACACCGTGTACAACAAAGACGAGATGGACGATCTAATCGCTGCACAACGCAAAACTTTGAAGGAACTGCTTAAGCAGGAATTGGACGCAAGGAGAATCAAATGAAACGCAATTTGTTTAATGAGCTGAAAGAGGGATTCACCGCACTCGAATCTGCACGCAAGGGCAAGATTACTTTGCGCCAGCATGTCGTGGAAAAGAAACCTGCGCCCACCATCACCCCGGAAGAATTGCTCAGTCTGCGGGAGAAGCTGCACTTATCGCGAACCGTATTCGCCAGATACCTGCGCACGAACGAGCGCACACTGGAAAACTGGGAGCAAGGCCGTGCCAGCCCGAATGCCCAAGCTGCGATTTTGATCCGTATGGTTGAGCGTTACCCGGATACAGTAGAACGTCTGTCTGTCATCTGACCGTCAGTTGATAAGCACAAAAGCAATGCTCTTGTGTCAGGTCTTGTCACAGACTTGCGATGCAAGACTGTGTTGATTTTTGGTACAGATAACAGCTTCCCTATCCGACTTTTTGATGAGTTGGTTGGTGCCCAACTAGGGGGTTGCGGTCTGGTGACTTTCTGGTGAGTCAGGAGTAAAAAGGGTACAAAACAGTGAAAAAATTGGAACGGACGGCAATTTTTAGGTTAATAAAAACAATAAGTTGCAACTTAAAAAATCAGTCGACATCCAAGGGGTCGTTGGTTCGAGTCCAATCGTGCCTACCATTGAATACAAGGGGTTAGGCTGAAAGCCTGACTCCTTTTTCTTTTTCTGTAGCAGAAAACGTATCACTTTCCGGTACGATCTCAACCAAAGCTGCTGGCCTACGGTCCACCCATTCCCGAGTCTGCCATTCAACCTGGCGAAAATATAAAGGAACTAATGCTTTTTTTGAAAACCTAATGTAGAGTTTGAATTCGCATCAGACTTGGTTCGATAAGGAGGGGATGTTATGTCTACTACCGCCATTACATCAAGCAGCAGTGCATTACAGTTGGCCCAGCAAGTCCAGCAAGCTAAGCAAGCTCTTCAGGCACAACAGGCTCAACAAGCTCAGCTGGCACAACAAGCGCAGGCGCAACAGGCCCAGCAAGCCCAACTGGTACAACAAGCCCAGCAAAGTGTTCAGGTCGCCCAAGCCCAGCAAGATCAGCTTGCACAGCAAGTACAGGCACAACAGGCTCAACAAACTCAGTTGGTACAGCAAGACCAACAGAATGTTCAGGGACTGGAGTCGCAACAGAGTCAGGTAGCATCGCAGGTGCAGACTCAACAGGCCCAACCGGTTCAGCAGAGTCAGATTTCTGCGCAAACGCAAGTGTCTTTGTTGTCAGTACAGACCAGACAAAGTATTCAGTCGATAGAAGCCCAGCAATATCCGGAAGGCTTGACTATAGGTTCCATCATAAACGTGACTGCTTAAACCGCAGGGCGTTTTAATTAAGGAGGTATCATGTCTACTACCGCAATAACATCAAGTAGCAACGCGTTGCAGCAGCAACCGAAGCCGGTCCAGAAAGCGCCGCAAAACCAGCAGGCTCAACAGGCTCAACAGGCTCAACAGGCTCAACAGGCTCAACAGGCTCAACAGGCTCAACAGGCTCAACAGGCTCAACAGGCTCAACAGGCTCAACAGGCTCAACACGGACAGACCGTTG
>CAIOKY010000079.1 GCA_903858965.1 uncultured Nitrosomonadales bacterium | reverse complement strand
CAATGGAACGTGGCACCCAGCTTTCTACGTAAGGCAGATGCAACATTTACAGCCTCTGCGAATCCATCCAACATCCTCCATCTGACAAAAAGGTGAATTCGTAAGCAATTTTTAGAGGTGCCCATAAGATGTGCGGTTGGCGTATTCCGGCTTGACCGCAAGGATCGCATCGTAGGATTTCATGATGCTCTGGTCGGGGTCCGCCGCCACCGGGAACTTGCTGCGACATTCGCTGACCGAAAACCGGTTGAGCTTCTCGATATCGTCACGCGACACGCCGATCACGGTCGCGCCCAGTGCCTGATACTTTTCGATCGCGTCGGCAAAATCGTGCGCCTCTATCGTGCAGCCCGGCGTGAATGCTGCCGGATAAAAATACAGCACGACCGGCCCTTTCTTCAGCGCGTCGGCGAGCGAGTAAGTGAATACCTTGCCGCCCATCGAAGCCTGTGTCACGAAGGTTGGTGCTGTGACGCCAATATTCAGCGCCGAGTAGGCAGGCATCGCCACCGCCAGTAATACCAATGTGGTCCAGAGTACATGAGCAATAATCTTTTTCATCGCAAACTCCTTTCTGTCGTTTGATACGCCAGTATTCTATACCTTCAGGACGGCATCATTTCAACATGCGCAATCCCCAGCCCACGCCGAAGCCGGTCACGTCGCTCGCCACGCTGCCCAGCCCGCCTTCACAGCGGCTGGAGGACAAGTCCACATGTAGCCACGGTACGTCGTGCTCCAGAAAGCGCTTCAGGAAGCGCGCCGCGAGGATGTGGTCGGCTTCGCCATCCAGCGTGCATTGCTTGATGTCGGCGACCTTGGAATCCAGCGCGGGCTCGTAATCTTCATCCATCGGAAAGACGCACAAGCGCTCGCCGCTTTGCTGTCCAGCTTGCACGGCTTTTTGTAACAGCTCGTCGCAGTTGCCCAACACGCCGCTGTAGCGCGCGCCCAGCGCCACGGCCATGCTGCCGGTAAGCGTGGCGAAGTCGATCAGCAGGTTGGGCTTGGCGCGCGAGGCGAGCGTGAGCGTGTCGGCCAGCACCATGCGGCCTTCGGCATCGGTGTGCATAATCTCGATGGTCGTACCGTTGAGCGCCTTGACGATATCGTTCTGCTTGTAGGCTTTCGGGCCGATATGGTTTTGCGCGATGGCCAGCCAGCAGTCGATGTTGACCGGCAGTTTTTGCTGCGTGGCGGCGAGCAGAATGCCGAGCGCGACCGCCGAGCCGTTCATATCCTCGTGCATGCCGTGCATGTAGCGCGCGGGCTTGAGGTTGTGTCCGCCGGTGTCGAAGCAGATGCCCTTGCCGACCAATGCAACGATTTGCTTGGCCTTGGTATGGCGATAACGCAGATGCACGATCGCGGCATCCTCTTCATGGCTGCCCTGCGCAACTGCAACGAACGCGCCCGCACCCATCTTGCGCAACGCCTTCATGTCGAACTCCTCATGCTTCCAGCCCTGCGCCTTGGCCAATTCCTTGACGCGCTTGCGGTACATGCCGGGCGTGAGTTCGTTGGGCGGCAGCACGGTCAGCGTGCGGCACAGCAGGTTGCCCGCCGCTTGTGCTTTGAACTCATCAAATATTTTTTTGTCGGCAAAACCGTACAGCGCGATCTTTTGCAGCGGCTTGCGCTGGTCGGCTTTTTTCTTGTGCAATGGCAGCCGCGCGCCGTTCACCCACGCCGCATACACCGCCGCTTCGGCAGCTTGTGTGCGCTGCGCGGTATCGCCCAGCACGACGATGGAAACGCCGACCGGCTGTTCGTCCAGCAGCAACTGCATGGCCTTGCGCACTTGTATCTGCACGGCAAAATGGGTCTTGTTGAAGTCCAGCGCTGCCCAAACGATCAGGCTGCCATCGGTATGGTTCGCCGCAACGGGCGCGGCAAATTCCTCCGCCTTGATGGCGCGGCGCTTGAGCACCGCGGTCAGCAATTCGCGATGCGGCACATCCTTGGGCAATGATTTTCCCTTGGGCAATAGCACCAGCAGGTGGGCTGCTTTCAGGGTCTTGGGCAGTGAAGTAGAAGCGGTCAGTTGTGCTAGCATTACGTCCTCGAAAGTCATTCAACAATGCCACGATTATACGGGCATTCAACGCTAGGAATTATGCGCCAATATTTGGACCTGATGCAGCATGTGCTAACCCACGGCACGAAAAAAACCGACCGCACCGGCACCGGCACGACCAGCGTGTTCGGCTACCAGATGCGCTTTAACCTGCAGGAAGGTTTCCCGCTAGTCACCACCAAGAAATGCCATATGAAATCCATCGTGCACGAACTGCTGTGGTTCCTGCAGGGCGACACCAACATCAAGTACCTCAAGGACAACGGCGTCAAGATCTGGGACGAATGGGCCGACAAGAACGGCAACCTCGGCCCGGTGTACGGCAAGCAATGGCGCTCGTGGGCGACCGTGGATGGCCGCGTGGTGGACCAGATCAAAATGGCCGTCGACCAGATCAAGGGCAATCCCGATTCGCGCCGCATCATCGTGTCGGCGTGGAACGTCGGGGAACTCGACCAGATGGCACTGGCACCCTGTCATACGTTCTTCCAGTTTTATGTCGCGGATGGAAAATTGTCCTGCCAGCTGTATCAGCGCAGCGCCGACATCTTCCTCGGCGTGCCTTTCAATATCGCCAGCTACGCACTGCTGACGATGATGATGGCGCAAGTGTGCGACTTGCAGCCCGGCGAGTTCGTGCATACCTTCGGCGATGCACACCTGTATTCGAACCACGTGGAACAGACTGCGCTGCAACTGTCGCGCGAGCCGCGCCCGCTGCCGACGATGCGCATCAATCCGGCAGTGAAGGATATCTTTGCATTCAAGTTCGAGGATTTCACGCTGGAAGGCTACGATCCTCATCCCGCGATCAAGGCACCGGTCGCGGTATGAAACCGCGCATCTCGCTGATCGTCGCAATGGCGAAAAACCGCGTGATTGGCGTGAACAACACGCTGCCGTGGCATCTGCCCGCCGACCTGAAAAATTTCAAAATTCTCACTATGAAGCATCACATCATAATGGGACGCAAGACTTATGAGTCAATCGGCAAACCATTGCCGGGGCGCTTTTCGGTAGTAGTCACGCGCAGCTCAAAGTTTGAAGGTTGCATCATCGAGGATTCGCTGGAAAAAGCGATTGAGGCCTGCGCAAAGGACGAAGATGAGATTTTTGTGATCGGCGGCGCAGAACTTTATCGTCAAGCGATCCATCTTGCCGACCGCATCTACCTGACCGAGATCGATGCCGATATACCGGGCGATGCATACTTCACGGAATTCGATGACAAGCAATGGCAGGAAACCAGTCGCGACAGCCACGCACCGGATGAGAAGAACGCCTACCCCTATCACTTCGTGGTTTACGACCGGAAGGCTTAAGCTTTCCAGAAAAAACTATCTAAAGTCCCAGCGATACCCGACATAGAAATACCTGCGCCGTGTCTTGTCATCCTGGGTTGCGCTATAGGTATGAGTATTTTCGATCCCACCCTCACCTTCGAGGCTGATTGAGTCGTTCAAGTGATAACCCAATTTGAGGCTGGGTGTGATCCGCCTCTGGTGACTGCCCGACTGGTCGCTCTCATCATAGAGCTGCAACGACATATCCAGCCGCCAATTTTGTCGCAAGGTCTCGACACGGTTGAATAACATGGACCGTCCCGCAAATTTTGGGTCATCGACATAACTCGCGCTGATCACATTCAGGTCATTATCCAGGAACAAGCTGTTGCCTATCGCCTGGGCCGTGTAGATGTATGAGTTTCCGCTAGCGGGGACAGCGGGCACAGTACCCACTGCACCGGCAGCGGAAGTATTGGCGATGCGGAAATCACCACCCACCCGCCAATGCGCGGAATAGGGCTGTGTCATCCCGACGAGAAACAAGTTGGTTGTTTGAGTCAATGTTTGTGCATCGGCGCGCAGCGTATCCGCAGATACACCGGACTGCAATAATGCCGATACGGACTGCATGGTCTGCCCCGGCAACGCATTGGTGATTTGCAGCGGTGGCGACTTGCGACGATCCAACAGCAGGTTGTAGTTGCCGCCCGCGCTTGTTATCCAGTTCCCCTGGAGCGTCGCGTAATTGACCGCCTTGAACAAGGTATCGTAATCAAGCAACCCCATGTAATTGCGCTGCGCATCAAAGTAATGGGCTTCCATCCCGACCGCGCGGCGATCCACGATGCCGGCGACCTTTTGCTCGACAAAATATCCGCTGCCGCTCCATTGTTCAGGCAAGCGGGTCAGATCGACGCTCATGCCTGCGAAGTTTTTGCTTTCAGTGTTGCTGCCGTAAAAATCCACCGGTGTGCCGACGACACCATTGATGCGCCAAATTGAATTCGGGCTATAGCCCAACAATGCACCGTCGAAACGACTAGGTGTACCTCCCGACGTTCCCGTCTGCCGGCCCACGCGGTACAGGTAGCTGTGGTCGCGTGCACTCTGTTCGATATAGGCCGAGTTCAACCTGTTATAGCTGGTCTGCCCATGCAGGAAGTTCGCATTGTAAACGTCGCGCACCACGATACGCGTATCGGTGTTCTCGGTACGCTTGCGCCCGGTCATATCCAGCGACGAGACCAGCATCGATTGATCAGTGCTGGTAAGCGATGCCGTGGAGACCCCATTGCTGACCGCGGTCGTGGTGTCCGTATGCGACATGCCCTTGTAGTAATTCTGGGAGATGCCGCCATAGATCATCATCTTCTCATTGACAGATTTCTTCTGGGTAACATGCTGAACCGGCTTGGCACCAACCTCGGGCAAACCCGCCAGCCGTCCTTTCACTTTTGCGGCATCTGCGGCATCCGGATAAAGCTTCAGGTACAACTCATACTCGACACGCGCCTTGTCGTACTCACCGTTCCTTTCGCGCGCCTCGCCAATCAACTCCTGACCAATCTGGGATTGCTGGTTGGGTGGAAGATTGAGCAGCCGGTTCAGCGATTCTATTGCCGTGACTACTTGCTCCTGCTGGAGCGCATTCTGGGCGCTGTCCATCAACTGTTTGGCATCCTGCTCGACCTGTTCAGGCGTTCGCGCCGTTAGCGCAGGCACTGTCTCTTCGGCCGGAAGAGCGGCTTTCGGTTTGATCACCGGTGTAAAGATACTGATGCTGCGCCCATCCTTTCCAGGCTGGACACGGTAGGCCACTTTCTCGTCGAAAGTGATGGCTACCGACGAATCGAGTTCGGGAAACCTCACCGTGAAATGCGGGGCAATCTCCGACGGCGGCGATTCCATTGCCTCCGGAACCAGGCTCGGATCAGGATCGGCTTCCAGCAACTTGATGAAAACATGTATCTCGTTATTGTTGAGGGAAGCCTCGCGCAGATACTGTATCTTCATGTCGAACTGGATCTGGATCTCCGCTTCATCTCCCGCATGATTGATCTCGATGCGATCGATCACATGAGCTTGGGCTTGCTTTATGGCAAACCCGTTCAACATCAGGGCGACTGCCAGGAGATTAAACGAACGTGTGTAATTTCGCATAGTCTGCAACTTGCCAATGACCTTCAATATCTTTCCTTTTCCATTGTCACAATGGGCAAAGCGTATAGCGATGCCATCACTATCGAGGCGCTATCAAGCGTGCCCTCTCTGCCAATTTCACTGTTATTTGTCCCAAGTACTGGTGGAATGACATTTGTCGCACGATGTCGAGTTATTATGGTGGCTATGACATACGTTGCATTTGCCTGAAACAACAGCACCCGATCCGTGCACCTTGGCATTCAGGAAAGTCGTCGTTGACTTGTGGCAAACATCGCATGAAGTCCAATAAGTCGTGGGCACATGGCCCGAATAGGAAGGATAGCGTGTCGTAGGCGAACCACCCACGCCCGTTGCGGTCGTGCCGTTATGGCAAGTCGCGCAGGTACCTGCCACCACACCTGCGTGATTGAACGTTGCGCCCAACCAGGTTGTCGTCGTGTGACAGCTGTCGCATGAAGCTGTAGTGACAACATGCCCGCTGGGTTTGCCTGTCGCGGTCGTACCATTGTGGCAAGTCGCGCAGGTACCCGCTGCCACGCCGGTGTGATTAAAACCGGCCGGCAACCAGGCAATGGTGCTGTGGCATTTGTCGCATGAGTCAGTAGTAACAACATGCCCGCTGGGTTTGCCTGTCGCGGTCACCCCGTGACAAGTCGTGCAAGTGCCCGGAACCACTCCAGCATGATTGAAGCCGGCGGGTATCCATGCCACGGTACGATGGCAGGTGTCGCATGAAGCTGTCGTCATGATATGTCCGTTCGGTTTGCCCGTCGCCGTCATGCCATTGTGGCAAGTCATGCAGGCGCCCGGTGAAACGCCCACATGGCTGAATGTCGCGGGTGTCCAGGTCGTGGGTTTGTGGCAGTTATCGCATGGTACGCGGGTAGGTATATGCGTATTGGGTTTTACCGTTGCCCCCATACGGTTGCCAAGACTATGGCAGGTCGCACAATCCCGCGGGGTTCCCTTGAACACGCCCTGAACATGACAAGAATCGCACGGAGCTATAGCATGCGGACCGACCAGGTTAAACCCGGTTTGGGTATGGTTGAAATTTGAAGCATCGACATCAGCTGCCTGCGCCAAAGCAAAGTCAGCCATCATCAGCAGCGGCAGTATAAACATCCCGGCGATCCAGCGCAGTGAGCCTGAAACTCGAAATCCGTTGTTTTCCACAAACAGATTATTATGGCTAATTATTTTTCCGCTCCTCATAAAAATCCCGCGCATAAACTACCCCTCTGACAAGCTTTGAAATTTGTTGGTTCCATTCTGCCTGAACTTAAAAATCATTCAACGCTTGCGACGCAAGCGAGACAAGAAATCCTCAATGGCTAAAGACCAACTGATAACATCAACATTAATGCAGCTGGATCAGCGGCGGTTGCGGCCCGTTGCCCAAAATAAGCGTGCGGAATTTGCTGGTGACATGGCAGCGCTCGCATTGTTGGCCGAATTTTCCTTGATGTACATCATCGTCTTCGTGGCAACCGACACATGAACGCGGAACAACGAAGCTGCCCTCGACTTCTTTTTTATGGCAAGCGTAGCAATCCAATTTTTTATGTCCGCCATCGAGCTTGAATTTGGTGCGGCTGTCGTGATCGAAATCCCAAGCCTTCCATGACCGCGCGTTGTGGCACGACTCGCACTTATTGCCCAACCGGCGCTTGTGAACCTTGTCATCGTCCTTCTTGTGGCAGGAAATGCAGTCGGATGGCGTATCGTGGAACAACTGTGTCTGGTGACATTTCTTGCACTCCACTTTGACGTGCAGTCCGAGCAATGGAAAACGTGCACGTCCGTGGTCTAGCTTGGCGTCCTTCCAATCTTTTTCGTTATGGCAGGATTCGCAGCGCTTGCCGAGCTTTTCCTTGTGCACATCGTCTTTCTTGTGGCAGGAAATACAATCCTGAGCCAATTTTTGCTGATACAGCTTGCCGGTATGGCAGGCTACACACTTAACATTTTCGTGCTTGCCCTTTAAGGCGTATTTCGCATCGCGGTCATGGTCGAAGCTGATTTCCTTCCAGTCTTTTTCCTTGTGGCATGACTCGCACTTGGCTCCGAAATTGTCCTTGTGCTTGTCATCCTTTTTGTGACAACCGACACAAACCGTGGCGATCTTTTCCCCGGTGACTTTCAATTCCGGTTTATGGCAGGCATCGCACTTGGTGGTAACGTGCTTGCCCAACAAAGGGTATTTGGTGTCCTTGTCATGATCGAATTTTGCGGATTTCCATTTTTCCTCGTTGTGGCAAGTCGCGCATTTCTCGCCCAACCCACCCTTGTGCACATCGTCTTTGCGGTGACACGCGATACAGGTGGTCGGCGTCTTTTCCTTGGCAAACAACGGCGCCTTGTGGCAACTCACGCATTTCGCCAATTCATGCTTGCCCAGCAACTTGAATTTCGTTTGCGTATCATGATCAAACTCGATTTGCTTCCAGTCTTTGTCGGTGTGGCAGGTCTCGCACTTTTTGCCGTATTGGCCCTTGTGCTTGTCGTCCTTGCGATGACAACTCACACACTCATGCGATACGCCCTTATATTTCGTCGAGTCGACATGGCATTTACTGCACTTCACCTCCACGTGCTTTCCACTTAGCGCAAAGCGGGTCTTTTCCAGACTGTGGTCGAATTTAGTTTCTTTCCAGCTGCGCTCGTTATGGCAGCTCTTGCAGTCGGTGCCCAGACTGCCCTTGTGTTTGTCATCCTTGCGATGACAGGCATTACAAGTCGACGGCGCTTCACGATATTTTTTCTTCGTCTCGTGGCAATCCTTGCACTTTATTTTTTCCCGGTTCTGGTGCGCGCCCAACAACGGGAAGTCGGTCTTCGCATGGTCGAATGTTTTCGTATCCAGCACCGCGATCTTCGCGTTGCGCCCCCGGTGCTCGGTATGACAGGCACGGCACTCTTTTTCTTCCAGCCTGCCGTGAAATCCCTCATGCTTCTGGATATCTGCCTTCACATCCTTGTGGCAATCCGAACACAGTTTGGTCTGCGCTTCCTTGTCGAACCGGACATGGCATTCGGTGCAACTCTCTTCGAGTTTGGCATGCCCTTCGATCACCTCACCCGGCATCAGCGCGGACTCTCCCGCCCCCAGCGTAATACCGGAAAAAGACAGGGACAAGATCAGGAAGGTGAGGCGTAGCAACATCCGGCAGCAATCAGTACATGTTGACCGCTATGACATGGACTATGCCACTGATAGCGAGCAACCATACAAAAGGCGAATGCAGAATATGCCACAAGCGGAACAGTCTTTCGTAGGATGAAAATTGAGCAGCTTGCTGCACAGCATCCAGGTACTCGTTCACATCCTGCGACACAGCCAAAAGATGCTGCTCCTGTTGCTGCCTGCTCCATCCCTGCGACTTGGCCAGATTCTCGGCGGCCTGCCGTAACTCCTTATGGCAGTAGCTCGCCAGTTTGCGCCGCTGCCAGTCCAGCGCCATAAAATTCCAGAGACGCATGAAAGGCGACTCTTCCCGCGCAAAGGCCATGGCGCGAAAGTGCTTCAATTTCTCGCCGACTTCTGTTGTTTCCACCAAGGCCGCATTCACTTTGCTCACCTTGTTCTGGTTTGCATCCACGGCCTGCTGTAATTCCTCCAGGTTGGATCTTCGCCCATAGAGTCCGTGATGTATGCGCTTATAGATGAATCGTCCTATGATGCCGCTGGACGCGACCAGCAACATGGAAAATAGCGCAACGCCGGCATTCAGCGATTTCACATGGAAGGTCGAATGGAACAGGATTAATGTCGGCCCGCCTATCCCGAATATCATGTGCAGCATGAACCAGTAGCGCACCGGCCCCCAGTTGCGTGCCAGCCGCATGTGCTTGCGTACCGGATAGAGCAACATCAGCAACATCATTATCCCGCCGATCAAACCAAGGTAATAGCCCAATCCGGTTCCGGGCTTATAGACTGCGCCCATGTAGACAGGCCATGCCGCCGCGATCAGAACGATGGCCGCAAACCACACCACGCCATGGCCGACGCCAGCATCCCGTACTGCGGCTGGCGCATTATCGGTTGCTGCAACAGCCTTGTTATGCATCATGCCAGCCAACATATTCACACATCCGGTTATGCAAAGGCCAATCAATATTATCGAAAAAAAACGCATGCGCCTTTTAGCATGCGTTTCCATCAGGATTCAGATTGTTTGTTTCTTGAAGTATTCAAACCGGGTTCATAGACTGCATGTACCGCAACAAGTTCCTTCTCCTGAAAATAGAAATCCCCGATCGGGCTAAAGCATCAGGTGCAGCCACACATTGAGCCGTGCAAAAAAACGGGCGGTAGGGATTCCATTTGAGGTCTGCCATGGGATTGGCAGTTACAACCTGCTCAACCCAGCCGCACGCAGTCCACGTAGTACATCCGCTCGCCGTTGGTCTTGTCTGATACCAGGCCGTGGATGTCGGTTTCAAAGCCGGGAAATTTCTTATTGAAGTCGCGCGCGAATTTGAGGTAATCGACGATGGTCTTGTTAAAACGTTCCCCGGGAATCAGCAACGGGATGCCCGGTGGGTAAGGGGTCAGCAATACCGCCGTGATGCGGCCTTCAAGTTCATCGATCTCCACGCGATCGATCTCATCGTGCGCCATCTTGGCGAATGCATCGGAAGGTTTCATCGCGGGTTGCATATCGGAGAGATACATCTCGGTCGTCATCTTCGCGACATTGTGCGCCTTGTAAGTGTCATGGATCTGCTGGCACAGGTCGCGCAATCCGACTCGCTCATAACCCGGAAACTTTACCGAAAACTCGGGCAGGATGCGCCACATCGGCTGGTTCTTGTCGTAGTCGTCCTTGAACTGCTGCAACGCGGTGAGCAGCGTGTTCCAGCGGCCCTTGGTGATGCCGATCGTGAACATGATGAAAAACGAATACAGTCCGCACTTCTCGACGATGACGCCGTGTTCGGCGAGATATTTGGTGACCATTGCGGCGGGAATCCCGTTCTCGTCGAAATTGCCGTTAAGGTTCAGCCCCGGCGTAATCACGGTCGCCTTGATCGGGTCCAGCATGTTGAAACCGGCAGCCAGCTTGCCGAAGCCGTGCCACTTGTCCGAGGTCTTCAGCATCCAGTCGTCGCGCGAGCCTATGCCTTCCGCGGCGATCTTCTCCGGGCCCCACACCTTGAACCACCAGTCCTTGCCGAACTCGTCGTCCACCTTGCGCATCGCGCGGCGGAAATCCATGGCCTCGGCGATGCTCTCTTCCACCAGTGCGGTACCGCCCGGCGGTTCCATCATCGCGGCGGCCACGTCGCATGAAGCGATGATCGCGTATTGCGGCGAGGTCGAGGTGTGCATCAGGTAGGCCTCGTTGAACACGTGGCTGTTGAGCTTGCGGCTTTCCGGTTCACGCACCAGTATTTGCGAAGCCTGCGACAATCCGGCCAGCAATTTGTGTGTGGACTGTGTAGCGAAGATCATCGATTCCTTGGCGCGCGGACGATATTTGCCGATCGCATGCATGTCCTTGTAAAACTCGTGGAACGCCGCATGCGGCAGCCACGCCTCATCGAAATGCAGCGTATCGATGCGCCCGTCCAGCATCTCCTTCAGCATCTCCACGTTGTACACCACGCCGTCGTATGTGCTCTGCGTGATGGTCAGGATGCGCGGCTTCTTGGTCTTATCCTTGATGAACGGGTTCGCATCGATCTTCTTCTGGATATTGGCCGGCTCGAATTCAGATTTAGGGATCGGCCCGATGATGCCGTAATGGTTGCGTGTCGGCGTCAGGAACACCGGCACCGCACCGGTCATCATGATTGCGTGCAGGATGGACTTGTGGCAGTTGCGGTCCACCACCACCACGTCATCCGGCGCAACGGTCGAGTGCCATACGATCTTGTTGGAAGTGGACGTGCCGTTGGTGACGAAGAACAGGTGATCGGAGTTGAAGATACGCGCCGCATTGCGCTCCGATGCCGCCACCGGACCGGTATGGTCGAGTAGTTGCCCCAGCTCGTCCACCGCATTGCACACGTCGGCACGCAGCATGTTCTCGCCGAAGAACTGGTGGAACATCTGGCCTACCGGCGATTTAAGAAATGCCACGCCACCGGAGTGTCCCGGGCAATGCCACGAATACGAACCGTCCTGCGCGTAATGCAGCAGGGCGCGGAAGAACGGCGGCGCCAGCGAATCCAGATAAGACTTGGCTTCACGGATGATATGGCGCGCGACGAATTCCGGCGTGTCCTCATGCATGTGAATGAAGCCGTGCAACTCGCGCAACACATCATTCGGAATGTGCCGCGAAGTACGCGTCTCGCCGTACAGGTAAATCGGGATGTCGGCATTCTTGAAGCGTATCTCCTGCACGAACGCACGCAAACTCTTCAGCGCAATCACGGTTTCTTCTGCGCTGCCCGAACCGAATTCCTCATCATCGATAGACAGCAGGAATGCCGAGGCGCGGCTCTGCTGCTGCGCAAACGAAGTCAGGTCGCCATAGCTGGTCACACCAAGCACTTCCATGCCTTCTTTCTCCAGCGCGTCTGCCAAGGCACGTATGCCCAGGCCGCTGGCATTCTCGGAGCGGAAGTCTTCGTCGATGATGACAATAGGAAATCTAAATTTCATTTATAACTCCCAGTGGGAATGGCGAATGGGGTTGGCATTACGAATTGGCGCGGATTGTCGCAGATTTCCACGCTGGTGCAAGGAAGATTTTCAGGTTTAGCCACAACAGTGTGATCACATCTTCGGCAGCGTCACGCCGACTTGGCCCTGATATTTTCCGCCGCGATCTTTATAGGACGTTTCGCAGACTTCATCGCTCTCGAAGAACAACACTTGTGCTATGCCCTCGTTGGCATAGATCTTTGCCGGCAGGGGGGTGGTGTTGGAAAACTCCAGCGTCACGTAGCCCTCCCACTCGGGTTCGAACGGCGTGACGTTGACGATGATGCCGCAGCGCGCGTACGTGGATTTGCCCAGGCACACAGTCAGCACGCTGCGCGGAATGCGGAAATACTCGACTGTGCGCGCCAGCGCGAACGAGTTCGGCGGGATGATGCAGTAATCGGCAGTGACCTCGACGAAGGAATTCGGATCGAAGTTCTTCGGGTCGACGATGGTGCTGTTGATGTTGGTGAACAGCTTGAACTCATTGGAGCAGCGGATATCGTAGCCGTAGCTGGATGTGCCATACGACACGATGCGTTTGCCGTCGACTTCCTTCACCTGGTTAGGCTCGTATGGTTCGATCATCTTGTGCTGCTCCGCCATGCGGCGTATCCACTTGTCTGACTTGATGCTCATTACTATCCCTCTTATTAAGTTTCGGTACGACTCGTTGCAAGGGCGCGATTTTAACCAATTCGCCGCTCATGCGCGCGATTTGCTAAAATCCGCGTCTTTATAGCATTTCAGCCAGTTCATAATGTCCAAAAGAAAAATCCTCGTCACGTCGGCCTTGCCTTATGCAAACGGCAGCATCCACCTCGGCCACCTGGTCGAATACATCCAGACCGATATCTGGGTGCGCTTCCAGAACATGCAGAAAGACACCGAATGCCACTACGTGTGCGCCGACGACACCCACGGCACGCCCATCATGCTGCGCGCCGAAAAGGAAGGCATCTCGCCGGAACAATTGATAGACCGCGTGTGGCACGAGCACATTGCCGACTTCAAGGGCTTCCACGTTGAGTTCGACAACTACGGAAGCACCAACAGCGCCGAGACCAAAGCATACTCCGAGTCTATCTACCGAAAACTCAAGGCCGCCAATTTGATCGAGGTGCGCTCCATCGAGCAATTCTACGACCCGGTCAAGAGCATGTTCCTGCCGGACCGCTTCATCAAGGGCGAGTGCCCGAAGTGCCACGCCAAGGATCAGTACGGCGACAATTGCGAAGTGTGCGGCGCGGCCTACGCACCCACCGACCTGATTAACCCCTACTCCGCTGTATCCGGCGCAAAACCGGAACTGCGCAATTCCGACCATTACTTCTTCAAACTTTCCGCCGACACCTGCCAGAAATTTCTGCGCGAATGGACACGCAGCGGTTCACTGCAACCGGAAGCCGCGAACAAGATGCAGGAATGGCTGGGCAGCGAAAGCGAAAACAAATTATCGGACTGGGACATCTCGCGCGATGCGCCCTATTTCGGTTTCGAGATACCCGATGCGCCGGGAAAATATTTCTACGTGTGGCTGGACGCACCGGTCGGTTACATGGGCAGCTTCAAACAACTGTGCAATGAGAAAGGGCTGGACTTCGACGAATACTGGAATGCCGGTTCAAAGACCGAGATGTATCACTTCATCGGCAAGGATATTTTGTATTTCCACGCGCTGTTCTGGCCCGCGATGCTGCAGCACGCCGGGTTCCGCACACCGACCAAGTTGTTCGCGCACGGCTTCCTCACCGTGAACGGCGAGAAGATGAGCAAATCGCGCGGCACCTTCATCACCGCAGATAGTTATCTCAAACAGGGACTCAACCCTGAATACCTGCGCTACTACTACGCCGCAAAACTCAACGGCACGATGGAGGACCTCGATCTGAACCTTGAGGATTTTCTCGCAAAAGTGAATAGTGATTTGGTTGGGAAATACATCAACATCGCCAGCCGGGCATCAGGGTTTTTATTGAAAAATTTTGATGGCATACTTAAAAAGGACTACGACGGATTTGGCTCCTTGCTTGGCCTCATTCATTCAAAAGCAGAAGAAATTCATTCATACTATGAGCTACGTGATTTTTCATCTGCCATCAGAAAAATCATGGCGCTTGCTGATAACGTTAATGCCTATACCGATCACCAAAAACCTTGGCAACTCGCAAAAGATCCAAGCAATAATTTACAATTGCAATCGGTGTGCAGCACTCTTATAAATGCATTCAGGCTGTTAACCATCTACCTGAAACCCATACTCCCTAAACTTGCTGCTGAGGTGGAATGTTTTCTCAACATTCCACCGTTAACCTGGCAAGACATCAACAGCTTGCTGCCTGATGGTCGCAAAATAAATTCATATCAGCATTTAATGACCCGCGTTGACCAAAAACAAATTGATGCCATGATAGAAGCCAACAAACAAACCCTGGAACCGACCACAAACGCTCATTCCCCCGCACGCCACGCGGAACATCAACAGCATGCCATCGCGCCGATAGCCGAAACGATTTCCATCGACGAGTTCAGCAAGATCGATCTGCGCGTGGCGAAAATTGTCAATGCCGAGCATGTCGAAGGCGCGGAAAAATTATTGAAGCTGACACTGGACATCGGTGAGGAAAAAACGCGTACGGTATTCGCCGGCATCAAGTCAGCCTATGATCCGGAAAAACTTAACGGTCGCATGACCGTGATGGTCGCCAACCTCGCGCCGCGCAAGATGAAGTTCGGCCTGTCGGAAGGCATGGTGCTGGCGGCTTCGGGAGAAGCACCCGGTCTGTTCATCCTCAGCCCGGATGACGGTGCGCAGCCCGGCATGCGCGTCAAATAGGTCAGCTGTAAATCACCTTCACATTCTCTTCGCGCAACAGCGCGCGCAGATCGCGCAGCAGATCGTCGTGCAGCGTCACCTGCCAGTCCTCGCCCAAACGCAGCTGGCAGCTTGCACTGTCGTTGCGGTAGATGATCTGCACCGGGCACTTGCCATCGCGATACGGGGTGAATAATTTTTTGAGCTGGGCGATGCTGGCATTGCCGTTGCAGCGCAACGCCAGTTGTTGCGCAAAGTGCGAACGCGCCGAGGCGAAGTCGAACAGCTCATCACCCGTCACCCGCACGTTTCCGGAATACTCATCCAGGCTGGCTTTGCCGCGCACCACCAGCAATTCATCCTCTTTGATCCACGGGCGGCTGGCCTCGTAGATTTCGTTGAATACGGTCAGCTCGACCTGGGCACTGCCATCGTCCAGCGTGACCACCGCCATGCGTCCGCGCCGGGTCTGCTGGATGCGCAAGCCCGCCACGATACCCGCCAGAACGACCGGCACACCGCGCCGCGAATTATGCCCCGCACCGTTTCCGGCACCATTCGACTGGCCGACGAATTGCGGCGTCAGGTCGGCCAGTTTCACTTTGATGAAGTGGGCCAGCTCATCGGCATATTCCTGGTACGGATGCCCGCCCAGATAAATTCCCAGGCTGGTTTTTTCGTGCGCAAGTTGTTCGCGCAAGCGCCAGCGCGGTACATCGGCAGTCTTGACGATCAGCACCGCATCCGATTCATCGTGGCCAAACAAGCTGTTCTGATTGGCGGCACGCGCCTGCTGGTCGGCACTCGTCAATGCCGCATCGACGCTGGCCATCAGCGCGGCACGGTGGTCGTTGATGCCATCGAATGCACCCGCCTTGATCAGCGCCTCGACCGTGCGGCGGTTGACGATACGCTTGTCGACGCGGCGGCAGAAATCGAACAAATCCTTGAACGGACCTTTCTCGCGTGCCTTGACGATGTTGGCAATGGCCGCCTCGCCGGTACCCTTGATCGCACCCAGTCCGTAGGCGATGGTCTGCTCGTCGACCGGCGAGAACACGTAGCCGGAACTGTTCACGTCCGGCGGCAACACGCGGATGTTCTGTTGCAAGGTATCGGCGTAAAAGATGCTGACCTTTTCGGTGTTATCCAGATCGCCGGACAAGGTCGCCGCCATGAAAGCGGCCGGGTGATGCGCCTTGAGGTAAGCCGTTTGATAAGCGACCAGGGCATAGGCAGCGGCATGTGATTTATTGAAACCGTATCCGGCAAACTTTTCCATCAGGTCGAACAGATTGCCGGCCACCTCTTTGGACGTGCCGTTCTTGAACGCACCCGCGATGAATACCTCGCGCTGCTGGGCCATCTCTTCGACATTTTTCTTGCCCATCGCGCGGCGCAGCAGATCGGCTCCGCCCAAGCTGTAACCACCCACCAGCTGGGCCATCTGCATCACCTGTTCCTGGTAGACCATGATGCCGTAGGTCTCGCGCAGCACCGGCTCGACAGCAGGATGGGGGTAATCGAATTTTTCGCCTTGCTTGCGCCGTATGAAATCCGGAATCAGATCCATCGGGCCGGGACGATACAAGGCTACCAGCGCGATGATGTCTTCAAAGCAATCCGGCTTCGCCCGGCCCAGCATGTCTTTCATGCCGCGCGATTCCAACTGGAACACGGCGGTAGTGTTGGCTTTCTTCAACAGGCCATAGGTCGCGGCATCGCCCAGCGGCATCGTTTCCAATGTGAGCGGCGCGGTCCCTCCGGCAAGTCTGGTGACATGGCGCATCGCCCAGTCGAGGATGGTCAATGTGCGCAAGCCCAAAAAGTCGAACTTCACCAAACCTATCGATTCGACATCGTCCTTGTCGAACTGGCTGACCACGCTGGTGCTGCTGTCAGCACAATACAGCGGACAAAAATCGGTGAGTTGTCCGGGAGCGATCAGCACGCCACCCGCGTGCATGCCGACGTTGCGCGTCAGGTCTTCCAGGCGTCCGGCCAGCTCGAGCAACTCCGGCACGCCCTCTTCGCTCTCCGCAATACTGTTGATCTCAGGTTCCAGCTCGCGCGCTTTTTTCAGCGACACCGGTTTCACCCCTTCCACCGGAATCGCCTTGGACAGGCGATCGCATAACCCGTATGGAAAATCCATCACGCGCCCGACATCGCGGATCACTGCCTTGGAAGCCATTGTGCCGAAGGTTGCAATCTGCGCGACGCAGACCGCGCCGTATTTCTGCTTCACATAATCGATGACGCGCTCGCGCCCATCCTGGCAAAAATCCACGTCGAAGTCCGGCATCGACACGCGTTCGGGGTTCAGGAAGCGCTCGAACAGCAGCGCATATTGCAACGGATCGAGATCGGTGATGCCCAGGCTGTATGCCACCAGTGAGCCTGCGCCGGAGCCGCGCCCGGGACCGACCGGCACGCCGTTTTCCTTTGCCCAGCGGATGAAGTCCGCGACGATCAGGAAGTAGCCGGGGAAGCCCATCTTGATGATGGTATTGATCTCGAAATCCAGCCGCGCCTGATATTCTGCTTGTTTCGCAGCCCGCACCGCTTCATCGGGATAGAGCATGATCATGCGTTGTTGCAAACCCGACTCCGCCTGCTCGCGCAGATAATCGTCCAGCCCTTGCCCGTTTGGCGTCGGAAAATCCGGTAAACGCGGCTTGCCCAACGTAAGCGACAGATTGCAGCGGCGCGCAATCTCCACGCTGTTTTGCAGTGCCTCCGGCAGATCGGCAAACAGCTCAGCCATCTCCGTTTGCGTCTTGAAATACTGCTGTGGCGTAAATGCCTTGACGCGGCGTTTGTCATTGAGCACATAGCCTTCGGCAATACACACGCGCGCTTCGTGCGCCTTGAAGTCGTCCGCGCTGAGGAATTGCACCGGATGGGTGGCGACCACCGGCAAGCCGAGCTCCGCGGCAAGCCCGGTCACTGCATGCAGATAATGTTCTTCGTCGGCAAATCCGGCGCGCTGCACTTCGATGTAATAACGGTTGTTGAACAATGCCGCCCATTCCCGTGCAAACTGTTTGGCCTGCGCGGCATTGCCGGAAGACAGAGCGCTGCCGACATCGCCGAGATGCGCGCCGGACAGGGCAATCAGGCCATTGGTATCCTGATGGAACCATTCACGGCGCAATTCCGCACGGCCACGATGCTGATTCTCCAGATAGGCGCGGCTGAGCAAACGGCACAACAGCAGATAACCGGCGTTGGATTGGCACAACAACAGCTGGCGGTAGGGACGATCCGGGTCGGCATCATTGCTGATGAACACGTCGCAGCCAACGACGGGCTTGAGACCGGCGCCGCGCGCCGCTTTGTAGAATTTGATCAGGCCGAAGAAATTGTTCAGGTCGGTCAGGGCCAACGCCGGCATCGCATTGCGTTGCGCCGCGGCAACGGCCTCGTCCACGCGCAGCATGCCATCCGAAATGGAATATTCGCTGTGCAAACGGAGATGGACAAATGAAGGTTGCGGCATGATGGCTTGCTGTAAATTCAGGTGCCAATTTTAACACCGTCAGACGCAGGAAAGGATGTAAGCTGGCGAAATGCCGCGAGACAAAAGCTCGCAAAATTTCTTATCGGCGATTCAAAACGTTAGAATCACACCCCCATCTTCCCTGGCCTGAAAACACGTGCAACCAGCTCTCACCCCGCAACGCGAACGATATTTGCTGCTCACCCTTGCCGGCATCCAGTTCAGCCACATCCTCGACTTCATGATCATGATGCCGCTCGGGCCTATCTTGATGAAAGCATTCGGCATCCATACCCATGAATTCGGCTTGCTGGTGGCAGCATACAGTTTCAGCGCCGCTGTTTCCGGATTGCTGGCCGCGACATTCATCGACCGGTTCGAGCGCAAACGCATGCTGTTGACGATGTTTGGACTGTTCGGGCTGGCGACACTGGCCTGCGGACTGGCTCCCGGGTATGTCACGCTGTTGATTGCGCGCGGCATGGCAGGCGCATTCGGCGGCGTGATGGGGGCGATGGTACAAACTATAGTCGGCGATGTGATCCCTTTTTCGCGCCGCGCCAAGGCTGGCGGCATCGTGTCGGCGGCGTTTTCTTTGTCCACAGTTGCCGGTGTGCCGCTGTCCCTGTGGCTGGCCACGATTTTCCAATGGCGTGCGCCATTCATTCTGATCGCAATACTGACTGCACTGTTCATCGTGATCGGCATACGCATCCTGCCGGAACTGCATCATCACATCAGCGTCCAGAAGCGCGCCCATCCGTTCGTGGAAATGTTCGCCGTGCTGCGCGATCCCAATCACCTGCGTGCATTGCTGTTTTCCGCACTGATTATCTTTTCCGGCTTCACGGTGATTCCCTACATCACCATCTATGCGGTGGGCAATGTCGGCATCACGCAACACGACATCCCGTTCATTTATCTTGCAGGAGGTATGGCAACGCTGTTCACCGCGCGGCAGATCGGCCATTGGGCCGACCTGCATGGCAAGATCAAAGTCTATCGGTTGACCGCCGCTGCCGCATTGCTGCCGCTGTTTGTGGTGACCCACATCGGGCCTGCGCCGCTATGGCTATGGTTGATCTGCACTACGGTATTTTTCGTGCTGGTTTCGGGGCGCATGATTCCGGCGATGGCCATCATCACTTCCGCGGCACAACCAAAACTGCGCGGTACATTCATGTCGCTTCACGCCACGGTACAGTCATTGGCAATGGGCTTGGCTACAACGCTGGCCGGATTCATCATCACGCAAAACAGCGCGGGGCAGATCGTCGATTATGAATTGGTCGGCTATATTGCGATAACGGGAAACGTCCTGGCGATCCTGTTTGTATCGCGCATCGTGATGCACGATCAACATGCCAAGGTGCCGGATGTTTCGCCAAAATAAGCTGGAGCGGGTGAAGGGGATCGAACCCTCGTATGCAGCTTGGGAAGCTGCCGTTCTACCATTGAACTACACCCGCGACGATTTAGATTTTACGTGGGTTGTCATTAATATTCAATTTGACAGTCTTCCACGGTTTCCTACAGTGGTTAGAAAGTGCGACCTCTACGGTGAAAATACTGTTTGAGGATTGAGTTTGTTACTTAGGTGGTACGAGTTTTGGGTTCGCTGCTCATTTAGTTTCTGCAACTATCGCTACAACAATCCGACCACACAGAGCGTCCTAAATTTAGCTCACTTAGACAAACTGATCGCCGTAATACTGCCATTCCCCTCATTACAATTGAAAGTCGCGTTGAATACCGATTCGCCCTGAACGTTCGGTGGAGTTACCTCAACAAGCAAATAGTCACGCAACCCAAGATTACAATCTCCACTGCCTGAAATTAGTGTCTTTTTTGGCAGCTTTAAGTACCATTCGCCACTTGTAAGCAATGTATTGCTGTGATCGAGCGTCAAAGAACCACGTATTTTTATTGGGCTGCCTTTTATGATAGTCAATCGATCTGCGTGCTTTATAGCCTCAGGATCCCCTCCAATTCTCTTCAAATTCGCATCCCAAGTCATATTGATAAGAGTTCCATTAACATATTTCCATGTCAGGTCTCCACGCCGCTTATTGGATAGGATAGCGTTGCACCTTCCACGAAGGCAGCCACGATGACTTCCTTGGGTTCGTCTTTGATTACTGCGTAGATTGCACGAGCAGCATCGGCCTTGGATTTGCCATCCTTGATGATGGCCTTGCCTTGGGCAATGGCATCCTTGATAAGCGGCTTGGTCAGGTCGATTTTCTTGACTGGTTCTGCCTTGGTATCGGCCCCTGTCGTTGCGTTGGTTGCATCATTCTTTTTCAGCAGATTCTTGAGCATGGTATTTTCTCCAGAGTTGGTTGATGAGTTGATTTGCCTTGGCAGGCGAGATGGTCTCGAAGCCGGAAATATCTTCAAGTAAGCCAAGCAACACATCCGCAAACTCATCACACGTCAGGCCAGTACCAAATTCCTCGCTGATGATCTCAACGAGATTTTGTTGTTGTTCTGCCGACAGCGTTTGCATGTGCGATGCCTTTCTTGACCACTCACGCACACCATCCCGTCTCACTCCTGAGATGACAACATCTTAAAAACCGTATCCGAATCTATTGAAGCTGCCGACGTACCGTGAAAGGCAGTGGCAAACCAAGCTGTTAAGCGACTGTTCCCCGAACTGTTAAGACTTTCATGGCAACTCGGGGGTAATTCCAGCGGATTTTCGCTCTGGTCTTCGACGTAGGCGTTTCGATGGCAAAACCTTCCCCACTGTGGCGCACTGTCCTACCTATTCGGCAACAGGGCAACGGCGTCTGGCTCGATCTGGCAACACCTAGGTTGATCTCCGTACTACCGGAACCCGAATCGGCTTGGACATGAAGGCACCGGAGATAACTGTTTCCTGTCTTAATATAATAAAAAAGAAAACCGTTAGCTGCGTCGGGTCTGATTTTGTCGATTTATCGGGGTGAAGAAGCAGTTCGGAGATAGTTTGGGACAGTAAAACCACTGTCCAGAACGGTATCGGTATGGGGCGAGACCGGAATGAAGACCGATATGGCTAAATCTGATTGAAATTGTCAGGGAACGGCGGAGAGGCGGACGGACTGGGGTGGTGAATGACCACGGCGAACGAATTGGGAAGCTGCCGTTCTACCATTGAACTACACCCGCGTGATAGCATCGCATTTTACCGTAAGCGAACAACAGAATGAAAGTGATTACCATCAGCATTAACGGCGCATCTCGCCAGCTTCCCGATTTCACTAGTGTTGCAACACTTATCGAAGAACTGGGTTTGGTTGGCAAGCGCATTGCTCTCGAACGCAACGGTGAGATTGTGCCACGCAGTTCTTTTTCCACCCAGCAACTGGCGGATGGCGACAAGCTGGAAGTCGTCGTCGCTGTTGGCGGTGGCTAACCGCAGTCTAAGTCACCATACTACGCGACAATCGAATAGACAGGAACGCATCAATGAACGACAAACTAATTATCGCGGGCAAGAGTTATAACTCCCGCCTGCTGGTGGGTACAGGAAAATACAAGGATTTCGCCGAGACCAAGGCGGCCGTCGAAGCCAGCGGTTCGGAGATCATCACGGTCGCGATCCGGCGCAGCAACATCGGGCAAAACCCAAACGAACCGAGTCTGCTGGAGATATTGCCGCCTTCGAAATATACCCTGCTGCCCAACACGGCAGGCTGTTACAGCGCCGAGGATGCAGTGCGCACTTTGCGGCTCGCGCGCGAGTTGCTGGATGGTCACAGCCTGGTAAAACTTGAAGTGCTGGGCGACCCCGAATCGCTATATCCCAACGTGATCGAGACTATCGCCGCCTCGAAGACGCTGGTGGCAGAGGGATTTCAGGTGATGGTGTATACCTCCGACGACCCGATTGTCGCCAAGCAACTGGAAGACATCGGCTGCGTGGCGATCATGCCGCTCGCTTCGCTGATCGGCTCGGGCATGGGCATACTCAATCCGTGGAATCTGCAACTCATCATGGAGCGTGTACAGGTCCCGGTGATCGTGGATGCGGGTGTAGGTACGGCTTCTGATGCGGCCATTGCGATGGAGCTGGGCTGCGCTGGCGTACTGATGAACACCGCGATAGCCGGCGCTCGACAACCCGTGTTGATGGCAAGCGCAATGAAGCTGTCGGTGGAAGCCGGTCGCAGCGCGTTTCTGGCCGGGCGCATGCCGAAAAAATTCTACAGCGCCAGCCCGAGTTCACCAACGGCAGGCACCATAGGCTCGACACACAGCTAACTCGCTTGCTATCACCGTGAACGGCCTGAAATAAATTGATGACCAATACGACCGATCTCAGCAAACGACATATCCGCAGCTTTGTATTGCGCCAGGGACGTGTCTCACCGGCACAGCAGCGTGCCTGCGAGACGCTGCTGCCGCGCTTCGGCATTCAGTATGCCGCACAACCGCTCGATCTCACTCTGGCCTTCGGACGCATCGCTCCGAAGATACTGGAAATCGGCTTCGGCATGGGCGACAGCACCGCGACCATTGCGCGCAACCATCCTGAAAACGATTACCTCTCGCTTGAGGTGCATACGCCGGGCGTGGGGAATCTGCTCAAGCTGGTCGACGCACAGCACATTGCCAATGTTCGCATCATTCAGCATGATGCCGTGGAGGTGCTGCGTGACATGATAGGAGCCAACACACTGGACGGCGTGCATATCTTTTTTCCCGATCCCTGGCACAAGGCACGCCATAACAAGCGCCGTTTGATCCAGGCACCGTTCATCGCCCAACTGGTGCAGAAACTCAAACCCGGCGCGTACATCCATGTCGCGACAGACTGGCAGGATTACGCCGAACAAGTGCTGGCAGTTTTGGGTGCCGAGCCACTCTTGGAGAACACCGCGGTGGATTATGCACCGCGACCGGATTATCGTCCCCTTACGAAGTTCGAACAACGCGGCATACGCCTGGGACACGGGGTGTGGGATTTGTTATTTCGCAGAAAAATGTCCGGCTAGATCAAACACCGTTGAATTCCAGATTCGGTGCACGATTCAACAGTTCTACAACCATCTCTGCAGGCGGAATATTCTCGTACAGAATGCGGTATACCGCTTCGCAAATAGGCATCGCAACATCGAGTTTTTGCGCCAGATGATGAACTTCACGCACGGTGTAGACACCTTCGGCAACATGCTTGAGCCTGCGCAGGATTTCCGGCAAGTCGTGTTGTTGGGCCAACAGCAAACCGACCTGGCGGTTGCGCGACAAATCGCCGGTACAGGTCAGGATCAAATCCCCCAGGCCGGATAAGCCGCCCAGCGTTTCGGGTCGTCCGCCGAGCTTCAGTCCGAGCCGGGTTATCTCGGCCAGACCCCGCGTCAACAAAGCGGCGCGCGCGTTATGGCCCAGCCCCATGCCATCGCAAATACCCGCGGCGATCGCCATCACATTCTTCACTGCGCCGCCGACTTCCACTCCGATCACATCGCTGCTGGGATAGATGCGCAGACGCGCATGATGCAGTGTTTGCGCCGTGTTGCGGGCAAACTCTTCGTCAGTAGAAGCAAATGTCAGTGCAGTGGGCGATCCGCGGGCGACCTCCTGGGCAAAACTGGGGCCGGATAGCACCCCGCAGGGAAAATCTGCCGGCAACACTTCGGCAACTACTTGATGCGGCAATTGCGACGTTTCCGCCTCGAAACCTTTGCATGCCCAAACCACGCCGAAACGGCGCGAGGATTGTGCAAGCTGTTGCAAAGCGGAGCGCAATGCCGCTGTCGGTAACGCGATGATCACCAATTCGGCGGCAGCCAATGCAGCAGGAAGATCCGCGCTCAATTCGAAATTGGCCGGCAGCACGATATCCGGGAGATAACGTTTGTTCAAGCGCGTTGAACGCATCGCCTTGATTTGTGCGGCATCCCGCGCCCACAGCGTAACGCTATGGTTGGGAGCCAAACTGATGGCAAGCGCTGTTCCCCATGCTCCCGCGCCGACAATTGTAATATTCATATCAGTTATCCGAGTTCCCTTGCGAAAGTCTGACTAGCCTGCGGGCTCGATCGAAGGAATGGCGGGGAGTACAATCCACCGGCAAAAAACTAAAGTCAGCCGCCCCACACTTCGGTGGTGCGCACATACCCGACATCCCCATCCTGATGACGCACCTTGATCCAACCGGTACCCGTGGACTCAAGATATTCCAACGCTATCTGCTGGCGCACCTGAAACAAGCGCGTAGCGGCAAGATCGGGTTCTGCACGTATATCAACCATCGGCAACAGTGCGAACACATAACGCTTGTTGCTCAACGCATGTTGTTCCACCCAATACAAACCTCCCGAACGGTCACGCACTTTGACCCAACCGTCCAGTGTGACGATTTGTTCGAAAGGCATATAACGATTCACAACGAACAGTTTTTTCGCCTTGGTCGAAGGCGCGTCGTACAGTATCGCGCTGCTTTCGCTGACCGACACATATTCAACAGCATGAACGGCACCCGTGCCCAGAAGGAACGCAAACAGGACCAACAAACTGGAAACAGTTGGCAAGTTCATTCAATGCGTAGTCGTTGATGCGGCTGCCAGCGCCTGCTGTCTTTGCTGCTGATACAGTTCTTCGAAATTGATCGGATTCAACAATACCGGCGCAAAGCCACCACGCACCGATACATCGGAAACAATGGCGCGCAAATATGGGAATAGAATATTCGGGCACATCACCGCCAGCACCGGCTCCAATTCCCCGGCCGGTAAATTGCTTATGTGGAATATGCCCGCCTGCTTGGCCTCGATCAGGAACAACACCTTTTCGCCTATCCTGGATGTGACGGTAGCCATCACCACGACCTCGTACAGATTTTCTTGAACCGACGCTGCCTGGGTATGCAACTGCACATCCATTTGCAAATTGTCACGCTCCATAAAAATGCGCGGGGCATGGGGAATCTCCAGAGAAAGGTCCTTCACATAGATTTTGTCCAGCGTAAAAGCTGGCCGCTTATTTTCCTGTGCCGCATCGGTCATAATTGTTTTCCTTGAAATATTGTTTTTATCTGTATGCTAATGAGATCCGGGTCTTGCCAGCAACGAGTCTAACCCGCCCGCCCGATCGAGCGCGGCCAAATCATCATAGCCGCCGACATATTCGCCGTTGATGTAAATTTGCGGCACGGTACGCCGTCCGGTTTTTTCCATCATCGCAACACGTAACTCGGGCTGCAAATCGACGCGTATTTTCTCGATCTCTTGCACGCCTTTACGCTTCAACAACTGCTCGGCACGAATGCAATAGGGACATACAGCGGTACTGTACATCAATACTTTCGCCATGCTTATTTCTCCAGCGGCAAACTGGATTTTTGCCATGCCTGCACCCCGCCCGCCAAGTTATAAACCTGGCTGAAGCCTTGCTTGCCCAACATAAAACAAGCTGTACCGGAACGATTGCCGCTGCGGCACACTACCACGATGGGCTGTTCCCTGTATTTTTCCAGTTCTCCCATGCGTTCCTTGAGCTTGCCCAACGGGAGCAATTTTGCGTTCAACACATGCCCAGCATCATATTCACCGGGCTCGCGCACATCCAACACGACCGCGTTCTTGTGGTTGATGAGCTGTAACGCCGCCACAGAATCCACTTCTTTGATACCCCGGAAACGATTGCCGAACAACGACCACAACAGCATGATGCCGCTGATCACGGCAATGGAAATGGGGAGGATATTATTGCTGACGAACTGCACGGGCGCGCTCCTGTTCTTTTTGGAGGGCGAATTCTAGCAGAGGCGAAAAGTGCGCGGGGTCTTTCTCCGCCAAATTTTGCAATAGTGCATGTGCGTCATTATTGTCCGGGTATGACCAGATGGCCTGCTCCAAGAGTTGTTTGGCCGATTCCAGCTGGCCATCCTGCGCCAGGAAAAATGCCTGCCGGTAAACCACCGGCGCTATCGGGTCAAAGTGCATTGCATTGGTCCCCAAGGCAATTTTTTGCTTGATGTGGTCGGCATTTACCTCGGAGTATGAAACGATCAGCATCTCGGCATAAGGCAGCAGCAAACCGCCGTGCGCCGCAGCCAGGCCTTCGCGGGTACGCTGGAAAGCTTCTTCGACGTTGCCGCCGACAGGGCGTATCGCCAAAGTATCTTTCAGTTGCTGATAACTGCTGTGCAGCTGCAGCAAAGTTAACAGGCCCAGCAGCAATATTATCACCAGCGACAGTCGCCAGAAACTCGGGCGGGTCAAACGATAGCGTGTTTCATCGAATGCCCCCAGCATAAGCGCTGCGACCGCCAGAAAATAGGTATACCACAATGGATATTCGAGCAGGCTATGGATCGCCAGCACGCCCAATACGGCATAACCCCACCAATGTGCCGCACCTGGCGGCGCACGGCGAAGGCCGTAAAACCAAACACCCAGCGATGCAAACAAAGCCAGCAACCCCGCAATGCCCGTTTCTGCGGCGAGCTGGAAAACAAGACTATGAGCATTATTGTAAAAGCCGAAAATATTGCCTGCCCGTAACAACGGCAGCATCTGGAAGTGATGCCAGGCGAATTGGCCGAAGCCGACTCCCAGCAATGGCGATTGCATGAAAATCAATGACGCTTCATGCCACAGATACAAACGAATACTGCCGTTGGTATCCCCGCCGCCGCTATAAGCCAGCATGCGCTGTACGGTATTTGTGCCGCTATCCGCTCCGATCATGAACAGCATTTGCACGACCAGATGCATCAATCCAAACCCGGCAACCACCAGCACGCTATAGCGCAACAGCGGCCGCAGCGACCCATCGCGCCGCGCTGACAACCACGCCAAGCCGGTCATCATCAACAAATACAGCCATGAACTTCGCGAACCGCTCAGCGTCATCGCAAATAGAAGTGGTGCCGCCAGCAGAATCACATAGTGCGATTTCAGCTTGCGCTGTTGAAATAACAGGCCCAGGGAGATCAGTCCCAGCGCAATGTAGTTGGCGAAATGATTGGGTTGTGCCAGATTTCCATACACGACAGTGGAAATTTGCATCACGACAAACTCATCCAGCGGCGTATGCCACTGGTAATGCTGCAGCACGGCTATCAGGGCATTCAGTTCCGAGCCGACCAGTAATGCAAACGCCAATACTGCGGACAGCTTCTGGATACCGAAACAGGCACGTAACCACGCTCCCAACAACATCAACAAGGCAGCGAACAGCAGATACAAAATATAAAGCAATGCCTGATCAAAATAAGCGATCTCGCTCAACGACAGCTGCAACAGCAGGATAACGATCAACGCGACCGGCAATTGCGCGATACGCGGAACTTCCAGTGGTTGCCGGAAATCGCGTACCATCAACGGCAAGAGCGCCAACACTCCCAACATGGCGCTCCACCACTCTTGATCGAATGCGGTTATCGGATTCTCATGACGGTAGTGCAGAAAAGGCAAGGCCATCATCAGCCCGGCCAGAACCAAACTCAGGTAAGCCAGCCTGGTTGGCTGTGGTATTTTATTTAGCACGAACTATTCTTGATGCCGAACTTGGCGAGAATATTATTCAGCGGGCATATCTGCGTGAAACCGCTTTGAAACAGGTTCAGCCCGACGAAGGCGGTAAGCAAAAGAAAGTGCCTGCTCACGAATACCGGACTGCCTTCCACACCCAGTGACAACGACAACAATATGAAGGAACCGGCGACAATACGAACAATGCGTTCTGCGTTCATTATTTTGAAACTCCTGTCTGTTGAATGAATTTTACTGCAATTTTTTGTAAAGGGTGGCGTAATACAGTACCGGTATGACCACCAGTGTCAGCACAGTCGAAACCAGGATACCGAATATCAAGGAGATTGCCAGTCCATTGAAGATCGGGTCATCCAGTATGAACAACGCGCCCAGCATTGCAGCCAGGCCGGTCAGGATGATCGGCTTCGCGCGTGCGCTGGCGGCAGCGATCACCGCGTGCTGCGGGTCTATACCATCTCGAATTTGCAGGTTGATGAAATCCACCAGCAGGATCGAATTACGCACGATGATGCCCGCCAGCGCAATCATGCCTATCATCGACGTTGCGGTGAACTGGCTGCCCAGCAGCGCATGTCCCGGCATCACACCGATGATGGTGAGCGGAATCGGCGCCATGATGACCAGCGGCACAAGATAGGACTTGAACTGCGCGACCACCAGCAGGTAAATCAGCAGCAAGCCTACGCCGTAGGTGATGCCCATGTCGCGAAAAGTCTCGAAGGTCACCTGCCATTCCCCGTCCCACTTCAGCGCATATCCGGCATACGGATTGCCGGGTTGATTAAAGAAATAACTTTCCAGTTTCCCCCCTTGATCTAGTGACATGCCCCTAACTCTGCCGTCGATACCAAACATCCCATATAGGGGACTATCCAGCTTGCCGGCCATATCGCCGGTAACGTACACCACCGGCAACAAGTCCTTGTGATAGATCGGATAGTCCCTCTGCACAGGAAGCACTTGGACTACTTCGGAAAGCGGAACCAGTACGCCTTCCTGATTCCCATTGGCATGCGCGCGCACTTTGAGTTTCAGAATATCGTCGATATGGCTGCGTCTTTCCGCAGGCAAGCCAATGCGCAACGGCGGTGGGTACTTGGCGTTGGCGTCATGCAACGAAGCGACATCCTGCCCCGTCAACGCTATGCCTATCACATCCACGATGTCCCGCGGCTCTATTCCCAGTAGTGCAGCCTTGCTCTGCAACACCTGCAGCAACAGCTTGGGCGCGGCCTCCGTGATGGTATCGTCTATGCCAACAATATCGGCAGTCTTGCCGAATAATTCGTGAACCTTGCCCGCCACTTTGCGCGCACCCTCATAATCCGGCCCGTAAATTTCCGCAACGATAGGGGACATCACTGGTGGCCCGGGTGGCACTTCCACAATCTTCACATTGGCATTCCATGCCATGGCGATCTTTTGTATCGGTTCCAGCGCGGCGCCGGCGATCTCGTGGCTGGTGCGGCTGCGATTGTGCTTGTCACGCAGATTCACTTGTATATCGCCCTGCTCGCCGGCACTGCGCAAATAGTATTGGCGCACCAGCCCATTGAAGTTGATCGGTGATGATGTACCCGCATAAGCCTCGTAATCAGTTACTTCTGGAACCGTTGCCAGATAGCTGCCGATATCGTGCAGTACTGCACTGGTTTGTTCCAGCGGCGTACCCGCTGGCATGTCTACGATGATCTGGAACTCCGACTTGTTATCAAAGGGCAGCATCTTCAGGATCACCAGCTTTACTACTCCCAGCGACACGGCAAGAAGAACGCCACCGAGTATGGCCAGCCACAATTTACGCCGGGCGGCTTTGCCATGAATGCCATTGAGGAATGGGGTCAGATGCTTTGCAAAGAAGCGATGTATCCTGGTATCGCGTTCATCCCGCACCACCTCGTGATGCGCACCTGCAAAACGCAGTGTCAGCCAGGGAGTGATGACGAATGCCACGGCAAGCGAGATCAACATGCCCATGCTGGCGTTGATCGGGATCGGGCTCATGTATGGCCCCATCAGTCCGCTGACGAATGCCATCGGCAGCAGAGCAGCAATCACTGTAAACGTGGCAAGTATGGTCGGGCTGCCGACTTCGTCAACCGCTTCCGGAATGATTTCCGACAAGGACTGATGAGTGGACAGTGCTCGACGGCGATGAATGTTCTCCACGACAACAATGGCATCATCGACCAGAATCCCGATTGAAAAGATCAGCGCGAACAGCGACACGCGGTTCAGCGTAAACCCATATGCCCAAGAGGCGAACAACGTAGCCGCCAGAGTCAACATTACCGCAATGCCGACCACGAATGCTTCTCGCCTACCCATGGCCAACCACACCAACACAACTACGGCTGCTGTTGCGAACAGCAGCTTCTTGATCAGCTTCATCGCCTTGTCGTTGGCGGTCTCTCCGTAGTTGCGCGTGACGCTGACATGAACATCGAATGGAATGACGCTGTCCTTCAATTCCTCCACGCGAGCCAGCAGTTCCTCTGCAACCTGCACCGCATTCGCGCCCGGCTTCTTCGTGATCGCCAGCGTCACCGCAGTGTATTCACCTTTTGCCTTGATCTGCTTGTCCGCAGCTGCAGGTCCGGTACCCAGCCAGACATAATTGCCAGGTTGATCTGCTCCATCCTGCACTACAGCGACATCACTCACGAATACTGGCCTGCCTTCGGACACACCGATCACCAATTGTCTGACTTCATCGGCATTGCTCAGGAAGCTGCCGGTCTGCACCAGTATTTCACGATTGTTCTGTACCAGACTGCCATTGTTCCGGGACACGTTTGCGGATTGCAATGCCGCGCGCACATCCTGCGCGGTGAGTTGAAATGAGTTCAGGCTTTCCGGGTTAAGCAGTACGCGCACCATGCGTTGCGTCCCGCCGAGTGTGGTCACTTCTCGGGTTCCAGCGACGCGTTTCAACTCTGCCTCGATGGCATGAGCCACCTGGGTCAATTCAATTCCACCACCTATTTCCTGTTCACGCCACAACGTGAGTGCAATAATCGGCACATCATCTATCCCCTTGGCCTTGATGATAGGTTGCATAACTCCCAGCGTGGCCGGCAGCCAGTCCGCGTGCGAATGCACTACGTCATACAGTTTGACCAGCGATGCCACGTGCTCTTCGCCAACCTTGAACTGCACGGTGATGACCGCCATGCCTGGTTGGGACACCGAATAGACATGGTCTATGCCGGCTATCTGTGACAAAACTTGTTCTGCAGGTGTCGCGACGGTTTGCGCCACATCCTTGGCAGACGCGCCGGGATATTCGATCAGCACATTGGCCATAGTCACATTGATTTGCGGCTCTTCCTCGCGGGGCGTCACCAGCACGGCAAAGCTTCCCAACAGCACGGCAACCAGGGCTAGCAGCGGCGTCATCTGCGAATGCAAAAAATATTTGGCGATACGACCCGAAATGCCCATCATCAATTTCCTTATAGTCCTAACAACAAGATAGACCGCTCAGTCATACATTTTTATAAAGCAAAATAATCGATACGAATGTGATTCCGATTGCAAATATTCGCTGTAAATAGACCCTTGGGATTTGTTCGGCCAATCTCCTTCCGATTAGCATACCGGCGGCTGAAGCAACGATAAAAATCCACGCCTGGATGGACATGGAGACATTCCCCTGAGCCATCGCCGCGATAACTGCGCCAGCCGAAATCAGCGCAATCACCATGAGTGAAGTGGCAATAATTCCATGAATGGTAATATTGCTGTATCTCAGAAGTGCCGGCACTATGATGAAACCGCCACCGACGCCGAGTAATCCGGTCATCACTCCCGAAACCATGCCGATCAAGCCAACCGTAAGTATTGAGGTGGCATTCCAGCTTATTCGCCCTGTTTTTGCATTTATTTTCCAGGTATCAGATCGACTATCTGTTAACAGATCATCGCCTGATGAATTATTCGATGCGTTGCGAAACAATCGTACTGCCACGATCAACATCACCATCGCAAAGATGTTTATTAGCCACTGTTCCGGCAATGCCTGCGCCAAACTCATACCGAATGGTGCTGCCAGTATGCCGGTTAGTGACATCAGTAGCGCTGCACGTATCCTCACCATGCCTCGCCTGATGCCGTCGATCGAGCCTATTGCTGCTGCGCAGGCAACAGCCAGGAGCGCAATCGGCGAAGCTTGGGTCATAGACCAACCCAAGCCGAGCGTCAATGCTGGTACGGCAAGAATGCCTCCACCCGCTCCGGTTAGGCCGAGTACCAAGCCTACGAAAGATCCTAACGTTAAGGCGATAATAAGCATTGTTTGTATCCGCCCCGGTGAGCGGTGCTGGTTTTATTTACCCTGAGATCGCCGGATGTCGGCCACAATTTGTAGATTCTTTACCACTACTTCATCCCCGCCTTGACCGGATCCGCTGCGACCTTCTCACCGGGATTCAGACCTGCCAGAACCTCGATCGAACCATCAGCATTTGTTTCTCCCAGACGAACCTGACGTAATTTCACTTCCTTTTTTTCATCGACTACATAGACCGCCGTCACCTCACTGCGATGCAACGCTGCGCTTCCGGGTATCACCAATTTGTTTGCCGTGCCCACCACAAAATGCACGCGCACAAACATGCCGGGATATACGCCGGACTCATTGGCCGGCAAGTTCACGCGCACTTGCGTGCTGTGGGTACGCGCGTCAGCGAGTGGCTGCACGGTGACTGTCGCTGCTTCCACCCATCGATTCAAGGAGGGTAGCTCCACCATCACTTTCGGACGTATGCCGATGTCCTGCAATTTGTACTGCGGCACATTCGCTATCACACGCATCTCGGCCGGATCAAACCCTGTCATCAAGGGCTTGCCCGGTGAGACCATTTCACCCACCTCCACCAGACGTGCTGCGACCACACCGCCGTATGGTGCGATCACATCACTGTAACCATGCGACAGACTGGCTTGTCCGGCACTGGCTTCGCTTGCTGCGGCCTGTGCCCTTGCAACTTGGTAGTCGGTTTGCGCTTTATCCAGCGCGGATTGGCTGATGAATTTCTGGTCAAATAATTGCTTGGCGCGCTCATAGTTTGCCTTTGCATTTTGAAGTGTCACTTGCGCCTGCATCACCTGGGCGTTGCTCGCCGCCAGGGCTTGCGCGGTTTCGCGTTCATCGATGCGCAAAATCACTTGGCCCTTGTTGACGTGGTTGCCGACATCAAAATTTATCTCTTTGATGCGCCCGCTGATTTGTGCCGATACGGTGGATTGCCGCGTCGCCTCTACCAATCCTTCGACGCTATAAGTCTGTTCCACTTCACGATATTGCACAGTTGCAACTGCAAGCTGCTCGGCAGCATGCCCTGTTGCAACAACCGTCAGCAGCAAACCGGCCATTCTGATTCGTTTCATTTGCCATCCCATTCATTAACGCAATATATTATTATATTCTTATATACTGGATAAATGCAACCACCTACATCGTGCAAAATACATCGCGCATCATTCCGACCAGCTTGAGCGTACGCAGATCCCCGATACGGTAAAACACCCGGTTCGCGTCCTTGCGTGTCGCCAACACGCCTTTGTCGCGTAATATCGCAAGATGCTGCGAAATATTGCTCTGCGATGTGCCGACCTGCTCCACGATGTCCTGCACACTGATCTCCTGATCGCCGAGTACGCATAAAATCTTGAGGCGTAGCGGGTGTGCGATCGCCTTGATAGCCATTGCTGCCTGTTGAATGTCCTCGTCCCTGTCAATCAGCTTGTTTACCATTTCATGTCCTCAATAATCCTGCCGAGCCGCACACCAACCGGTCGGAATTCGGCTAAAATGCGCTTTTGTAAAATTACCATCTGCTTATATTCTACATCAATGAACATCACCCCTGTTTTACTGCTCATACTTGACGGTTTCGGCTACCGCGAGGATGCTGACTACAACGCTATTGCTGCTGCCCGCAAACCGAATTGGGACAAACTTTGGCGCGATTTTCCGCACACCCTGATCAACGCATCTGAAAAATTCGTCGGCTTGCCTTCCCTGCAGATGGGCAACTCCGAAGTCGGGCATCTCAACATCGGCGCAGGACGCGTGGTGTATCAGGATTTGAGCCGTGTCGACGTAGAAATCGAAGATGGTAATTTCTACACCAATCCGGCATTGGGCAATGCCGTTGCCACAGCCAAACAAAACGGCAGCTCATTACACATCATGGGCCTGCTCTCGCCAGGTGGCGTACACAGCCATGAAAATCATATCTTCGCCATGCTGGAAATGGCAGCACGCAACGGCTTGAAAAAAATCTATCTGCATGCTTTCCTTGACGGTCGAGATACCCCACCCAAAAGTGCAGCACAATCATTGCGACTGTTGCAGGAAAAATGTGTTGCATTGGGTGTCGGGCAAATTGCCAGCATCATTGGCCGCTTTTATGCGATGGACAGGGACAATCGCTGGGAACGCGTGCAGCCAGCCTATGAATTGCTCACCCAGGGCAAAGCCGAATTTTCTGCGGTAGATGCATTAAGCGGATTGGAACTGGCATACTTACGCGGAGAGTCTGACGAGTTCGTCAAGGCCACCAGCATTGTTCCCTCCGGTGCCCAAGCCACTACCATGTGCGATGGCGATGTGGTGGTGTTCATGAATTTCCGCGCTGACCGCGCGCGCGAAATCACGCGCGCTTTGACAGACAAAGCATTTAACGGATTTACCCGTGCGCACTTTCCAAAACTGGCTGGTTTCGTCACGCTAAGCCGTTATGGCGAAGATTTTGATCTGCCTTGCGCTTATACCCAGGAACCAATTCACAATGGCTTCGGCGAATATATTTCCAGCCTGGGCCTGAAGCAATTGCGCATCGCAGAAACAGAAAAATATGCGCATGTCACTTACTTCTTCAATGGCGGAAGGGAACAACCTTACCCCGGTGAAGAGCGTATATTGGTGCCGTCGCCCAAAGTGGCCACCTACGATCTCAAGCCGGAAATGAGTGCGTTCGAAGTGACGGATAAGCTTGAAGCCGCGATCCTGAGCCGCCAATACCAAGCCATCATCTGCAATTATGCCAATGGCGATATGGTCGGACACAGCGGCAATATGGAAGCCGCTACAAAAGCCATCGAAGCGCTGGATATCTGTATCGGTCGTGTCGTTAAAGCAATGCAATCCATCGGCGGCGAGGTCATCATCACCGCCGATCACGGCAACGCCGAACAAATGATAGACCGCGTCACGCACCAAGCGCACACTGCGCACACATTGAACCCCGTGCCTTTTCTGTATATCGGGCGCAAAGCCAAACTGGCCGATCACGGTGCGTTGCGAGATCTCGCGCCCAGTCTGCTGGCCATGATGGGTTTATCTCAACCGGCTGAAATGACTGGACACAGCTTGATTCAGATACAGTGATCCTACCCGCGCGCTTCCTGTCCCTGTTGTTATGCAGTCTGTTTTTATTCAGTACTGCATATGCCAGTCAACAGGAAGAACTGGAAAATCTGCGCAGGCGCATCGCCACCATGCAGCGCGAAATGGACAAAACCAGCGAATCGAAATCCGAGGCGGCCGATTCATTACGCGAATCGGAACGGGCAATCAGCGACAGTAATCGCAAACTTGTTTTGCTAGCCGCACAGCAAAATGCAGCCGACATCAAACTCGGCATCCTGCAAGCACAACAGCAAAGATTAGCCGCCAATATGGCCGGACAGCAGATTTTGCTTGGAAAGCTTTTGTACCAGCAATACCTCGGGGGCAAACAGGAATACCTCAAACTATTGTTGAACAATCAGAACCCGAACCAGGTCGTTCGTGACTTGCAATATTACCGATATATCGCTCGTGGTCGCGCGGCTTGGCTCGCCACTCTGCGCAATAATCTCGCTGCATTGAATACCGCCAGCAAGGCCGCGCTTGATCAGCGTGCAGAACTGGCGTCGTTGCGCACCGAACAAGCGGCCCAGAAAAGAACTCTCGAGAAAGAGCAGCATGCTCGGCAACAGATGCTGGTTAAAATTTCAAAGCAACTGCGCCGGCAGCGCCGCGAGATCAATCATCTGCAACATGACGAAAACCGTTTGGCACAACTGGTCGACAGGCTGACCAAAATGCTTGCTCAACCAAGATCTTCATCTTTATTTCACAACGACAATTTGCCGGACAATCACTTTGATGGCAGCCCATTTGACCAACTAAAAGGAAAACTGACACTGCCGGTCAGGGGCGAGGTAACCAACCGGTTTGGCGCTCTGCGGCCGGATAGCTCGGTACAGTGGAAGGGGCTTTTTCTCAAGGCGCCCAGCGGACAGGTTGTCAAAGCGATTGCTGCCGGCCAGGTCGTGTTTGCCGACTGGTTGCGCGGTTTTGGCAACCTGCTCATCATTGATCACGGCAAGGGATACATGAGTTTGTATGGCAACAATGAAACACTTTATAAACAGGTCGGAGATGTATTGCGCGGTGGCGATACCATTGCAACCGTCGGGAATAGCGGCGGCAATGAGGATTTCGGTTTATACTTTGAATTACGCCGTGAGAGTAAGCCGCTCGATCCCATGAAATGGATGGCAACAAAATAACATTGAGGGAATTATGCGTCTTCTGGAAAAAGCGGGTTTGGTTGGTTTGGGTTTGGTCGCGGGCGTCTCAATCAGTTTGCATTTCGCAGCCGTTGCTGACAAGGAAACACTCGCCACTCCGTTGCCTATTGAGGAATTGCGCTCTTTCTCCGAAGTGTTCGGTCGTATCAAGAGCGACTACGTCGAACCTGTTACCGACAAAAAACTGATCACTGATGCGATTGCCGGCATGCTGAATGGCTTGGATCCTCATTCTGCTTATCTGGATGCCGAAGCCTTCAAGGAGCTGCAGGTCGGCACACACGGGGAGTTCGGCGGACTTGGTATCGAAGTCGGCATGGAAGACGGTGTAGTAAAGGTTATCTCGCCGATTGAAGATACACCCGCCTATCATGCCGGAATCAAGAGCGGCGATTTCATCATCAAGATCGATGACACGCTGATCAAGGGAATGTCGCTGAACGATGCCGTCAAACGTATGCGCGGCAAACCGGGCAGCAAAATCGTACTGACCATTATCCGCAAAGATGAACCCAAGCCGATCGAGATTACTTTGGTTCGCGCAGTCGTCAAGGTACAGAGTGTAAGATCCAAACTACTGGAATCTGGTTATGGATTTGTCCGTATCACCCAGTTTCAGGAGCAGACTGGCGAAAATCTCGCCACTGCGCTGGAAAATCTTGTGAAACAGAACCAAGGTCCGTTAAAAGGTTTGGTACTGGATCTGCGCAACGACCCGGGTGGTTTGCTGACTGCGGCTGTCGGTGTTTCCTCAGCTTTCTTGGCCAAAGATGAACTGGTTGTTTATACCGAGGGCCGTACCGAAGAGGCAAAGATGCACCTGACGGCCAATCCTGAAAATTATCTGCGCGGCAATGGCACGGGCGATTACCTGAAGAACCT
>CAIOKY010000078.1 GCA_903858965.1 uncultured Nitrosomonadales bacterium | reverse complement strand
GGGATACCTTCATGCCCCTCGGTAATTTCAGAGCGCTCGAGCTTCGGGTCAAAATAATAAGGTCCTTCAACGGATTGAGGTGTTAACAAACAAGCGCCATCTGACGTAACCGTTGCGGCCATGGCTCTCAACGAGCCCAAGCTGCTAATGGTGCCCGCACCCACAGCTGCGAGGGACAGCAATTTTAGAGTATTGCGCCGCGAATTGAATTCCGGAAAATTGGAAGAACCCATAGGACCTCCTAAAGGTGAATCATACCTGTAGTGTAGTTATTATAATTGCTTTGCAAGCTAATTTATTCCCAAGATTAAGGTCATTCCTAAATCTGTAAATAATGGGCAGTATTAGGTAGTGGTTCAGTTTGAAATTAAATAGGTTGCGGACGTTGTGAACATATTATGCAGGCGTAATGTGGACACAAAAAAACCCGCCGAAGCGGGTTTATGAATTCTCAAAGCAGCCCTAATTTAGGCAGCCAGCTTTTCTTCGGTTACGATTGAAGATATAGAGTATATCTCTGTAACCTTGCTACCCATTTTTACTGCGCTTTCCTCAATTGCCTTTTCAACTACAGCGTTGATAAGGTCAGCCTGAGCAGAGTAAGCGCCATAAAATGGCGATGCACACCCCAGGTTAATAATCATAATTCTCTCCGGTTATAATAATCAGCTTGTGCGAAAAACAAGCCAACGACCCTCAATAGACACCTCGATTCCCTTAATCGTTCCCAAAGTGGTAATAACGGAAATCGAATCATGCATACCGCGCAAGAACATGACAAGTGCGTCAGTGCGTCCGTATACCTTTACAGTATCGGCTTTTTTGATGACTTTTGTCAATCCAAATATACCAATTAAAGCTGCCCTAAAAATATCCAATCTTTTCTTGGTATTCGCCTCTGTATCAGCTTCTAACTCTATTTTTGGAGATAAATACATATCGAGCATTTTTACCCAAACAGATGATCCATTTTTGCTTAGAACAAACTCGACAATAGCCCACTCTTCGCCATTTGTATCTATAATGCAGTTAAATATTGACTTGTTAAGGCAAGAATTAAGGTCTGACCAACAACCTGTTGAATCAATTCGATCGAATAACTGACTGTATTCTGCTTCAAACACAGGATGGGATTTTTTATTCAATAAACCCATCCATTTATCTTTTAGGGCTGAAAATTCAGCTTTTTTATATTTACATAGCTTCATATTGGCCTCAATTTATAATTTTCTTCTTGTAACTACCGCGCTTCTTCGGCGCTTCCTCCGGAATTAGCGCCACAATATCAGAAATTTCCCACAGTGTTTTGCTAATTCCTGCTGCCATTGCTGGCGTTACTTTCAGCGATTTGTGAATCTTCACAAAGTTGTAGAACATAAAATATAGGCTGATCGCGTGCATGTGATTCTCTAGCTTCTTGCTGAATGAATTGGTCAGGCGAGTAAAGCGGCGCATGTGCATACGCATGGTCAAGTTCTGGCGCTCAACGTAGCTAGTCGATACTTTGCGCATATCTGGATTACCTGACTTTACATGCTTTTCCGATCCAGTGAATTCTGCTGGGCTATAACGGCGGCTATCGTGTTTCTGCTGGCTGAGTGTGCCGTACATCTTAACCAGTTGCGCGAAGTCTATATCAGCCCCAAAAGCATCTTCTACAGCGTCCAGATAAGCCTTGTGCCCGTCTGTGGTCAGTTGAATACGGTTAGCCAAGCGCGAGGTTAGATCATGGATAAATTCATAAGCTGATTCTGCGCCGCGAGTGCCAACGTGCCAGCAAGGGACAAGCTTGGTTTCTGCGTCAATCGCTGTCCATGTATATACATCGCCAAAGCCGAAGGTACCCAGTATTACAAATACTATCCCTGCTTATACATCCTCCGTTGCTGCAGGTACTTCGATTCATACTATCAATACGATCAGGTTGTGGCCCAGAAATCCGTATTTACAGTCTTGTGATGTCGCAATCTTCTGAACTTGACCGCCAAATTTTTCACTTGAGAATCAAGCCCAGTCCAGATCCAGACAGGCAACCAATTTCCCGCCTGGCGTCTCAATCAGCGAAGAAAGCGTGATACATTGGTGTTGGCCTACCAGTGAACGGTAAGGACGCGATATTTGAATTTCTCCCGGATGCAACATTGCCTGCCTGAAGTAATAACGCCTCGACCAATTTGCATCAACAGCTTCTGATAATGGCTTATAGCGGGGATCCGCATAATCCAGCATCTGCTGGGTGGTGACGTTTTTTCCTATTTGACGGCCGTTGTCATCGAGAAAATATATTCTTCTTACTCTGGACATGGCAAGTAATGTCCCGCATGATTCTGGCACTGCAATACCTATCCTGATTTTTTCCAGTAACCGGCGGAATTCAATCAGGCATTGATCCACAATGCTCCTGTATTTTGCCCTTTCGATTGCTGCAATCTCCGTATGTTTGTGACCCAGCTTCGATAAGCTACTCTCTTCCCTCTGAGAGTCGACCAGCGTTTCTTTCGGATACCCAAAATAATATCCCTGCACCATGTCCACATTGGAGTCTATTGCTATCAGTGCCTGTTGTTCGGTTTCCACACCCTCCATCAATGTGATGCAGCCGATTTCTTGAATAAGGCTCACCAGACTGGGTAAAGCTTTACGTACAATCCGGTTGGCCTCTGCCTGTACGACGATGGAGCGGTCGAATTTGACGATGTCCGGCTGGATATTCCAGAGACGATCAAAGTTGGAATGCGAGGTGCCGAAATCGTCGATAGCCACCAGACAACCGAGCTCTTTATAGTAATTTACCGCTGCACAAAGAATCGATTCGTCGCGAATATTTTGTTCGAGAATTTCAATTACCACCCGATTGGGTGAAATCCGATTGCTTGCCAACATCTCACTGAAAAAGGAACCATAGTTTTTTCCCACCACGGTGATCAGCGGATTTACATTCAGGAATATCCATGATTTTGTATCTGCGCAGGCAGAGAAATTCTGTGCGTGAACCGCACGGCATAATCGATCAAGCAAAACATTGTCCGCTTCACTGTGCACCTGCCCAAATAATTCGAGTGGCGGCACAACCAGGTCATCCGCCGATCGCGCCCGACAGAGCGCTTCATAACCAACCGGGTTCCTGTGTGAAAGGCTGAAGATCGGCTGGAATGCGCTGGTAATCGTGTAATCTCGAAATGCCCCTGTTACCTTGCCTGCAGTAGCCGGACTAATTCGATGGTCAATTTCACTGAAGCTATATGTTTGGCTACCCATGCTAGTCCCGTAGTTAATTAGCGCTCAAAAAAAGGGCACCTTGCGGTGCCCTGAATTGAAGCATAGCGCTTCGAGGAGTTAAATCTTTAAAGGTTGTATGCGTTCTCGTCGTGGTCAGCCAGGTCGAGACCTTGTTCCTGTGCTTCATCGCTTGCACGGATACCGATCGTGTGTTTCAGGATCAACAGGATCACGAAAGCCACGAAACCGGACCACGCCAGCGTGATGCCGATATCCCACAGTTGCGAGACGATTTGTCCCATCGCGTCAAAGTCAGCGACTTTATTCGCAACGTAGTCGTAAACACCTTGACCGCCAAGTGCCGGGTTAACGAATATGCCGGTGCCCAAGGAACCGATGATGCCACCTACGCAGTGCACACCGAACGTATCCAGAGAATCGTCATATTTCAGCCAGACCTTGAGCTTGGTCACAGCGAAGAAGCAGATTATCGCAGCCACTGCACAGACAACTGTCGCACCACCCACGCCGACAAAACCTGCAGCCGGAGTGATCGCCACCAATCCTGCAACAATGCCGGAGCAGATGCCCAACAAGCTTGGCTTACCCTTGACTATCCATTCGACCAGCATCCAGGTCACGCCGGCAACAGCAACACCGAACAAGGTATTGAAAAACGCGAGGCCAGCTGCACCAGTTGCTTCCAATGCAGAACCCGCATTGAAACCAAACCATCCCATCCACAGTAAACCGGTACCGAGTGCGGTCATCATCAGGCTATGCGGCGGCATTGCTATCTTGCCGTAACCCTTGCGTGGCCCGAGCATCAGGGCTGCAACCAATGCAGCTATACCGGAGTTGATATGCACCACTGTACCACCGGCGAAATCGAGCGCGCCTTTCTGGAAGATGAATCCTGCGTGGCTGTTGGCGATATCGCCTGCCTTGGCAGATGTATAGGCATCAGGACCATCCCAGTACCAAACCATGTGCGAGATCGGCAGGTAGGCGAAAGTAAACCACAGCACGCTGAAAATGATCATCGATGAGAACTTGAAACGTTCTGCAAAACCACCGCAGATCAGCGCGACTGTGATCGCAGCAAAGGTCAACTGGAACATACAATACACAAAGTCCGGTATGTACTGCCCCTTGCTGAATGTTGCAGCCACAGCCGTAGTCGGGTCATCGCCGGACATGAACCACTTGTCGAGAGAGCCGATGTACGGTGCCAGTGCACTGCCCTCATGGCCTGCGGTAAACGCCATGCTGTAACCGTAGACTACCCAAAGTACCGCGATGACGCAGAAGATTGCGAAGCTCTGCATGACGGTCGACAACGCGTTCTTCCTCCGCACCATACCAGCATAGAACAGGGCCAGGCCAGGTACGGTCATCAGCAGTACGAAGGCGGTTGATGTCATCATCCATGCGACATCGCCTTTGTTGCAGTCGAAACCTTTATCACCACATTTTGGCGTAGCTGCGGGTGCATCCGCAGCCGGGGCAGCTGCGGCAGGTGCCGCCGCAGGAGTTGCAGGCGCGGCGGCTGGGGCTGCTGTAGATGCAGCGGCTGCCGGAGCAGCAGGAGCCGCTGCATCATCTGCGAATGCGGGGACTGCCAAACCGAACAGCACGGCCAGCAGTGCTAAAGATGCTATAAATTTTTTCATGGCATGGATCCTTATAATGCTTCTGCGCCGGATTCACCGGTGCGGATGCGGATGACTTGTTCGAGGTCGGAGACGAAAATCTTGCCGTCACCGATCTTGCCCGTATTCGCCGCCTTCTCGATTGCTTCTACTACGCGATCAAGCATTTCACTTTTGACAGCAGCTTCCAGTTTTACCTTGGGCAGAAAATCCACCACGTATTCCGCACCGCGATACAACTCGGTGTGGCCCTTTTGCCGGCCAAAGCCCTTGACTTCAGTGACAGTGATGCCTTGCACGCCTATGGCGGATAAGGCTTCACGCACCTCGTCGAGCTTGAACGGCTTGATGATAGCAACGACCATCTTCATAGCATTCTCCTGTGTATGGGCGGGATGATTCCCGCCCTGAGTTAATTACATCGAATGGGACACGGACAGCACTAGAGTACCTTTGCCCAAATCTTGGGTTGAACCGTCCGCCTGGGGGATGGAGTAAAACCCACCTTTTTCAGCGTTGGTTGAGCTATATGCCAACCCCACTGCATAGCCGCTGAAATCTTTGGATGCACTCAATTTATAATCACTATAAGTTGGGCTTCCTGAAACGATTGCGGCGTTATAAGCAGTTGATGAGCCCTTGTAGGTTTGTTTGCCGTAATGAGCCCCTAGTGTAATGCCCGATCCTTCCAGTGCGTAACTTGCACTTAAGTCGATATAACTGGAGCCGCTAGCGTCAGGTACGCCAAAGGTATCTCCTAAACTGTCGGAGTATTTGAGAGTCAACCATTTCCAGCCGATCAAGCCGTAGATTTCGTTGGTATCAGCCTTGGTCGCACCTGGAACATAATAACCAGGATAGTTGTAACGCAGGAAACCAACGTCATAGCTGAAGTCTGTAGCAAAACTATTTTTGAAACCGAAATAGGTATCCAATTCCAAGCTTGCACCACTGGCAACTCCGGGATCGCCAATCCAGCTGATATTGGAACCCCATGTGCCCGCATAAAAACCGCTGGGATTTGTATAATCGAAACCACCTTGTATGGCCGGTTTACCGGCAGTTTGAGAAATGCCACGATATAAATAGTTGGTCACAAGGCTAACGTTTCCGGTAACTGGCGGAGCATCCGCTGCCATCGCCACACCAGGTACTGCCAAAGCAGCAATAATCAACGAGTTCAAAAATTTGCTTTTCATCATGATGTGTTCCTTTTATGGTTAAGTTAAAAAGCGGGATGAATAAGTCCGCGCAGACTTATCAGCAGCATCCGTGCCAAAGATATTTTTTCTTATCAAACAATGGATTATTACGGCAATGTAATTGTCGCAAAAAATATGCGCACCAATTACATGCACGTGGGCAAGTTTATGCACCAAATAGTGCACCACTTGAATGCGTCGTCCTGTTATGCAGAGAAACTTCTAGGCAGGGTGAATTTTGCTACACTGGCTAATATTACAAATCTTCAGGAGTGTCATCATGTTGAACACAAAGATTTTTGAGGATCTTTCCGCCAAGTTAAGCGAGGCGGCAAATAGCGGCCCCGCCAAGGACATTGAAAAAAACATGCGCGCCTTGCTCGCGCAAGGGTTTGCCAAACTCGATCTGGTGACGCGTGAGGAATTCGATGTGCAAGCACAGGTGCTGATACGCACGCGGGAAAAACTGACTGCATTGGAAGCGCGCGTTGCAGAGCTGGAAGCACAACGCAACAAAATCACCTCATAAGTTATGAGCCTCGCGGTACTGTGCAGTCGCGCGCTCTCCGGAATGGAAGCTGCGCTGGTTACCGTCGAGGTACATATCGCCAATGGTCTGCCCAATTTCACCATCGTGGGGTTGCCGGAAACCGAAGTCAAAGAAAGCAAGGATCGCGTGCGTGCCGCACTGCAAAACTGCCAGTTCGATTTCCCCGCGCGACGCATCACCGTTAACCTGGCTCCTGCCGATCTGCCCAAAGAGAGC
>CAIOKY010000077.1 GCA_903858965.1 uncultured Nitrosomonadales bacterium | reverse complement strand
TATTACGGCTAACTGCAATATTGTAACAGAGCAGCAACTGTAATCAGGCTCGCCAATCCTTGAGGAATTTTTCCAGCCAGAATAATCCGACGATAGTTTTACTCTCGTTGATCTTGCCCAGACGTATCCACTCGATCGCCTCCGGCAAAGGCAACTCAAACACCTCCAAAAATTCGCCATCATCGAGGTTACGTCCCCGATGAACCAGTCCGCGCGCGAGGAAATATTCCATGCGTTCGTCGGCGTAACCGATGCACGGCCAGGCTGTGGTGAGATGGATCCACTCGCCTGCGACATAACCGGTCTCTTCCAGTAATTCGCGTTTTGCGCAGACCAGAATGTCTTCGCCGTGATCGATCTTGCCGGCAGGCAATTCGATGAACTCGCGCTGTGGCGCATACCGAAATTGTCGCTCCATCACCAGGTTGCCGTTGTCCAGAAGCGCCAGTATTGCCACAGCACCCGGATGGTTGATGTATTCGCGGCTGCTTACCGCGCCATCGGGCAGGAGCACATTGTCCTTGCGCACTTGAATAAAATTTCCCTCATACATCAACTTGGAATCCAAGCGCGTTTCTGTCAAATTCATTATTGCTCCTTTTGTGGTCAATGCGCATTCATCAATCGGGGTACCTGTTGCCCAAAAAATTACCGCATCGTTTTTTCTTTCGATACATCACCAGTACAGGCAGCTCCGGCACGTGCGGCTTCATCTGGCCGGTTGGTTTGTTGATACATCTCGGCGAGCCCGCAATATGCTTGCAAGTCTGGCGGAGATTGCTCCAGGGCGGCACGGAACGGCGCCTCTGCCTGAATCGCACGCCCGGATTTGATCAGGGCCAGACCAAGACTGGTATATGTTTTACCGCGTATAAATTCCGGTAGCTGTTGGGATGTACTTGCAGCAACCAGATGACTAATTGCACCTTCGTAGTCCTGGATAGCCATTAGCGATAAGCCGGCGTTGTAGCGCACCGACACATCGCTCGGGGAACGCTTTGCCAGATTCTGCCATTCGTACCCCAGATATCTCCGGTTGGTACGCCAAATAATGCTAACAGGGGTATTCCACTGGGCTTGCAAGGGGAGGTTTTGCAAGTCACGGCCAAAATCCAGAAGAGCAATCATCGCGTCATGAGCATTTCCAATCGAAGAAGAATTGGTCACTACCTGATGCGCTTGGACCAGCTTGACCATGATATTTTTTACCTCCGGGATTGCTATGCTGTTGGCCGTTTCTCCTGCCTCGTGTAATAGCCCTTTTGACAACTGGATATCCGATTCATGCATGGCAGGCATGCTATATCCCGGGAAGGCCTTTAAATCGACCTCGACCAGCGCCTCAAAGCTGCGCCAGTCGCGCGTGCGCTCGGCAGCTTGAAAACCCCAGGCCAGAGCGATGACCAGCAAGAAGGCCTCGCGGTGCAGAGGCCTCAACCGCCACGACAGAGCGACGACCAGCAATGTTGCAGGCCACACCGCCAGGAACACAAAACGGTCCGACACGAGCGAAGGCGGCGCATAAGGAATCAATTGCAGCGAAGGGACACAGATCAACAAAAAGACAACCAGCGCAAACCCCTCCAGTGACCGTCGGCGCAACAGCCACACCAACCCCGCCAGCGCCGCTGCCAGAACCGCCCCCCCGAATACCACCATGGCCGGGAGATAGGGATCCTCAAACACCGGGTAAAAGAAATGCCGGGTTTCCGGACTGAGCGCAAGACGGGCCAGCCACCCCAGCACAGCCAACGACCGGGTAACCGCCTCCATGCCGAAATAGAGCGGCACCCTGGACGTAACGAATGACATGATGATCAGCGTGACACACCCCGCCAGCACCAGACCGGCAAGAGGCCACAACAGCACAGCGCGCCGCCGCTGCGGCGCCGGAATATCCAACCAGAACATCATCCACAGCAGAGCAATCACCGGTGCGACCGCAACCGCCGTTGCCTTCGAGAGCATCGCGGCCAGCAATGCAGCCAGGGTTGCGGCGGCATACGGCGCAGAAAGCCCATGCGCCCGTCTGGCGCGCAGGGCAAGCCAGAGCGTCAGCAGCGCAAGCATGCCTGACAGCACATCTTTGCGACCGGCGATCCACACCACCGCTTCGGTGTGCGAGGGATGCAGTGCGAACAATGCGGTGATTGCGGCCGCGGCCCATGGCGCACTGGCATCGGTCGGGCGGAAATACCGCCAGACTTCCCTTGTTGCGCCATAGACCAGTGGCAGGCAAAGCAGATACAGGAGAATGCTGTGTATCCGGAACGCCGCCGGGTTGGGCCCGAACAGGCTCAGGTCGATCCAGTAGGACAGATCGCGCAACGGTAGAAATTCAGTGAAGTCATTATATGGCTCGGTAAAGAGGCGCCACAGGTCGGTCAAATTCAGACCGGCCAGCTTTTCGTTGTCGGTGATGTAGCCTGTGTCGTCCGATATGAACGGGTAGTGAAGGGCGGGGAGGTAAAAAGCAACCGCAATGACCGCGCCTGCCAATAGAAGCGCGAGAGGTGCGAATTGCGGTATGCGGACATCAAAGTGTGGCTGTGTCATTTGTTTGAATATCATTGTGATGGTCGGACTTCATCCGGAAGAATATCGCAAATGAAATTTTTATCCCATAATTTTATTCATCCTGTCATTATCGAAATCCGCCGTCGGTCGTTGCTTCCCTCGTCCACGCCAAGCATTACAACAACCTACAGAAAATACTTTGAAAGATTGCCTGGATTTTCTGGCAAAATGCCTGCCGAACGCAGGACTGTGTAAATCGCCAGGCTTCACAGTGGCTTGTCACATTGTTGATTCTGGGTACTGTTGGCTTTAAGTGGCATCAGCCACTTTTATTGCACTTGAAGCTGCATAACCATAAAGTGAGCTGTATTTGAGATGATAATTGAAGCTTCCGCATTGACCAATAAATGAACCAGAACATGCCTGTCATTTCCGTTGTTATACCTGTGTATCAAGCCGAACATTGCCTTGAGGAACTTTATCGCCGTCTGAAGATTTCGCTTGAAATCATCTCGCCAGATTTTGAAATCGTGCTGGTCGAAGATTGCGGCGCAGACAATTCGTGGCAGGTGATCGAACGACTGGCAGTGGTCGACCCGCGTGTCCGTGGCATCCAGTTTAGCCGCAACTTCGGCCAGCACTACGGCATCACTGCCGGACTGGATCACTGTCATGGCGACTGGGTGGTGGTAATGGATTGTGATCTGCAGGATCAGCCTGAGGAAATCCCGCGCCTGTATGCGAAGGCGCAGGAAGGGTATGACATCGTGCTGGCACGGCGTACCGCGCGGCAGGACCCGCCCTTTAAGCGCATGACCTCATGGCTGTTCTACAGGATATTCAGCTACCTGACCGACATAAAATACGACGGTGCGAGCGGCAACTTCCGCATCATATCGCGCAAAGTGGTGGCAAATTTCCGCCGTATGGGGGAGCAATTGCGTTTCTTCGGCGGGCTGGTGCAGTGGTTGGGTTTTCCCACGACCAGTATAGAAGTGGAACACGCTGAGCGTTTCGCGGGCAAGACCTCATACACTTTTATCAAATTGTGGAAACTCTCCGCTGATAGCATTATTGCCTATTCGGATAAGCCGCTGCGTATTGGTGTGCGCTTTGGTTTTGGCATGGCTGGATTGGCATTCAGTTACGGCCTATACATATTGCTGCGCGCGTTGATCTATGGCTCACCGATTCCCGGCTGGAATAGCTTGATTGTGTCCTTGTATTTTATTGGCGGCATCATCATTGCGATGCTGGGTATCACCGGCATCTATCTTGGCAAGGCTTTTGACGAAAGCAAAAAACGGCCGCTTTATATCATAAGAAGGGCGACTTTCGGTGAGCCCACTTAGCCAGATTGACCTATATCTGATGGCATTCGGTATAACAGATATGAAGGAGAGCGAACTTGGCGTTTCTAACTGAAACATCCCTGGCTGAACTGGGATTCCATCGCCTGGGCATCAATGTCAAAATCAGCGAGAAAGCTTCGATCTATAATCCGGAATTGATGGAGATCGGCGACCATACCCGCATTGACGACTTTTGTGTGATTTCCGGAAAAGTGACGTTGGGCCGCAATGTGCACGTTGCCGTTTTTTGCAATGTAGCGGGCGGTGAAATGGGAGTTACGCTTGAAGATTTTAGCGGCCTGGCTTACGGCTGCCACGTCTTTTCGCAATCTGACGACTATTCCGGACAAACACTCACCAACCCGACCGTGCCGGACAAATACAAACACGAAACAAAGTCGCCTGTCCTGATCAAGCGACATTCCATCGTTGGAACCTGTTCGGTAGTTTTGCCGGGGGTCATTCTGGAGGAAGGAACCTCGGTCGGCGCTATGAGCTTGGTCAACAAGTCTACGGAACCTTGGGGGTTCTACTTCGGGATTCCTGCCAAGCGATTGAAGGCACGCGGGCAGAGACTTCTGGAGCTTGAACAGGATTATCTTCGGGAAGAGTCGGCATGACAGAAATCAAATTGCAGTCGACCTTGTTCCACCGCTCTGTACACCTGTCGGAACAAGACTTGTTGGCACCGAGTATCTGCTGCCCGTTTTGCGCCTCGATCGAAAGAACGCCCATCGCAGTATTGCAGAAAGAGCCGGAAGTCGCCCTTTTGTACTGTCGCACTTGCCATGCGGCATCCGCATCCAGAATGCCCAAGCCGGAGGCGCTGGAAAAATACTACTCCCATTATTATGATGACAAGGAAGAAAAGATCACCCTGGATACGCCGGATCGTATGGCTTCCCACATAGTCCGATACGCCAGGCCACTCATGGGCGATCTCGCTGAACAGCACGTATGCCTTCTCGATTACGGCGGCGGGGACGGTTCGATCTCAATTGGGATCGCCCGCAAGCTGCTCGACCTGGGGGCGGGGAAAGTTGATATCGCCCTGCTGGACTATGATCGGAGCACAAAGGAATCTTCGGGGCAGCGTATACAGATTTCCCGCCCTGCGGATATCGCGCAAATCGCCGAGCAGTCGATGGATCTGGTGATTGCCAGTGCAGTAATAGAACACATTCCCGAGCCACGCGACGTTCTGGCCAAGCTGTTGACCTCGCTGAAGCCGGGAGGCGTATTTTATGCCCGGACCCCATATGTGTCGCCACTGTCAAGGTTGGCGAAAGTAGCCAACTCAAGTTTTGATTTTACCTATCCGGCGCACGTTCACGATCTGGGTGCCAGATTCTGGAACAACGTCGTCAATATTCTTCCGCTGACCGGCGAATACCAGGTGCTACGCTCCACGCCATCGATCGTGGAAACGACTTTCCGGCAGCATTTTCTGCGGACGCTAGCCGCTCATGTGCTCAAGATGCCGGGATACGTGTTCAAGGAAACCTATGGCTTGGTGGGCGGATGGGAAGTCTTTATCCGGTGCCGTCCCTGATGTTGGAGCGACTCATTGACCACGCTCCGACAATGAAGCAGAAATAGTCAAGTTCATGCGACAACTAATCCGTTACGGCCTTGTGGGGTTGGCGAGTAATTTAACAATCTATATTATTTACTTGCTGATCACTTATCTTGGCGTTGAACCAAAGAAGGCCATGACTGTGTTGTATGTTATAGGTGCATTCATTGGCTTTGTTAGCCACCGCCGATGGACATTCACTCATAGGGGAACTTTGATCGGGTCTGGCGCCAGATTTTTTATGGCGCACCTCTTCGGGTACATGATTAATTTTATTATCTTGTTAACGTTTGTTGACAGGTTCGGATACTCTCATCAATGGGTTCAGGCAGCAGCGATCATAGTGGTGGCCGGGTTCCTTTTCGTGGCTTTCCGGTATTTCGTTTTCCCCAAAGCTGGAGAGGGCGGCGAGGGTAGCAAATGAAAAAATATTTGGTGCGCGACCTTACCCATACTTCAGTAAGTTCTTATCACCCAAGCTGCAGCACTGAACCGAACGGGCGGTTCAGCAAACTGTTATCTTGCCGGATGGTCTTGTGCGCGACGCCAATTATAATCGGCGCAGAGGTGGCTGTCCGTGGCTAGTCAATTCACATTTTTGCAGCGCATAAAGGATCGCCCGGCGCTATTCGCATTTTTATGGGTAGCCACGTTTATCGCCGTACTCTTCATCGCGTTTAACCCGCACTGGGAAACGAACGATGATGCAGCGATGTCGATGATCGCACATGGCTACGGAATCGCCGCATATGGATCGCCGCAGCTGATTTTTTCCAATGTGCTTTGGGGTTACCTGGTACGCGCCATACCCTCCATCAACGGAGTGCTGGGCTATTCGCTCGCGACACTGGCAATTTTGCTGGTGGTCGGGTGGGCGACGCTGTATTTCCTGCTCCGGCTCGGTGCAGGGTATCTCCTCAGCATGTTTGCCGTCACCGTGATTATTTTGCGGCCTGCGTTGTTTCCACAATTCACGGTAAACGCAGGCCTCTTGACCGTCGCTGCCGTCATCGGATGGCAAGTACATGCCCGATTTGGCGGGACAGGCAATCTGGTTGCTGCCTGCCTGCTGGCGTTCTGCGGTTATCTGATACGCAACCAGGAGTTTTTGCTGGTGCTTGGGGTGGCATTACCTTTGCTGCCGTGGCGCGTATTACGGCAGCAGCGGAAGATGCAGATCGCATTCATTCTTCTGGGCGCGGCGATGGTGTCGGCGGCAGTTTTTGATGGCTTGTCATACAATGGGCCGGGGTGGCAGCATTTTAAGGAATTGAATTCAGCACGCATACCTTTCACCGACTACGGTGCGAGTTGGTATCTGGAACAACACCCCGAGATATTCGATCATTATCATTACTCGCAAAACGATGCCGACCTGGTTAGCGATTGGTTCTTTGTCGACCCGCAGATTGCCAATCCGAAATCCCTGAATGCGATGCTGGCCGAACTCGGCCCACTGTCCATGCAAGAAGGGAATATCGAATCCGGTATGATGGCGATGGAAATGCCATTCGACATTGTGTTGTTGCCATTATTTTTATCGGGCATCCTGCTGCTGGTGTTGAAGCCCGGATGGCCAGTGCTGTTTTCCTGGATATTTTGTTTGGCTGCTATATTCGTCATCGGTGTAATGGGGCGTCCCGGCATATTGCGGGTGTATGTGCCCTTGATGAGCCTGTTGCTCGCCGCACCCCTGATATTCGGACAAGTGCAGTACAAAATCCGGCGATGGATAGCCGTACTAACGCTCTGTGCAACATGCGCTGGGAACGCTTATCTAGTCATGCCGGATGCATGGGCTGCCAAGCAATGGACGCAACAAGTTCAGAACGATATGCAGGGACTCCCAGTCGGACCTATTGTCAGTTGGGGAGAAAACTTCCAGTTCGAATCTGCTTTCCCGGTATTGGCCAACGATCCTGATACCCGCAAGATTAGGTTTTATGGTCTGGATTCACTTACGCCCGCACCGTTCTCCGTGGCTAGTGCCGAACAACAGGCTGGCCGTGGTATGTTGGAAAAATTACGAACAACATCCGGGATACCGATCATTGCGTCACCTGAGCGCATCGAAATGCTGCGCATTTACTGCGGAGAACACCTAAACGGCCAATTGCACTCGATCATAGCGTACCAGACACCTTCGCTAACGGTTCAGCAGATACAATGCGAGGCGAGCCAATGAAAATGTATGATGGTTTAATTTTTACAATATTGTTGGGACGATAAAATCATGGATACTATTCCATTTAACAAACCCTACATGACAGGCCGCGAGCTTTGGTACATCGCGCAAGCTCATACCAACGGTCACCTTGCCGGTGACGGCATGTTCACAAAAAAATGCCACGCATGGCTGGAAGCGCGCACCGGTGCGCACAAGGCGCTCCTCACCCATTCATGCACGGCATCGCTTGATATGGCAGCGATGCTCGCGGATATCCAGCCCGGCGATGAAGTGATCATGCCATCCTATACATTTGTTTCCACCGCCAATGCCTTCGTGCTGCGCGGCGGAGTGCCGGTGTTTGTGGACATCCGTCCGGATACGCTCAACATTGACGAGACCGGGATCGAGGCAGCCATCACGCCGCGCACCAAAGCGATCGTACCGGTACATTACGCAGGCGTGGCTTGCGAAATGGACGCCATCATGGACATCGCGCAGCGTCATAAGTTGTTGGTCATCGAGGATGCTGCGCAGGCTGTCATGTCCACTTACAAGGGCAAGTCGCTGGGTGCGGTCGGGCACCTCGGTGCCTATTCCTTCCATGAAACCAAAAACATCATCTCCGGAGAAGGCGGTGCGTTGCTGGTCAACGATGATCGCTTTGCCGAACGGGCCGAGATCATCCGCGAGAAGGGCACCAACCGCAGCCAGTTCTTTCGCGGCCAGATAGACAAATATACCTGGGTGGATATCGGGTCTTCCTATTTGCCCGGTGAGGTGATCGCAGCGTTCCTGTGGGCGCAGATGGAAGAAGCCCAGAACATTACGCAAAAACGTTTGGATATCTGGCGTCGCTATCATGAAGCATTGGCTCCATTGGAAGTTGCCGGCAAATTACGCCGCCCCATCATTCCGGAAGGCTGCCGGCACAATGCACACATGTATTACATCCTGCTGGAGTCATTGGAAAAGCGCACGAGGGTGATCGCGCAACTGAAAGAGCAGGGCGTGAATGCGGTGTTTCACTATGTGCCGCTACACAGTTCCCCGGCCGGGAAAAAATATGGCCGCAGCAGTGGCGAATTACGGCATACCGACGATCTGGCGGATCGATTGCTACGGCTGCCTTTGTGGGTGGGCATCGATGAGGCGCAACAGAAAGTCATCGCTCAATTGCAATCTGCCCTCTAGCAAAATATCCACGCATAAAATCTATCGCAACACAGACCGCAAAACTACTGTTTCATCTGTTGCCCGGCGGGTGCTGCTAACCCAAGCTTGTATAGCGCCACCAGATCGGGAAAATGTTCCTCCATATCCTCCCATTCGATGCCGAGCACTTCGAGTCCTCTTCTGTATAAGTGATTGACAGGAGAATTCCACATGGCCTGGGCAGGTGGTTGCCCAAGCTCGAATTCCAATTTGGAAAGTTGCGCCATCACTTGTTGCGGATTGCCGCCGGCGGCATTGGCCGTCGCATAATCAACCTCGACCAGCTGGAGCATGATATTTCTGAACCCGGGATCTGAGATGCTTTTGGCTGTCTCGGCGGCATCAAGGTACAGTCCGTGTTTCAACTGGACGTTAAGGATTTTATACATAGCCGGCATGTAGTACCCTGGGAAAGCCCGTAAATCGACCTCGACCAGCGCCTCAAAGCTGCGCCAGTCGCGCGTGCGCTCGGCAGCTTGAAAACCCCAGGCCAGAGCGATGACCAGCAAGAAGGCCTC
>CAIOKY010000076.1 GCA_903858965.1 uncultured Nitrosomonadales bacterium | reverse complement strand
GTAAGGCAGATGCAACATTTACAGCCTCTGCGAATCCATCCAACATCCTCCATCTGACAAAAAGGTGAATTCGTAAGCAATTTTTAGAGGTGCCCATAAGCTAATCACAGGGAGATGTGTTCATGACGCAAATTAATAGAATTACCGCTGTAATTTTCTTCTACTTGCTGGCCGCCATACCAACGCTTTGCTCTGCCGCCGATGAAACAAAAGCCAACTCAAAGGTTTTGAATCCTTGGACTGATTGCGGTATCGGCGCCATGATTTTTACTGATACTGGCTGGGCAGCGGCGATTTCAAATGTTATTTGGGATTTGGGCACGACAGCAGTCACCTCGAACGTGTCATCGCAGAATTCCTGTGGTAGCAGCCACGCTAAGGTGGCCATGCTCATAGGCACAACTTATGCGAACCTTGAAGAGGAAACTGTAAAGGGCGATGGTCAAAATATCCACGCCATGCTCAACATCATGAACTGTGATCCCTCTTCACACGAAAATATCATCGGCTCAATTCGGACTGAGTTCGTTCAGTCTTTACGTGATGCATCTTACATTGAAAAGACATCGCTGATGAAGGCAGAAGAGTATTACAATATCGTCCAAACAAAAGTCTCTGGAGAATATACCTGGGCGCGCAGCGGTTATTGGGCGATGGTCACATCGCCTCCGGGCAAGATTCCGGTAACCGCAGAGGAAAACTCTTTCATCGCCGCAGTCAGCGCACTCGAGAAGATCGGCGATTCGGCAAGCGTACAAAGTACATACATCGCCGCATTGAATCGCTGGCCCGGCAATCTGTCCGCGCAAATCGGCGTCGGCAATGTCGCATATCGCTTGCATGACTTGCATCAAGCCGAGACAGTTTTTCGCCAAGCCGCACAGGACCATCCCGACTCAGTCGCCGCCCTGAACAATCTGGCGCAAACCCTGTTAGACCAAGCGCGTTATCAGGAAGCGCTGGAGGCAGCGCGGCGGGCAGTCAGTCTGGGTGGGCCGCTTGCACAGGTCGCACAGGAAACGCTGGCCGATATTGAAAACAAAATGAAGGACAGTGCACCTCCGCCCTCACCGTCCCAATAATACCGGGGGATGATCTCCCTCCATTTGCTCCGGACATCTTATCTGGCTCGCGCATCAATGTAATAATGCGCCATGGCTTCTACCCCTAAAGAATCTTCGGCATCGTCCGAGAGTACACTCTCCCTGCTTGATATCGCCACAAAGATTTTTGCTCCCGCAGAAATCGAAGTGGTACGCGATGCCTGTGCATTCGCCAAACCCCTATACGATGGGAAAGTCGAACTGACTGGCGCACCGCTGTTGCAGCACGCGCTGGGCTCGGCCGCTATCCTGGTTGGTATGCACCTCGATTATGAAACCATCGTCGCCACTATCCTGCACGCTGTACCTGAATATCTGGCTGATTGGCCGGAACAGATCGAAGAACATTTCGGCCGCAACGTGAAAATGCTGGTCGAAGGCATTTCACGCATGGAACAGATCGAGCAATTCAGCGAGATGCCCAGCCAGAACAAAAAGAACAAGGACGAAGCTGCGCAGCAAATAGAAAGTCTGCGCAAGATGCTGCTGTCTATGGTGGAAGACATCCGCGTGGTATTGATAAAACTGGCCGAGCGCACCCAGACTATGCGCCACCTTTCCGGCGCCGATCCAGATCAACAAAAACTGATCGCGCAGCAAACCCGCAGTATCTTTGCGCCGCTGGCCAATCGCCTCGGCGTATGGCAACTCAAATGGGAACTGGAAGATTTATCGGTGCGCTATCTGGAACCGGCGTTGTATAAAAAAGTTGCCAAGCTGCTGGACGAGCGCAGGACAGATCGCGAGCAATATATCGCCGATGTTGTATCCCGATTACAACAGATATTGAGCCAGGCAGGTATCCCCGCCGAAGTCACCGGCCGTCCCAAGCACATCTACAGCATCATCAACAAGATGAAACGCAAGCATGTCGAGTTCAGCGAACTCTACGATGTGCGTGCAGTAAGAATTTTGATTGACGATAATCTGATTGACGGCATCAGGGGTTGCTACACCGCGCTCGGGCTCGTGCATGAATTGTGGCCGCCGATCGAAAGCGAATTCGACGATTACATCGCGCATCCCAAGAGCAACAATTACCGCTCGCTGCACACCGCGGTGGTCGGCCCGCGCGGCCTCGCGCTCGAGGTGCAGATACGCACCCGCGAGATGCACCAGCATTCCGAACTCGGCGTCGCCGCGCACTGGCGCTACAAGGAAGGCGTGAAATCGGATACCCGATTCGACGAGAAGATCGCCTGGCTGCGCCAGCTACTGGAATGGAAAGAAGACCTGGTCGACAAGGGTGACCTGCAGGAACAATTCAAGAATGAATTGTTCCATGACCAAGTTTACGTGCTCACGCCGCAGGGTAAAGTGATCGCCCTGTCCAAAGGCGCGACCCCGGTGGAATTCGCCTACACATTGCATACCGACCTGGGACACCGCACGCGCGGCGCCAAGGTGGACGGCAACATCGTCCCGCTCAACTACAAATTGCAGAATGGACAGCGCGTGGAAATTCTCACCGTCAAACAGGGCGGGCCCAGCCGCGACTGGATCAACCCGTCGCTCGGCTTCCTGCAAAGCGCGCGCATCCGCGCCAAGGTGCGCGCGTGGTTCAAGAGCCAGAACTTCGACGAAAGCGTCGCACAGGGCAGGACACAATTGGATCGCGAACTGCACCGCCTCGGCATCACGGCTATCAACCAGGAAAAACTCGCGCAGCGCTTGCATTTCAACAAGCTCGAAGATTTCCTTGCCGCCATCGGACGCAACGAGATCACGCAACGTCGCATCGCTGTTGCCATTCAGGAAGAGCTGCCGACCAAGGTGATAGAAGCCGCCAAACAAAAGGTCTTCAAGCCTGTTGCTGGCCGCACCTCAAAAGCAGACATCACCGTCGGCGGCGTGAACAACCTGATGACCCGCATCGCCAAATGCTGCAATCCGGTAACGGGCGATACGATCGTCGGCTACGTCACACGCGACCGCGGCATCACGATACATCGCGAGGATTGCGCGTTCATGTTGCGCTTGACGGAAAGCAGACGAGACCGCAAGCTGATGGCACAGTGGGGCGAGTAGCATATGTAGGTTGGGTTGAGCGTAACGATACCCAACAATCAAAACCGCCGGTGGTAGACCGGCGGCTAGTCACTTTCTTTTGCTTCGCCAAAATAAAGTAACCAAAGAAAAAGTGACCCCGGTTTGCCGCCGCTATGCGGTTCCCTGTGTTGCTCGACTGGTCAGGCGGCTGCGGAACTCGCACTATGTGCTCAAACAGTCCTCGCCGACATCCCCTGACCAGCCTGCGCTACTCGGCAGCGCACAGGGGAAGAAAAGCTGAAATCCGAAACCGTAAACCCGTATGTTGGGCAACATGTTGCCCAACATACGAAAGTAGATAGGCAAAACAATTCGACTCCAGTACATTGGAGTCTGCATTTACATTAGGTGAATAAGCAACGCTCCAGAGTGAATATGGATAGAATTGAAAAACTTGCCAGAAAATTTTGCGAAGGTGAATATAATCACAAGGAGAAAGATTTTGTATGGCCTAAAGTGTTCGATTATCTTCGGAGAAATGTAGACTTATTATCATTCGACAAAGATCGGATTCACACTCTATGGACAGTGAATGGTGGCCACTTAAGGAGAAAAGTGGCAAATGATGATCTAGTCCTTTCAGTTTTGATGAGAGTATTGCCAAGATATGAGGGCGATGGTTTAGTCTTATATAGAGGGGAGTGCAAATTTCTTTTTGATGAAAACAAATTAGGTTTTTGCTGGACTCCAGAAGAGAGCGTTGCAAGGATGTTTGCAAGTGGGCTGAACGCAATAGAATCTGGTGGAGTATTACTAAGAGCGTATGCACCAAAGCATGCAATACTTTCCCCACCAAATACACATAGCGCTCATCAAATGCAGGAATTTGAGTATACATGTAACCCAAAACTATTAGAGGACATAAAGGTTATTAGTTCATTCAATAAAATATAATCACCTAACAAGGTGCTCGTGTGGGACGCTTTACCGCTACGCGACTCCCGCCCCACAACTTTTTCATTGATGTTTTGCTTTCTAGCTTTCGCTATAACTGCTTAGTGTCGTTAGCAGCCCATGGGTGGCAACTGGCGTGAGCGAGCAAAGTCAGCTCAGTTCCGTTTTTACCTATAGAATGAATTTATGAGACACATCGAACGACACAGGACACACCGCATCGGTTGGCTGCGCGCGGCTGTGCTTGGCGCAAACGACGGTATTGTTTCCACCGCCAGCCTGATCCTGGGTGTGGCGGCGGCGGGCGCAACCTCAAAAAGTATTTTGATCGCGGGCGTTGCGGGCTTGGTGGCGGGCGCGATGTCAATGGCGGCAGGCGAATATGTATCGGTGAGTTCGCAAGCCGATACCGAAAATGCCGATCTGGATAAAGAACGCAAAGAGCTGGCGACTGACCCCAAGCACGAGCACGAGGAATTGGCGGCTATCTATGTCGGGCGCGGACTTGATAAAAAACTCGCCACCGAGGTTGCCAACCAGTTGATGAAGCATGACGCGCTTGGCGCACACGCGCGTGACGAGCTGGGCATATCCGAAACACTGACCGCGCGGCCGGTTCAAGCTGCGCTTGCGTCGGCCGGCACTTTTTCAGTCGGCGCCGCGCTGCCTCTGATCGTTGTTCTTTTGGTGCCTGCGTCCGCACTCATGTGGGCAGTATCGGTAAGCTCGCTGATATTTCTCGCGCTGCTGGGCTCGCTGTCTGCACGTGTCGGCGGCGCTTCCGTGATGATTGCCGCGATACGCGTGACTTTTTGGGGTGCGCTGGCCATGGCGCTGACCGCGGGTATCGGCGCTTTGTTCGGGGTTACTGCCTGACGATTGCTATGCACTATCCAACGCGCGCTTCCAGCTGCGCAGCGGAATGCATGTCTGCATGCGATAAATAGCACGGTCGGTTAGCGCGGCATGTATTTCGTGGCCGACGGATGATGCGACATCCAGTGTGGCATCGCCATTCAAATCCATTATTCTTTCATAGGCAGCATACGCATGATTGACCGGAATCACCGGGTCATCTTCTCCGTGCAACAGATGCAAAGTGGTTAACTCGGGCGCTTTGTCGGGAAGCTTCGCAAACCGTCCGGAAAATGCCAGCACTCTGCCGACATGGCCATCATGAACCACGCTGAATTCCAGCGCCATGATCGCGCCCTGGGAGAAACCGACCAGCGCAGTATCGGACTGCAAGATTCCGAAACGATCCTGAGCCTGTCGCACGATGGCATGCAAAGCAGAAATGGCGGCGGCAACACGCGTTACGCGATTTTCTTCGGTCACTCCGCTGATCGAGAACCATTGCCGACCGTGACCGCCACCATCAAATGGCGCAGTACCTTCCGGAAGCAGGAACGCCGCATCCGGATAGATTTCACGCAGTTTATTGGCTAGTGGCACAAGATCAGATGCGCGTGCGCCCACACCATGCAACAGAATAAAAAGTTGCTTGATGGCTGCAGTTTCCGGCAATAGCTCGATACCCTGAAAATTTTGTTCAGTCATTTGTTATTCACCTTGCAAATTCATGTCCGGCTAAGCGCCCAGATACGCGCGCTGTACGGCATCACTACCCAGCAGTTCACTGGCCGCACCCGACAAGGTGATCGCACCGCTTTCCATCACGTAGCCGCGTTGCGCGACTTGCAGAGCGAGCCTGGCGTTTTGCTCCACCAGCAGGATGCTCATGCCGAGTGCCGATATCTCGCGTATGGTCTCGAATATCTTTTTCACCATCAGCGGTGCGAGTCCCATGCTGGGTTCGTCCAGCATCAGCAGACGCGGTCGGCTCATCAGCGCGCGTGCCATCGCGACCATTTGCTGTTCACCGCCGGAGAGCGTGCCGGCCAACTGGTCTTTGCGTTCGGCGAGACGAGGAAATAATTCATACATGTGTGCCACATCGGCGGCGATTTCTTTTTTATCGCCGCGGCTGTATGCGCCCATCAGCAGATTCTCCGCGACGGTCATGCGCGCGAACACGCCGCGCCCTTCCGGCACCAGCGCGATGCCCATCGCGGCGCGCTGATGTGCCGCGACATCGTGCAGGCTGTTGCCGTCATATTTGATTTGTCCTCCGGCCGGATGGAGCAGGCCCGCCAGTGTTTTCAGCGTGGTGGTCTTGCCCGCGCCATTGCTGCCTATCAGCGCGACCAGTTCGCCCGGTGCGACATGCAGGTCTATGCCTTTGATGGCATGGATGCCGCCGTAGGCGACCTTGAGGTCACGAACTTCGAGTAATGGGTTATTCATCCTCGCCTCCAAGATAGGCGGCAATTACTGCTGGATCGTTGCGCACCCGTTCCGGCACGCCTTCGGCGATCTTCCTGCCATAGTCCAGCACTGCCACGCGGTCGCACAAGCCCATGATGAGTTTCACATCGTGTTCGATCAGCAGCACGGTGATGCCGCTGCTGCGTATGATTTGCAACAGCGTCTTGAGGCTTTCCGTTTCGGTGGCATTCATGCCTGCGGCGGGTTCGTCGAGCGCCAACAACAATGGATCTGTCGCCAGTGCGCGGGCGATTTCCAGCCGGCGCTGTTCACCATAGGACAGGTGTTTGGCCAGCGTCTGTGCGGGCTTGTCGATGCCCACGTAATGCAGCAGTTCGCGCGCGCGTTCGGCAATGGCCTGTTCTTCATTGCGCGTAACCCGATTGCGCAGCAACGCGCCAAACACACCTGCGCGGGTGCGCACGTGGCGGCCTATCATCACATTTTCCAGCGCGGTGAGATTGGCAAACAGACGGATGTTCTGAAAGGTGCGCGCAATTCCAGCTTGCGCCAGCACATGCGGTTTGCCTGCCTGGTAGCGCGTACCGTTGAAACGGAATTCGCCGACGCTCGGCTGATACAAGCCGGTAAGCACATTGAATAGCGTAGTCTTGCCCGCGCCATTCGGGCCGATCAGGCCGTAGATCTCGCCGCGCTGGATGTGCAGCGACACATCAGACAGCGCGCTTAAGCCGCCGAACTGTTTACCGATCGAGGTGAATTGCAGCAAAGCGCCGGTGCCTGTCATACTCTCTCCACAGCCTCATCGGTATCCAGTTCACGGCGGCGTACGCGCGATGGCAACAAACCGGCCGGGCGATACAGCATCATCACGATCAGCGCAGTGCCGAACAACAGCATGCGCAAACTTTCCGGGTCGACCAGCACCTTGCCGAACAATGCCTGTTGCATCGGCACGACGCTGTGACGCAACACCTCGGGCAATATCGCGAGCAATATGCCGCCGAGGATCACGCCCGCGATGTTGCCCATGCCGCCCAGCACGACCATGCACAACACCATGATGGATTCCATCAGGCTGAAACTTTCCGGGCTGATGAATCCCTGGAAACCGGCGAACAGCGCGCCCGACGCGCCGCCGAACATCGCGCCCATCGCGAACGCCAGCAGCCTGAGGTTGCGCGTGTTGATGCCCATCGCGGAGGCAGCAATCTCGTCTTCGCGTATCGCCATCCAGGCTCTGCCGATGCGCGATTTTTCCAGCCGCTGTGAAACGAACACCACCAGCGCGGTGAACGCCAGGAACAAATAAAAATACAGATGCACCGAAGGCAACTCAATGCCGAATATTTTCTGCGTGAAATTCAGCGAGACGTTCGCAACACTGACCGGATCGATGCGGCTGATGCCTTGCGGGCCATTGGTCAGGTTGATCGGCGCGTTGAGGTTGTTCAAAAAGATGCGGATGATTTCGCCGAAACCCAGTGTGACGATAGCAAGGTAATCGCCGCGCAGGCGCAATGTCGGCGCGCCGAGCAGCACGCCGAAGAAACCGGCAAGCAAAGCGGCCATCGGCAGCACGATCCAGAAAGATAAATGCACACCGTCGGGAAATGCAATCGGAAATGCCTGTGCCAGATGGGGCGAACCGGCCAGCGCATAGCAATACGCGCCCACTGCGAAAAACGCGATGTAACCCAGATCCAGCAAGCCCGCATAACCGACCACGATGTTCAGCCCGAGTGCCAGCATGATATAGAGCATCGCGAAATCGACAATGCGCACCCAGCCACGTCCGAGCAGCGCATCGGTGATAAATGGTAACAGCAGCAATACGGCGAACAGCAACCAGAGCGTCAGGTTTTTAGGCGCGTTCCGCAATGCGTTCTCCCAGCAATCCTGAAGGTCTGAAAACCAATACCGTAATCAGTACGAAGAAAGCGAACACATCCTGATAATTACTACCAAGGAATCCACCAGTGATGTCGCCGATATAACCCGCGCCCAGACTTTCGATCAGACCGAGCAGCAATCCGCCCAGCATCGCGCCGCGCAGGTTGCCGATACCGCCCAACACCGCAGCGGTAAAGGCTTTCAGGCCAAGCAGAAAACCCATGTAGTAATGTGCCAATCCGTAATTGGCGCTGACCATCACTCCGGCGATCGCGGCCATCGCCGAACCGAGCATGAAGGTGATCGAAATCACGCGGTTGATGTCCACGCCCATCAGTTGCGCGGCATGCTGATCCTCGGCCACCGCGCGCATCGCGCGTCCCAGCCGGGTGCGATGTACGACCACCATCAACCCCGCCATGATCGCCAATGCCAGAATGAAAATGATGATCTGGATATCGTTGATGATTGCGCCACCGACAGTATGCGTATTATTGGCAATCAGTTGCGGAAAGGAGTGATACTCGCGACCCCAGATCATCATCGCCAGATTCTGCAACACGATGGATACGCCGATCGCGGTGATCAACGGGGCGAGGCGCGGAGCATGACGCAATGGGCGGTAAGCGATGCGCTCTATGCTGTAGCCGAGCACCATGCAACCCAGCATGGCCAGCACCATGCTGAGCAGCACTGCCAGCAGCGGCGGAACACCCCAGCCCAGCATTGCGGTCAGTGAAGAAAGTGCCAGCATCGCGCCTATCATCACCACTTCGCCATGCGCAAAATTGATCAGGCCGAGGATGCCGTACACCATCGTATAACCCAGCGCGACCAGCGCATAGACGCTGCCTTGCACCAAGCCATTGACGATTTGTTGTAAGAAGATTTCCATAGTGAGTAAACAAAAACGACACGCGGACGTGTCGTTTAAGTTAATGCGTCAGATGTGCATCAGTGGGCGGCCGGTGCGATAGCGCCCAGCGTTTCCAGCGGCTGCCACTTGCCGCCCTGCACTTGATAGACAGTGATTGCACCACCCTGCAGATCACCTTTTTCATCGAACTGTATTTTCGCTGTCACCCCATCGTATGAAGTACCGACGAGTGCGGGTAAATATTTTACCGGGTCTACCGAACCAGCCTTCTGCATCGCGGCGATCATGATGTTCACCGCATCGTAGCAATAGGGCGCATACAACTGGATAGCGCCATACTTGGCGACGAAGCGCTTTTCAAATTCCTTGCCGCCCGGCATCTTGTCCAGCGGCACACCCGGCAACGAAGCATAAGCGCCTTCCGCAGCATCGCCTGCCAGCGTAATGAATTCCGGCGTATAGCCGCCGTCACCGGTCATGAATTTCAGGTTAAGCGCAAGCGCCTTGACCTGCTTGGCCATCGGCCCGCCCTGGGGAACCATCCCGCCATAGAACAGCAGGTCGGGTTTCCTGCCTTTGATCGCTGTCAGCACTGCGGTAAAGTCCATCGCCTTGTCGTTGGTGTATTCGTGCGCGACGATCTGTGCGCCATTGGCTTGCGCGGCTTTAATGAACTCATCCGCGAGTCCCTGACCGTATGCGGTACGGTCATCAATCACAGCGATATTTTTCGCCGCCAGATTTTTCGTCGCAAACTCACCCAGCACATGGCCTTGCTGCGCATCATTTGCCATCACGCGGAACGTCGTCTTGAAACCCTGCGCGGTGTAATTCACTGCAGTGGCAGAAGGGGAAATCTGCACGATGCCGTTATCATTGTATATTTTCGAAGCGGGGATGCTGGTACCGGAGTTCATGTGGCCGATAACGCCGCTGACTTTATTATCCACCAGCTTCTGTGCAACGATGGTCGCGGTTTTGGGATCCGCCTGATCATCTTCGCTGATCAGCTCAAAGCGCGCCTTGCGCCCGCCAATCATGACGCCCTTGGCGTTAGCGTCATCTATCGCCATGCGCGTGCCATTCTCATTATCCTTGCCCAGATGAGCTTGCGGGCCGGTCAACGGTGCCGATGCCCCGATGCGCACAACCACATCACCTGATGTATTTTGGTCAGTCGTGGCTGATTTATCACATCCCATCAATGCAAGTACAATGACTGCAGGCAAGAGTGAGCGAACGGAGTGAAGTGGCATGGTTAATCCCTTGGTGTGCATGCGTGGATTATGCTGAGGCGGTGTATCGATTGTCAATTCATAACAGAAGCGCAAAATACAAAAAAGCCGACCGATGTCGGCTTTTTCCGGGATGCATCACGGGCCTACTTATCCGCTAGGCTTTGTATAAAATTGACCAGTTCCGTCATCTCCGCTTTTTTCGAACCGGCTTGATCGTTAGGCGGCATAAGCATCAAGCCCCAGTTACCCGAACCGCCCTTGGACACCTTCATCACCAATCCTTCGGTCAAGGGATATTCCGTGCCGCTGTAGGTATATTTGGTTTGGCCGTGGTATTTTTTTGCAACATCTTTCCAGGCAGGGCCTATCATCTTTCTGTCGATGTCATGACAGAGGGTGCAATTCAGCTTTTTGGCCAAGTCAGGCATATCGATTGCCATTGCGGCACTACTTGCGACTATCAAGCCCACTGTTGCGGTCATGCTTACAACGATAAATTTCATACTTCTCTCCATTGATGATTTAGATACATGAACAAATTTAAGAGGATTTCGCTTCAAAATTTATTTGGCAACCTTACCCTAGTGTTGCGTAGTCCCAGGGACTAAATATTAAAAATACCAGCCAAAGGCCGGATACATCCGTCAGACCAACCTCAGCCAACCGCTTTTCTGACATCAGGTATTCTTTACAGTAAATCTTAATAACGCCGCCATCCAAACTATCGTTGACGACCATTAGACCCTGAATTGCCGTCTGGTTCAAGCATATGGTTGCTTACCCCCAGTTGAATTTTGTAACAGGCAACAAAAAAGCCGGCTTACGCCGGCTTTTCGAGGATTGCTCCTTGCCTTGCTTGACTTACTTGGCCAGACCCAAGACAAACTCAACCAGTGTCTTGATATCTGCATCGGAGACCTTGGGTGAGTTGGCGATCATGGATGCGGTACCCCAGTTACCTGTTCCGCCCTTAGCCACTTTTTGCAACAGCCAATCTTCAGGTACTTTGGCGCCGTGGTCCTTCAGGATGTCGGCTACTTTTTTGCCAGTATATGTTTCGCCGTTGCTGTTATAGGCTTTGGAAACGTCCATCCAAGCCGGGCCAACCACTTTATGGTCAATGGCGTGGCAAGCGGTGCAACCGCTCTTCTTTGCCAATTCAGGCATGTCAGTTGCCATTGCGCTACCTGCAACCATCAATCCTGCTGCTGCGATCATGCTTACGATAATAGACTTCAATTTGCTCTCCGTTTTTTTAATTTAAAGTAACTGAAACTGATGCGAAGGTTTTGCCTCCGCTTACAATTTTAAACAACTCCTCCAGCTTTGCATAGCTATTCGACCAAGCCATTGATGGCCTTGCCGACTATTTCCCCCAGCTTTGTGACCCTTTGGCTGTCAATCAATAACACATCTCCCGCACGATGAGCAATAAAAAAGCCGGCTCGCGCCGGCTTTTTTTGGGGATTGCTCCCGACTTATTTCTCCAATCCAAGAATGAATCCGACCAGTGTCTTGATGTCTGCTTCACTAACCTTGGGCGCGTTAGCAATCATAGCTGTGTTGTCAAACCAGTTACCTTTGCCGCCCTTGGCTACTTTTTCTTCCAGCCATGCCTCAGGAGAAGCTTTGCCATGCTCCTTCAGGATGTCAGCGACCTTTTGCGTGACCTTATAAACCGCAGGATCAACAGCAGTGCCTGTTGCGCCCACTTTATTGTAAGCCCTGGAAACATCTCTCCAGGCCGGGCCAACCAATTTCTTTTCGACAGTGTGGCAAGCGGTGCAGCCGCTCTTCTTCGCCAGTTCTGGCATGTCGGTTGCCATTGCGCTGCCTGCAACCATCAATCCTGCTGCTGCAATCATGCTTACGATAATAGACTTCATATTCTCTCCATTTCTGAATTAAAGTGTCTGAAACGATGTGGAGGTTTTGCCTCCCCTTATGGATTACAAACAACTTTCTCGCCTTCCCGACCAACTGTACTCAGGGGGCAAGACCAATAACGCAGCCTTCGCAACATACGTTGACACTGGTATACCTTGAAAGGATAGGCCCCAGACGGTTAGAAGTTATATAAGCTCCGCACGATATTCGACCGTCATCGTATGCTTGGCTCCCGCCGCAACTTTTACGACATTCTCCATTGCATTCACCGACTCCACACACACCATCTCGCGCCAGCCGTCCGGCTGGCCCATATCGCCCATCTTGCTGGCCTTTTCCGTCCATGGGGTCCACACCACGGTAGAAAGACTGCCGGATTTGGCAACATGAATACGACGCTTCAGCCTTTCGTCCTCAATCACGCACTTCGCAGCGGTGTTGATATAAACGCGATCGGTCTCACCCGAGAAACTGATTGCCCCATCCTGCTTCCTGAGTGTGGAACCCCCGACTTTGTCCCAGTAATCGCAGCCTGCCAAACCAATGACGCGTACCGCGCCGATGTCGCCGATCTGAAAATAGGTATGCAATGCTTCGCCGATAACGAAGTCAGATGCCCCGGTATTTTTCGTGGACAACAACATGCGTAGCGTCTCGCCGACGATCACGGTCAGATCCAGTGTGCAATCATGCGGCCACTGCGCGCGCGTTTTCTCGCTGTCTGTCAGACGCAGTGTCAGGCGCGTTTCACCGCCAGGTTCCGTACCCGACTCTACCACTTCCCAGGGAACGGTACGCGCATAGCCGTGCCCCGGAAAAGCCGGTTCGGATGCATGCGGGCCGAACCACGGCCAGCACACCGGCGCACCCCCGCGTATGGATTTCCCCGCTGCCAGTTTGGCATCGCGCGACAGCCAGATAACGGGCATGGCCTGGCTTCTGGGCTTCCAGGTCATCAGATGCGCACCCTGCAAACATAACGATGCGCTTGCCTGCTGGTTGCTGATTTCCGCAACGATCAGGCCGCTGATATCTTCGCGGAATTCCAATTGTCCCTTGATGCCGAATTGCATGTTCAATTGCTGTACTGCGATCATGTGTGTGTTCTCTCTTAATAAGTGTGGGAGCTAATTTTCCGCAACCTTTATTTCAGTTTGTTCGTCGCTCGCGACGGTCTGTGCAGATGTCCGTATAATCGGCGTTTTGATTTTACCCGATTAGTCCATGCTTGTTCATCCGCAATTCGATCCTGTCGCCCTGCATCTCGGTCCGCTTGCCATACATTGGTATGGATTGATGTACCTTGCCGGTTTTATGGCCTTCCTGTGGCTGGGCCGCAAACGCATCGCCACATTAAACAATCCGCAGATCAATGCCAAACTTCTGGATGATCTGCTGTTCTATGGGGTACTCGGCGTTATTCTGGGCGGGCGATTGGGCTATGTGCTGTTTTACAAGGCCGGCTATTACTCCTCTCATCCGCTGGAAATTCTTGCGGTATGGCAGGGCGGCATGTCATTTCACGGCGGCTTTCTCGGCGTACTGGTAGCAATGGTGTGGTTCGGGCACAAACAGCAACTGCGCTGGCTGCAAATAACCGATTTCATCGCTCCGCTGGTACCACCCGGCCTGGCGTTTGGCCGCCTCGGCAATTTCATCAACGGTGAATTGTGGGGAAGGCCCACAGATGTGCCATGGGCGATGATCTTCCCCAAAGTGGATAACCTGCCACGCCACCCTTCCCAGCTCTATGAGTTCGCACTGGAGGGGATATTGCTGTTCGCACTGCTGTGGCTGTATGCACGCAAGCCGCGTCCCACAGGCGCTGTATCCGGACTGTTCCTGATCGGCTATGGCAGTTTCCGTTTTATTGTGGAATTTACCCGCGAGCCGGATGATTTCCTCGGCCTGTTGTCATTGGGTATGAGCATGGGACAATGGTTGAGCTTGCCGATGGTGGTTGCCGGCGTATTGCTGATGGTTTTGAGTTACCGCCGCACGGCTTGACACCGGCCAAGTGCTCGCACACTATTCCCTCCGCAGGAATCCCAATTTTCAAAACGACTAGGGTATCACTTTGGACGACACCTCTTTGGGCGCGCTGTTCGGTATCTTGCTGTTGCTGCTGATTTGCAGCGCGTTCTTTTCCGGCTCCGAAACCAGCATGATGGCAATCAACCGCCACCGCCTCAATCATCTGGTGCGCAAAGGCAACAAGAGCGCCAAGCTGACCTCACGTCTGTTGGGCAAAGTAGACAAGCTACTCGGCTCCATCCTGCTCGGCAATACCCTGCTCAATGTGGCTGCTGCCGCACTGAGCGAAATCATCATCCTGCGCCTGTTCGGCCATAACGAACTGGCCATGCTGATAGGCACGCTCGTTATCGCATTTGTGATCCTGGTATTCAGCGAAATCATGCCGAAGATCATCGCTGCCAGCCACCCGGAACGGGTCGCGCTGCCTTCCAGCTACCTGTTATCGCCTTTGGTAACGCTGTTTCATCCAGTCGTGTTGGTTGCCACTACGATAGTGCGCGGACTGCTTTGGCTGCTGCGTATCAATATCCAGACAGACCAGAGCAAGCAAAAACTCACCCTGGAAGAATTGCGCGGACTGGTACTCGATGCCGAGCATTTTTTGCCGCGCAAGCATCAGAAGATGCTGCTCAACCTGGTCGACCTGGAGCGCATCACCGTGAACGACGTGATGATTCCGCGCAATCAAATCGAGGCACTGGATATCAACGCCGACGCAAGCGAGTTACGCGAACAGATCATCACTTGTCATCACACGCTGCTGCCGGTTTATGCCGACACCCCCAGCAACATCGTCGGAATCCTCCATCTCAAGCGGGTACCGGCCTTGTTGCAGGAGACGACGCTGGACTTGGCGCAATTGCGCGAGATACTCAATGAGCCTTATTTTATTCCCTCCGACACGCCGCTGCTCAAGCAGCTGCAACAATTTCAGGAGCGCCATACACGACTGGGATTGGTTGTCGATGAATATGGCGAACTGCTCGGCTTGGTGACGCTGGAGAACATCCTCGAAGAAATTGTCGGGGAATTCACCACGCAATCACCTTCGCAAACCGGTAAATTCTTGCGCCAGGAAGACGGCAGTTTTCTGCTGGAAGGCAGCAGCAGTCTGCGTGAATTGAACCGCAAACTGGGCTTGCATCTGCCGCTGGACGGCGCAAAAACATTGAACGGCCTGATTCTGGACCACCTTGAAGACATTCCGGAAACAGGCACCAGCCTTAAAATCGCCGGCTATCCCATCGAAGTCATTCAAACACAGGACCGCATCGTCAAGGTGGCGCGCATTTTTCCGGCACGGCCAAATGTTAAACAATAAAAAGCATGCCTTTACAAGCGGCGTAAAGCTCGGCATGATGCCCGCCAATATTAGTCCGTAAACATTCAGTGAGTGACCCTAGGGAGACGCTATGGCTGTCGCAGCAAAAGACCAGAAAATCAAGCCGAAGGAATTTACCTACGCCTGGGAAGGCAAGGACAAAACCGGCAAGCCGGCCAAAGGCGAAATGCGCTCGGCCGGCGAGGCCAGTGTTTCCGCCAATCTGCGCCGGCAGGGGATCACTGTCACAAAAATCAAGAAGCAGAAGCAAAGCGGCAAATCCATCACCGCAAAAGACATCACGCTGTTCACGCGCCAACTTGCCGTCATGATGAAAGCGGGCGTACCTTTGCTGCAAGCTTTCGACATCGTGGGCAAGGGGCATAGCAATCCTTCCGTGGCGCGACTGCTGCTGGATATCAAAACCGATGTGGAAACCGGCAGCAGCCTGCAACAGGCATTCAAAAAATTCCCGCTGTATTTCGACGATTTGTACTGCAACCTGATCGGCGCGGGCGAAGCCGCCGGTATCCTGGATGCCCTGCTGGAACGTCTGGCAAGCTACATGGAAAAAACGCTGGCCCTGAAGAGCAAGATCAAATCGGCGCTGTTCTATCCGATTTCCATCATCGTCGTGGCATTCCTGATCACTGCGGTGATCATGATTTTCGTGATCCCCGCGTTCAAGGAACTTTTCGAGGGCTTTGGCGCGAAATTACCGGCCCCAACAGTGCTGCTGATGAATATATCCGATGCGTTCGTAACCTATTGGTACCTGATCTTTGGCGGGATAGGCGGCGGCTTCTACGCCTTCTTCTATTTCTGGAAGCGCAGCAAAAAAATGCAGGTCTTCATGGATAAACTGGTGCTCAAGCTGCCCATCTTTGGTGAGCTGATCCGCAAAGCCACTATCGCCCGCTGGACCAGAACACTCTCCACAATGTTCGCAGCCGGCGTGCCTTTGGTCGAATCGCTTGATTCGGTGGCTGGTGCAGCGGGCAATGCGGTATATTTTGATGCCACCAAAGTCATACAGCGCGAGGTCAGTACCGGTAGCGGCCTGACCGTCTCGATGCAAAATACCGAACTGCTCCCGAGCATGGTGCTGCAAATGGTGGCCATCGGTGAAGAGGCCGGTTCGCTGGACGCCATGCTCAGCAAGGTGGCCGATTTCTATGAGGCCGAAGTGGACGATGCCGTGGCGGCCATTTCCAGCCTGATGGAGCCAGTCATCATGGTGGTCCTCGGTACGTTGATAGGCGGCATGGTGGTCGCGATGTATCTGCCGATATTCAAGATGGGCGAAGTCATTTAATGAGGGGTCAGGCAGCGCTCTCGGCATCGATCGGTGCGTGCCTGATCCTCGATTTGCTCTTGGTAAAGTCGCCCTGGCATAACATGCCCTCATCCATCGTCTCCCCCACTGCAACATCAACATGACTGCATTGTTCCAGCTTCTCCAAACTTCACCGCTCGCGTTCATCATCATGTGTGGTGTATTGGGCCTGATGGTCGGCAGTTTTCTCAACGTCGTGATCCATCGTTTACCGAAAATAATGGAACTGGGCTGGCAACAACAATGCGCCGAACTGCGCGGAGAGATTACACATCCTGATGGCGATGCTGCGGCACCCTACAACCTGGTGGTGCCGCGCTCGGCGTGCCCGCATTGCAATCACGTCATCAGCGCATGGGAAAATATTCCCATCGTCAGCTATGTGTTATTACGCGGCAAGTGCAAGGGTTGCGGCGCTGCCATCTCGCCGCGCTATCCGATCATTGAAGCGATCAGCGGCGTCCTGTGTGCCTACGCGGCAGCACACTTCGGTTTCGGATTGACCGCAGTCGGTGCTTTGCTGCTGATCTGGGCGTTGCTGGCACTCACCGCGATCGACATCGACACACAATTGCTGCCCGACGATATCACGCTGCCGCTGCTATGGGCGGGTTTGCTGTTCAACCTGTTCGGCGTCTTTACCAATCTGTCCAATGCAGTTTTGGGTGCGGCAATCGGTTATCTCACGCTGTGGAGCGTGTACTGGCTGTTCAAGCTCATCACCGGCAAGGAAGGCATGGGCTACGGCGATTTTAAACTGCTTGCCGCGCTGGGTGCCTGGCTGGGCTGGCAGATGCTGCCGCTGATCATCCTGTTGTCTTCGCTGGTCGGTGCGATAGTCGGCATCACGATGATCGTGGCACTCAAACATGGCCGCAATATTCCGATCCCCTTCGGCCCTTATCTGGCAGGTGGCGGATTGATCGCATTATTCTGGGGACAAACCCTGACTCATGAATATCTGCAACTGCTAGGCTAGCCATGATTCCAATCCTATTTCATCGGTGAAACTGCGTTGGCTTCCTCGCTCACTCCTGATGGGACTACTAGCCATTCGACTAAGCCCGCAAGCGGTCAAGTCGCTGGTTATAGTCGTGCTATTAGCACTGCCTGCGTCGTTCACTCGTCGCCGCCTTGTTTGACCTTCGAAATAGAATTGGAATGAGACTCTGTATCGGGCTCACGGGTGGCATAGGCTGCGGCAAAAGTACGGTAGCCAATCTGTTCGCGGAACATGGCGCTGGCATCATCGACACAGACACAATCTCCCACCACCTGACGCAAAGTGGAGGTGCTGCGAACGCCGCGATCCGCGCGGCTTTCGGCGAAGATTACCTCACTGCCGGCGGCGCGCTGGATCGCGCCAAAATGCGCCGGCTGATTTTTTCGGACGCGATTGCCAAACAACGGCTGGAGCATATCCTGCATCCCCTGATCCTCGAACAGGCCAAGGCGCAATTGCAGCAGTTGCAGGACAAACCCTATATCATCATCGTCGTGCCGCTGCTGCCGGAAAGCCCGACGTTCCGGCAACTGGTGCAGCGCGTGCTGGTGGTGGATTGCGGCGCAGACACCCAGGTTGCGCGTGTCACCGCACGCAGCAGGATGACGGCCGCGGAAGTGCGCGCCATCATCGCGCAACAAACGCCGCGCGCCGCACGCCTGAAGCTGGCTGACGATGTGATACACAACGAGTCCGGTCTGGACAACCTGGCCGGACAGGTCGACACCCTGCACCGACACTACGCGAAAATACCATACAGCCATTGACGATGCCGGCTTATTCAATATATCGTTCGCTATTGATTTTCCTGAAACAACATTTCCGGCAATAACGACGTGATCAGCTACGAATATCCCCTGAACGAAAAAGTGCGCACGCTGCTGCGTCTCGAAGATCTGTTCGCGCGCATGGCGTACTTTACCAATCATGACCAGAGCATGGATCACCATGCGGCCTTATCCACGCTGTTCGAGATACTTGAAGTGATCAGCCGCGCCGATCTGAAATCCGACCTGTTGCAGGAACTGGAGCGGCAGAAACGCAGCCTGGCTGCGCTGTACAACAACCCCGAGATATCGCAGGAAGCGTTGGAAGCCATCCTTGGCGAGATCGACGCGGCTGGCGTGAATCTGCTCGCGATGACCGGCAAGGTCGGGCAGCACCTGCGCGAGAATGAATGGCTGATGGGCATCAAGCAACGCGCGGTGATGCCGGGCGGTACCTGCGAGTTCGACCTGCCCTCCTATCACTACTGGCAGGAACAGGACGTCAACTTCCGCCGTGACAATCTGCGCTCCTGGCTCGCACCGCTGTTGCCTTTGCATACCGCGTTGAAGATCATCCTGCGACTGTTGCGCGAGAACGGCAAGATATTCCACTTCACCGCGCATCAGGGCACCTTCCAGCAGATGCAGGGCGGGCGCGTCGCGCAGATGTTGCGTGTCAGGATCAGCAGGGACCTGCCCTGCATACCCGAAGTGGGTGCCAACAAATACGCGATCAACATCCGCTTCATCGCGGCCAACTATGCGGCCAAGTCGGCGCTGTTCGAGCAGGATGTGCCGTTTGACTTAACCTTCTGCAGCATCTTCACATGAAACCAGCAGCGCCTATCGTCACCTGCCCGCATTGCGGCAAGGAACATCAGTGGGATACCAATAACCGCTTCCGCCCGTTCTGCAGCGAGCGCTGCAAGATGATCGATCTGGGCAAATGGGCGAACGAGGAATACCGTGTTGAGCAGCGCGAACGAGATTCCGGCGATCAGGAAAGCCAGGCCTGACGTAACAAAGCAATCCCGTGTGCGCCGCGTTGCCAGGCAGTTTCCATATCGCCAGACTGTAATCCTCCCAGCGCGTAAACAGGGATAGCCGACCCCGCCGCGATCGCCGCAAAGTTCTCCCAACCCAGATGCGGCGCACCCGGATGCGACTGCGTAGCCAGCACCGGACTCAGCACCGCGAAATCGCAACCCAGTTCCTCCGCGCGGCGCAACTCCTCCGCGTTATGGCAGGATGCCGCGCACCAATCCACGTCGGGACGTGCATTTAACGTTACCAACTGCGCACCGGTGAGTTGCACTCCATCCGCGCCGATCTCTTTGCATAGCTCGATATCGGCGTTGATGATCAGACGCGCATCATGTTGCCGTATCAACGGCAACATCTTCAGCGCCAGCGCGCGCATCGCATCGCGCGAATAATCCTTCTCGCGCAATTGCACTAGCTGTAAACCATTGTGCAGAGCAACTTCCAGCCGGTGCAGGAATTCTGCCTCGCCCAGCTCCTGCACATTGCTGATCGCGCACAGAGTTGGCAATGACAGTGCTCGCAGGATAGGCGCATTGGCGGGCAGTATTGGAGAAACTCGATACCCGCTCCCCCCTTCGGCTAAGGGGGGCTGGGGGGGATTTATCTGCCAGGCAAACTGCTGCCCCTCATGCGGGTGCAACTCGCCGCTCCACGCCGTCACGCGAAAGAAATTCAGCTTCACCGTCGCGTGCGGATAGGTGTACACGCGCGTCACCCACGGGTAGGCGGTTTGCACTTCTATGCCAAGCTCCTCGCGCAGCTCACGCACCAACGCGTGGTGAGGCGTTTCGCCGGGTTCGATCTTGCCGCCGGGGAATTCCCAGTAACCGGCCCAGATTTTGTCGGGAGGACGTTGGGCGAGGAGGAATGTGCCGTCTGGTTTTTGCAGCACGGCGGCGGCAACTTCGACGATTTTATTATTTTCAGTTTGCGTGTTCACATTGATCTTTCAAAAACAAAACCGCCGGGGGTAGCCCGGCAGCTAGTCACTTTTTCTTGCTTCGCCAAAGAAAAAGTAACCAAAAAGAAGGCGACCCCGGTTTGCCACCCCTGCGGGGTTCCCTCAATCAGCCGCAAGCAAGCGGGGCTGCGCAACTCGACCTGGCGGGGCGCACACCCCGCGCCCCACTGCGGGACTCGAACAGTGCTCGCCTAAACCCCCGCTTGCTTGCAGCTGATCGAGGCGGCGCACAGGGGATGAAAAGCAAAATACAAAAACCTCAAAATCGTAGAGTGGGCACGTTGTGCCCACCTTTCGGAATCTGTAAAACTGACTTGACGGAGTACCTCCGGGCACAAAGCAGCAATTCAACGCCGGTAGAATCCAGAGCTCTCACGTTGATCTTCTTTCTCTTTTTCCTTTCTTTCTGTCGCAGACAAGAGTTCTGTGTCTGCCCAAAGATGAGCGAAGGCATAATATAAACTGGGGCCGTTGTGCATGTTTTCGCATCTAATCGCTTCCATTACAGCATCTTTGTTTCCGCGTATGTCGTAACTACAATATTTGAGGTTTTTTGGGTTATGTCGAATAGCCGGAAGTGCAATTTCCCAGTCAGCCCTTAAAGTCGGAGACGCATGACAAAAGGCCAGCGGCGAATGCTTAAGCGCTTCACGTACAAGCTCCTTGTCATTTTTCAGTTCGTCACTGGCGTATTGAAGAGCATAGCCCCACTGTTGGACGGCTCGCATGACAAGCTCCCTATCCGAGCGCAACATATTACTGGCAAACATGATGCTGAAGCTTGCAAGTGAGATAGCTTCTAACATTGCATCTCTGTCTTCAACGACACCGCCATTTTTTATTGCAAAACGAAAGCATTTAGCAGTACTCGGTGCAGCCGCTTTATATATTTCCTTGAGCACGTTCTTCCGAATCGATTGATCAGTCGATGTTGAATGGGCAGTAGCAAATCGCATAGCAGCTTGCTCAATTCCTTCTTGTTTTTTTGCGATCTCAATGAAGTCTTTTGTGTCCATATTCACTTAATGTTATTGGCTAGAAATAGGGTCAGCCAGCGTAGGGCGCAATAACCAACGGGCATTGCGCCGCAAACCCCAATGTACCGGAGTCGAATTGTTTTGCCTATCTACTTTTGTATGGTGGGCAACTTGTTGCCCACC
>CAIOKY010000075.1 GCA_903858965.1 uncultured Nitrosomonadales bacterium | reverse complement strand
GCGACGCGAGCAACGTCATAGCCTGCTTATTTGGTCTTGCTCCGAATGGAGTTTACCGTGCCGTCCGTGTTACCACGTCCGCGGTGGGCTCTTACCCCGCCGTTTCACCCTCACCGTTTCCTTGCGGAACTTAGGCAGTTTATTTTCTGTGGCACTGTTCATCACCTCACGGTGTCCGGCCATTAACCGGCATCCTGCTCTGCGGAGCCCGGACTTTCCTCCCCGCACTTGCGTGCGCGGCGACTGTCTAGCCAGCTTCGATACGGAGTTTAACACGATGACACTTCCGCTAGCTGCCGAAGGGCGAATCTGGCGAAGCCGCCTTGCCAATAGGTTAAACTTGCGCAACTGTATGCAGAACGGTGTATCCCGTATAAGACATGAGCGAACCATTCCGTACCAGCTCCCGCCCGCGACTACGCTTCTGGCTGACCATCTGCTACACGTTGTTCATCGTGTATGCAAGCCTGTCGCCATTCTCAGGATGGCGCGATCAGGGTCTGAATTTTGCCGAGGTACTGCTCGCACCACTGCTGCTCACCTATACCGCATTCGATGTGGTCGTCAATTTGTTGGCCTATATTCCGCTGGGTTTGCTGGTCGGCCTTACATCGCGTGCCCGCTTCGGCGTACTGGTCAGCACCATTCTCGGCTTTTGTTCTGGAGTATTGCTGTCGGCAAGCATGGAATATCTGCAAATGTATTTGCCGATGCGTACCAGCTCCAACCTTGATGTGTTGACCAATAGTGTGGGAGCATTGATAGGTACGTTGCTGGCAGCAAGCATGGCTTCGTCAACCTGGCTTTTTTCGCGCTTGACACGCTGGCGTCTTCATTGGTTCCGTCATGAACATGAAATAGATTTTGGCCTGGCGTTGCTAGCTCTGTGGATGTTCGGCCAGGCCAATCCGTCCTTGCCTATGCTGGGCAATGTGTTCATCAGCGAAGTGGCACACCACCCGTTTGTGAAGCTTCAGTCCGCTCCGTTCGATGCCTGGGCAGGCAGTGCAGTGACATTGAACCTGTTGATGCTGGGCATCCTGATGTTGACCTTGCTGCGCATGCCGCGCAATGTCATCAATGCATTGTTGCTGGTATTGAGCGTAGTGGCACTGGCAAAATTTGTCGCAGCCGCGCTGCTTTTGAAATCCTGGGCACTGTTGCTGTGGATCAACAGCGAAGCCATGCTGGGAATATTGCTGGGGGTGTTACTGCTGATGGCGATCGTATGGCTGCCGCGCGCGGTGGCGATCGGCTTCGGCGCAGCCGTAGCGTTGGCCTACTTTATCATTGTGAATTTTGTGCTGGACAGCAGCACGCCCGCTGCAGCGATGTCCATTTACATTTGGCATTACAGGCATCTGCTCAATTACAATGGTCTGGCGCAAACCATCACGCTGGTCTTTCCGCTACTGTTATTAATTCACCTGTGGCGCATCCGGAAAGTATAATTCCAGTTCAATTCATCGGGAACCGTTATGAGTTATTTCGACAAGCATGTGTTCTTCTGCACCAACCAGCGCACGGATGGCAGTGCTTGCTGCAATGATCACCGCGCGCAACAGGCGCGCGATTATGTAAAGAAAAAGGTCAAGGAACTCGGCATCGCCAATCGTCTGAACAAGATACGCATCAACTCTGCCGGGTGCCTGGATCGCTGCGACGAAGGCCCGGTCATCGTAATTTACCCCGAAGGTACCTGGTATACCTACGTGGATGAAAAAGATCTCGACGAAATCATCGAAGAGCATTTGAAGAACGGGCGGGTGGTGGAACGACTGAAGATTTAGATTGAATGTCCGCTTAGTGCCAAAAGCGGACATTTCATTTTAAGTCGTAAAACAGGCAGACACGGCCAGCCAAAATACGATAGGCACAACTATGGGAATAACTATGGCAAACATGAAGCTACTATTAATAGGAATCATTCCTGTAATTCTTTCTGGTTGTGCAGCTGCCGGCTCTCGTTACTCCGATGTGATATCAACTCAGCAGGCAATCTCATCTTCAAAGGCTCGACTTATAGTGTTCCGCACCAAAGAGAGTATGCAATATTCTGCTCGTGCTGCCACCGTGAAGATTGACAGCGGTAATTCAGGGAGTTGTGATTATGGCGGTTTCAGTACATTCGACGTCCCAGAAGGCAAGCACGTTATCGCGATAGATATGTGGGACACACCAGGAAAGTGTGAACTACCCATTGATGTGTCCGGAGGGATTTCATACTATTTTGAAGTGCAACCTCGACTTGCTAATTTACTTTCGATTCTCACCTTCGGAGCAATCGGCGCTTCGGTTGAGTCGGGAGGAAGTCAATGCGGAGGGGCTTTCTCAATTAACTCAGTCGAGCAAGGCACAGCACTTCTAAAGCTAAATGATCTACGGGCCACAAAATAATTCAGATTTTTTTGGCCCAGCATTCACCCGTTAATCTTCAACTTCTGAGAATATTAACATTCTGCTGTGTGTCGTTTGCAGACTCTCGGATGAACTTGCAAGTCATTTCTCTAAGAACTTTAAGTGGTCAATTTTATTTATTACGATCTGCCTGACCAAATAAAATTGCGAATTCAAGCCGATAATATTGCGCACTGTATACACTAAGGAAGGGGTACCAACTAATGCAACAAACAAGGGGGCCCATAATATTCACCATCCTGATGATACTTGCTTCACATGCCGCAGCCGTCACCAGCAAATGCATCGACGCGCATGGAAAAGTAATCTACACAAACACGGAATGTCCGTCCGGCTATCAAACAAAGAGTGTGTCGGAAAATATCACTGTTATCGACGGCTCGGCAGAACGTGCGCTGATTGCCCAAGAAATCGAAAGGTCCAAAACACCAGCGGCATCGGTAGATAACAATGGCAATGAGCTGAGCGTAAGCGACCCGGCAAAGGAAGGTTTGGCGGCAGCCAGCCTGGCAAATCTCAAGGATGCAGAATCCCTGATTCAGACAACCGTATCTGCAAGAGAGAAGCTGTGGCTGGCGATCACGATCTTTATAGGTATTGCAGTTCTTTTTCTATTCTTCTCTCGCCGCAAGAAACGACCTTCGTCAAAAATTCACCGTGAGATCGTCAACGTAATCGAGCAAAATGAGCAGTAAGCATACCGTGACGCAGGAATAATAATTTAATGCCCGCCCTGAAAAAATTCTCCATAAACGGTGCAGCCGGCAACCTCGAAGGCGTCGTGCATGTGCCCGACGAATCACCGCGCGGCATCGTTGTAGTCGCACATCCGCTACCCATCATGGGCGGTACAATGGACAACAAGGTCGTCACCACCCTGGCGAAAGCCTTTGTGGAACTGGGTTTCGTGACACTGCGCTTCAACTTTCGCGGCGTGGGCGCCAGCAGTGGCAAATTCGATAACGGCAACGGCGAAGTTGAGGATGTGCTGGCGATCGCGCGCTATGCGCGACAGGAGTATGGCGATCTGCCGCTGATCCTGTCCGGCTTTTCTTTCGGCGGCTATGTGCAGGCGTGTGCCGCGCAGCAACTGCATCCACAGCAACTGGTGCTGGTTGCGCCGGCAGTAGGGCGATTCGCAATGCCCGATGTGCCGGACAACACTTTGTTGATCCACGGCGACCTGGATGAAGTGGTGGAATTGCAAGAGCTACTGAAATGGGCGCGTCCGCAACATCTGCCCGTCATCGTGTTAGCCGGAGCGGAACATTTCTTCCATGGAAGATTGACCCAGCTCAAGCAAATCGTGTTGCAGCATTTTGGCGGAACAACAAAATGAACGCGGTACTGAGTGCACATAATCTGCGCAAATGCTACGGCAACCAGGTGGTGGTGAATGATCTCAGCATCAGCCTCAACAAAGGTGAGTGCTTCGGTTTGCTCGGACCAAATGGAGCGGGTAAGACCACCACACTGCGTTTGCTGCTCGGCTTGATCGCGCCGGACGCCGGCGAATTATGGTTGCTGGGTCATGCCGTGCCGCAACAGGCGCGTGACGCTCGGATGCGCGTCGGTGTCGTGCCGCAGCTGGACAATCTCGACCCGGATTTTACTGTGGCGGAAAATCTGCTGGTCTATGGCCGCTATTTTGACATGAGCGACGCGGCGATCGAAGCGCGTCTGCCGGAGTTGTTGGAATTCGCCAATCTCACGCACAAACGCGATGCAAAGATTCCGACCCTGTCCGGCGGAATGAAGCGACGCCTCACGCTAGCCCGTGCTTTGGTGAACGACCCCGATGTTATTTTTCTCGACGAGCCGACCACCGGCCTGGATCCGCAAGCACGCCACCTGATCTGGCAGCGCCTGCGCGAACTCACCGCACAGGGCAAGACCTTGTTACTCACCACGCACTTCATGGAGGAAGCGGAACGCCTGTGTCACCGCCTTGCCGTGATGGACAACGGCCGCATCATCAGCCAGGGTTCACCGCACGAGCTGATCGCACAGAACATCGAGCCGCAAGTGGTCGAAGTGTTCGGCGAACAGGCTGCGGCATGGGCACAAAACCACGCGGCGCAGCACGCGCAACGTTTCGAAACAAGCGGCGAGTCAGTGTTTTGCTATGTGAACGATGCGCAGCCGCTGTTAAAGGAATTGCAACACCATCCGGGGTTGCGCTACGTGCACAGGCCTGCCAATCTGGAAGATGTATTTTTGAAATTGACCGGACGGGAGATGCGCGAATGAACCTGATCTTCCGCATGCTCTACGTGCTTACTCTATCGCTGTTCCGGGAACGGCTCGATACCGGGAATCTTGTCAGCCGACTCAGCTTGCGCGTGCTGCCGAACGATCTGGACATCAATCTGCACATGAACAATGGCCGCTACCTGACCATCTGCGATCTCAACCGGATCGACCTGTTCGCGCGCAGCGGATTGCTGAAAGCGATGTTCAAGCGCAACTGGATACCCGTGATCGCGGAGCATACGATGTCCTACAAAAAACCATTGGGGATGCTTGAGCACTTCGACGTGAAACTGGAAGTGACGCACTGGGATGAAAAATATTTCTACATGCAGCACACCTTCAGCAACAGCGAACGCATCGTTGCAGAAGGGACATCGAAGGGTTGCGTCTATGCGCGCGGCATTGGCGTGGTCAGTCCGGCCGATGCCCTTGCCGCAGTTGAGCAGGATAAGTCGAAATGAAGAAAACAGACTTCGCACTGCCGGAATTCAGCCTCAGATTCATCCCGATCTGGCAACGCCATTTTCTGGTGTGGAAAAAAATGGCGGCCACTTCCATATTGGGTCATCTGGCCGACCCGCTGATCTATATGCTGGGACTGGGACTGGGATTGGGCAGCCTGTTACCGGAGATGGGCGGCACTTCCTATCTGGTATTCCTCTCCGCGGGCACGGTGTGCTACAGCACGATGAACAGCGCCACCTTTGAAGCACTTTACTCCTGCTTCGCGCGCATGCACGAGCAGCGCACCTGGGATGCCATCATGAATACTCCAGTCACACTGGATGACATCGTATTGTCGGAGATACTCTGGGCAGCCAGTAAAAGCCTGCTGTCCGGGCTGGCGGTGCTGGCAGTGATATGGGCGATGGGATTGTCGCATTCCGTGCTGTCGATATGGCTGATCCCGCTGTCGCTGCTGATAGGATTGTGCTTCGCTTCGCTCGGCCTGATCATGACCGCCATGGCTCCCAGCTACAGTTTTTTCATGTACTACTTCACGCTGGTGATCACTCCCACGATGTTCCTGTCCGGCGTATTTTTCCCGGTCACGCGCCTGCCTGCGTGGCTGCAATCCGTGTCTGCGGTATTGCCTTTATCCCACGCAGTAGAAATCGCCAGACCGTTAATGAATGGTATATTGCCGCCCTGTTTGCTGCTTAATTTATCGGTGTTGCTGGGTTACACCCTATTCGGGTATTACATGTCACTGGTGCTGTTCAGGAAAAGACTTTCTCAATAGGAACTGCGTATGCTTTGGGTCAAAGCGTTTCATATCATTTTCGTCGTCAGCTGGTTCGCCGGCTTGTTCTATCTGCCGCGCATCTTCGTTAATCACGCGATGGCGACCGAACCGGCCGAGATCGCGCGATTGAAGCTGATGGAATACAAGCTGTATCGTTTTGTCACGCCGATCGCCTTTCTGGCGCTGGGTTTCGGCCTGTGGCTGTGGCTGGGATACGGCATCACCGGCGGCTGGTTGTATGCAAAACTTTTGCTGGTGCTGGTGCTGATCGTCTATCACTATTATTGCGGTGTGCTGGTCAAGCAATTCGCTGCCGACCTGAACACCCGCAGCCATATTTTTTATCGCTGGTTCAACGAAATTCCTGTGCTCGTGTTGATGGCTGTCGTCATACTCGTCACGGTCAAACCTTTTTAGAGATTCACTCCAAGCCTTATGCCTGATTTTTTTGCTCCCTGCCCGCGCGGGCTCGAAACCATATTACTCACCGATCTTGAAACCCTGGGCGCACAGAATGTGCGCAATACCGAGGGTGGTGTGCATTTCTCAGCTGACTGGGCACTGTGTTATCGCGCCAACCTGGAAAGCCGCATCGCCAGCCGCATCCTGTGGCGCGTCAAGGAAACTCAATACCGCAGCGAACAGGATATCTACCAGGCCGCGTTTGAATTGCAATGGCAGCGCTGGTTCGACGTAACCCACACGATACGAGTGAACACCACCGCGATACGCTGTCCTTTAAAAAGCCTGGAGTTCATCACGTTGCTGGTCAAGGATGCGGTATGCGACCGCTTCCGCGCGCACTGCAACGAGCGCCCCAGCGTGGACACACTGGATCCGGACGTGCGCATCCATGTGTTCATCGAAGACAACAAATTGATGCTGTATCTGGATACTTCCGGCGATGCGCTATTCAAGCGCGGCGTGCGCCAGCACACCAACATCGCGCCACTGCGCGAGAATCTGGCAGCGGGCATCTTGCGCTTGATGAACTGGCAACCCGGCACGCCGCTGCTCGATCCGATGTGCGGCAGCGGCACGTTCCTGATCGAGGCGGCGCAGATGTCGCTCAACATCCAGCCGGGTATCGCGCGCGGATTTGCATTCGAGAAACTGAAGAATTTCGATGGCGCGCTGTGGGAAAAAATGCGCGACCAGGCGATCGCTGCACAATTTCCAGTCAAGCCGCTGGAACTTTACGGCAGCGACCTGTACGGCGATGCACTGAAAACCGCATCGCTCAACCTTGCAGAAGCGGGACTGGCTGAATGCGTGGAACTCAAGCAGGCCAATATTCTGGAAATATCCGCGCCCGCTGAACATGGCATGCTGGTGGCCAATCTGCCCTACGGCGAGCGCATGGGTGAACTGGACGAACTGGCGGAGCTTTATCCGCAACTGGGCGATGCACTGAAAAAGAAGTTCGGCGGATGGACGGCTTATCTGTTCACTGCCGACAAAGCCATTTTGAAACTGATGCGCCTGTCGCCTTCCAGACGCACTCCGTTGTTCAACGGTGCTATCGAATGCCGTTTATTGGAATACAAGATCGTGTCAGGAAGCAATCGCCGCTGAGCGGGCGAAAGCACCTACCGGTTGAGTGGATAGATGATTCGGTTCCTACTCAGTCATCTTCATGTTTTCGGTGCCACTCATCAAGTCCCGGTTCGTCACCAGCTTGCTTTCCAGCTTGATGCGCAGACGCAGATCGTTGACCGAGTCGGCATTCTTCAGCGCTTCCTCGTAGGAGATGGAGCCGGCCTCATACAGCTTGAATAATGCGCCGTCGAATGTCTCCATACCCAGTTCACGTGACCGTGTCATCACACCCTTGATCTCGTTCACTTCGCCCTTGAAGATCATATCGGCGATCAGCGGTGAGTTGAGCATGATCTCGACCGCGACCGCACGCCCCGTCCCTTCCTTGTTCGGGATCAGGCGTTGCGAGATGAGTGCCTTGATGTTCAATGACAAGTCCATCAACAGTTGCTGGCGGCGTTCCTCTGGAAAGAAATTGATGATGCGATCCAGTGCCTGGTTGGCACTGTTGGCATGCAGCGTAGCCAAACACAAGTGTCCGGTCTCGGCGAATGCCACGGCATACTCCATGGTTTCGTGATCGCGGATCTCGCCGATCAGAATCACATCTGGAGCCTGGCGCAAGGTATTCTTCAACGCGGCCTGCCAGGAGTCGGTATCCACACCGACCTCGCGGTGCGTGATCAGGCAGTTGATATGCTCATGCACATATTCCACCGGGTCTTCGATCGTGATGATGTGTCCGTAGCTATTCTTGTTGCGATGACCCAGCATCCCGGCCAGCGTGGTCGACTTGCCCGATCCGGTTCCACCGACCAGGATCACCAGGCCGCGCTTGCTCATCACGATGTCCTTGAGCACCGGCGGCATGCCCAGTTCGTCGAGATCCGGGATCTTGGTCGTGATCGTGCGCAACACCATGCCGACATGCTGTTGTTGCATGAACACATTGACGCGGAATCTGCCGATACCATGCGGGCTGATCGCAAAATTACATTCGTGGGTCGATTCAAACTCGGCCGCCTGGCGGTCATTCATGATGCTGCGTGCCAGTTCCTGTGTGTGCTGGACGGTTAGAAGCTGGTTGGACACAGGAGTCAGTTTTCCATCCACCTTGAATGCCGGCGGGAAGCCTGCAGTGATAAACAGATCAGACGCCCTTTTGCTGATCATGCCGCGCAGCAAATTGTGTATCAGGTCGGTTGCTTGATCTCTTTCCATAATAAAAACTCCTGAATAAATTCCAATGCGCTAATTGTGGGCCCGATCAACCCGGGAAATTGTCCTTGTTTGCCGCCTTGGAACGCGCTTCGGCAGGAGTGATCTTGTTTTCCTTGATCAGGATCTGCAGGCATTGATCCAGCGTCTGCATACCCATGGCCTGGCCGGTCTGTATCGCCGAATACATCTGCGGCACTTTCGCTTCGCGGATCAGGTTGCGGATCGCCGGGGTACAAACCATGATCTCGTGCGCCGCAACACGCCCAGCCCCGTCCTTGGTCTTGAGCAGCGCCTGTGAGATCACCGCACGCAATGACTCGGACAACATCGCACGCACCATTTCCTTTTCATCAGCGGGGAACACGTCGATGATACGATCGATGGTCTTGGCTGCGGAACTGGTGTGCAGCGTACCGAACACCAGGTGGCCGGTTTCTGCCGCGGACATCGCCAAACGTATCGTTTCCAGGTCGCGCATTTCACCGACCAGGATGATGTCGGGGTCTTCGCGCAGCGCCGAACGCAACGCATTCTGGAAGGACAGCGTATCCCGCCCGACCTCGCGCTGGTTGATCAGGCATTTCTTGCTTTCGTGCACGAATTCGATCGGGTCTTCCACGGTCAGGATGTGTCCCAGTTCGTGCTCGTTGCGGTGGTTGATCATTGCCGCCAGCGTGGTGGATTTCCCCGAGCCGGTAGGCCCGGTAACCAGCACCATGCCGCGCGGAAAATCGGAAATGGTCTCGAAACTTTTCGGCGCCTTGAGGTCTTCCAGAGAAAGTATCTTTGAAGGGATGGTACGCATGACCGCGCCCGCGCCGCGGTTCTGGATGAATGCATTGACGCGGAAACGGGCCAGACCGGGAACCTCGAAAGAGAAATCGACTTCCTTGTTCTCTTCGTAGAACTTGCGCTGCGCATCGTTCATGATGTCATAGACCAGCCCGTGCACTTCCTTGTGGTCCATCGCGGGAAGATTGATCCTGCGCATGTCGCCATGCACACGTATCATCGGCGGCAAGCCGGCGGAGAGATGCAAGTCGGAAGCCTTGTTTTTAACACCAAAGGCAAGCAGTTCAGTGATATCCATTATAATCGTCCCGGTTTGATGGAGCGGCGCCAAACAGGCTGGAGCGGCGACCGCGCGAATTAGTAAATTGTGGCGCGTGAGATTATGACAACAATCGCTTCCAACATGCAAGCTGTGCGCGATGCGATTGCGGCAGCAGCTGTACAGGCAGGCCGCGATGAAAGTGAGGTTATCCTGCTGGCAGTCAGCAAGACCTTCACGCCGGGCGCGCTACGCGAGGCTTACCAAGCCGGGCAGCGCCGTTTTGCGGAAAGTTACATGCAGGAAGCGCTGGAGAAAATGGCCGCATTGCGCGATCTGGCTATCGAGTGGCATTACATCGGACCGATCCAGAGCAACAAGACCCGTGCCATCGCGGATAATTTCAGCTGGGTGCACAGCGTGGACAGGTTGAAAGTCGCCGAGCGTTTGTCCGAACAACGCCCCGCTCATCTGCCTGCATTGCAGGTATGCGTGCAGGTCAACATCAGCATGGAGGCCAGTAAAAGCGGCGTGGCTCCGGACGAAGCGGATGAATTGGCCCACGCCGTCGCAAAGTTGCCCAACTTGAAATTGCGCGGATTGATGGCCGTTCCCGCGCCCAGCGACAAAATTGTTGCGCAGCGCCTGCCTTTCGCCCAGTTGCGCAAATTGCGCGATCAACTGAACCAGCAAGGCTTGCAATTGGATACTTTGTCTATGGGCATGTCGCATGATTTTACCGCAGCGATTGCAGAAGGTGCAAATATGGTGCGCATCGGCACCGCTATTTTTGGTGCACGGAATTATGGAGAACAATAAATGAATATCTGTTTTATAGGCGGCGGCAACATGGCTATTGCCTTGATCGGCGGCTTAATCGACACAGGATTTCCTGCCGCGCAAATCAGCGTGGTAGAAATTGATGCGGCCAATCGTGAGCGACTGAAATCGACCTACGGCAAAATTATCGTGTTTGCAGAACAAGGCCAGCAGACTATAGCAAAGGGCGATGTTGTGGTACTGGCCGTCAAACCACAACAAATGGAAGCTGTTGCTGTCCAGCTTGGTCCATTACTTTCCGGTCAGATTGTACTGTCGATTGCCGCAGGTATCCGGCTTACCGATTTGGCTAGCTGGTTGCTTGTTCCAACCTCGAACTATAGGCTAGTGCGTGCTATGCCAAACACACCCGCCTTAGTTGGCTCAGCTGTAACGGGACTTTATAGTTTTCCTATGCTGGCAGAACAACAACGTGAAAATGTTGAAAGAATTATTGGTGCTGTTGGTTCGTTTGTCTGGATTCGCAGTGAAGAAGACATGGATGCCGTCACGGCGATTTCCGGCAGCGGCCCCGCATACTTTTTCTATTTCATTGAAGCACTCGAACAAGCCGGAAAAGAACTCGGCCTGCCTGAACAAACCGCGCGCAAGCTGGCTTTGGAAACGGCCTTTGGCGCAGCCAAGCTGGCACGCCAAAGTACAGAAGACCCGGCCACACTGCGCGCGCGCGTCACTTCAAAAAATGGCACGACCGAACGTGCCTTGTTGAGCATGGAAGCGAATCACGTCAAGCAACACATCATCACCGCAGCAAAAGCCGCCGCCGCGCGCTCGCGCGAAATGGGCGACGAACTGGGCAAGGCATGATGCTCAACGAAACGTTGCAATTCCTGCTTGATGTTTTTGTGCAGGGCTTTGCCGGTGTGTTGCTGTTTCGCTTTCTGCTGCAATGGCTGCGCGCGCCAATGCGCAACCCGGTCGGAGAATTCATCATGGCGCTCAGTAATTTTGTCGTGTTGCGCGCGCGCCGTTTCATCCCGCCGGTATGGCGGCTGGATAGCTCAAGTTTGCTGCTCGCGCTGGGCGTGGAACTAATCTATCTGGGCTTGACGCTGTGGCTTCAGGGCTATCCCTACGTGCAATTCCCGCTGCCCGGCTTATTGGCGTTGAGCGTGGTGAAACTGATCAGAATCAGCGTGTACCTGCTGATGAGCGCGCTGGTGGCGCAAGCGATCCTGTCCTGGGTCAACCCGTACACTCCCATTGCACCGCTGCTGATGGCGATCACGCAACGCTTCCTGCGCCCGCTGCAACGTATCGTGCCGCTGATCGGCAACGTGGACCTGTCGTCACTGATCCTTCTGGTGATCTGCCAGATCATCCTGATTGTCCCTTTGGCGATGCTGGAAAGTCTCGCAGCGCGCCTGCTCTGATGCAACCGGGTTGGTATCGACGCAACGGAGATGTCGTCACGCTTACGCTGCATGTGCAGCCGGGCGCAAAGCGCAGCGAGATTGTCGGACTGCATGGCGAAGCACTCAAGATAAAACTGGCCGCCCCACCGATCGAAGGACGTGCCAACGAAGCGTTGCTGAAATTCATCGCCGATCTGTTTGCCGTGCCTCTCCGCAACACCGAACTCAAACAGGGCGGGCAATCGCGCCACAAGGTGGTGGCGATCACCGGCAGCACCGTCGCGCCGGAAAGCCTGTTAGTTGGGCGATAGCAAGATATGCTGAAACTTCTTAATGAAAATAATAACGCCGCATTAATGCGGCGTTATTGGTCGGCTGGTGGGATGCCGATAGTGTCAGTCATCGTATGCTGACCGGGGTAACAACTACAGATATTCAATCATTGCAGGGTCGATAGGCGTCTCCCGTTTAGGTTAACTTTCCCGAAGCCTGTTCGCGTAAACCACAAGTATTTTATACGCTTAATTTCCGGCAAATTCAAGCCGTATAAAATGAGTCCGCGGGTTTATACTGATACGCTGTTTTCAGGATACTTTTCCCATATGAACAGCCCTGCGCTTGAAAGCTTCGCCATTAGAACATCCGAGCTGACGCGCCAGTTCGGATCCTTGACCGCGGTGGATCACATCGGATTGAACATTCCCTATGGAGAGATCTTCGGCTTGCTCGGTGCGAACGGCGCTGGCAAGAGCACCGTAATCAAGATGCTCACGACGCTGCTGTCACCGACATCCGGAACAGCCGAAGTGGGTGGATTCGATATCATCCGATCACCGGCAGATGTCAGGCGGCGCATCGGCTATGTATCGCAACTCGTGTCCGCCGACGGCACACTGACCGGTTACGAGAACCTGCGCCTGTCCGCCAAACTCTATGGTTTGCCTAAAGCTGAAAGAGGCACACGCATCGCCGATGCGCTGGACTTCATGGGCCTTGCCGATTCGGCGCACAAACTGGTACGCACTTATTCCGGGGGAATGATTCGCAGGCTGGAACTTGCCCAGGCGATGCTGCATCGCCCGGCGATCCTGTTCCTCGACGAACCGACCATCGGGCTTGACCCGGTTGCGCGCCGCACAGTGTGGGATCGCTTGCTGGATCTCCGGCGCGACTATGGCATGACGGTACTGATCACCACGCACGACATGGAAGAAGCCGAGGAGCTTTCCGACAAGCTGGCGATCCTGCATGCAGGGCAAATAAGCGTGGTGGGCGAACCCGCCGAGTTGCGCGCAGGGCTGGGCGCGGACGCGACCATGGATGACGTGTTCGTGCATTACGCGGGCGGATTGATACATGAGAGCGGCACGTTCAGCGAGGTTGCCCAGACCCGCAGGACGGCGCACCGCCTGGGCTGAGAGATCAATAATGGAACGCTTCATACGCGAAAGTGCCGCGATCGTTGAAGTAGAGCTGATCAAGCTGGTGCGCGACCCGACCGAGATCATTTCGCGCGCGGTGCAGCCGTTGCTGTGGCTGTTGGTGTTCGGCCAAGTGCTTGCCCAGGTGCGCGGCATCCACACCGGACAATTAAGCTACCTCGAATTCATCACGCCCGGCATCCTCGCGCAAAGTGTTTTGTTCAGCGCGATCTTCTATGGCATTGCGGTGATCTGGGAGCGCGACTTAGGCGTGGTGCACAAACTTCTGGTAAGTCCCGCCCTGCGCAGCTCACTGGTGTTCGGCAAGGCTGTCGCCGCCGGATTTCGCGGCCTGGTGCAAGCAGTGGTCATTTACCTCATCGCATTCATCATGCATGTCTCGCTCAGCCTCGATCCGCTGAAAATATTCGCTGTGCTGGCTGCCGTGATGCTGGGATCCGGGATCTTCGCCACGTTCTCGCTGATCATCGCGTGCATCGTCAAGACGCGCGAGCGCTTCATGGGCATCGGGCAGTTGTTGACCATGCCGATGTTTTTCGCAAGCAACGCGATCTATCCGCTGGACATCATGCCTGGTTGGCTGCGCGTCATTGCGCAGATCAATCCACTCACCTATTTGATCGATGCGTTGCGCGGACTGATGATCACCGGAGGGGAAAGTGTACACGGCTACCTTGTAGATTTCGGGGTCATGCTCGTGGTGTTCGCTGCCCTGCTATTTGTCGCCGTGAAGTTGTATCCGACCCTGGCGGAATGAATGCTGTGCTGTGGTTCCTGACAACGCAACTGGCAGAGCAGTCGTTTTGACGCAGCACGGCCATGTAAAGCCTGATAGTATTCCCGTCGCACGAATGGGCTTTGAAAGGCAGGTTGATTTCAGGGCGGTGGTTTTTGCAAGTTTCTTAAGGGAGGGGTGCCCATGAGTTACGCTGACGAAAAACATTCAACGCCGCAAGTTGCTCCGCCGGTCGGGGCGGGACAAGTTTCCTGGCCGGTGATCCGCACGCAAAAGGAGCTATCCCAGACAGCCGAGGCATTTCACGGCGGCGGCCATGTATATGCACTGCAGGGCAAGAAGATCGGGGAGATACTGAATGCCCTACAGGTGATCGACGACAAGATCCTGCATGCCGTCGAACAACATCACAGCACCAAGAAGAACAACAGCAAGCCGATCGGTCAGTTGCTGGTCCACATGGGGATCATCGAGCAGGAAGTATTGACGAGGGCGCTGTGCATCCAGTCGGGCGTACCGATGGTGGATGTGCTGGCCATCAACATTCCTCATGACGTTCTTGATCGCATTCCGCATGAACGGGCTTACGAAAAACAGGTCATCCCGGTAGGCGTTTATCACAAGACCTTGTATCTGGCCGTACCCGACCCGGCCGCCTTTACAGACCAGCACCATTTCGCATTCATGTCCAAACTGGGTATCAAGCCGGTTTTTTCTCCACCCCTTGCCATCGATACCTTCCTCAACTCAAAATGGACTGGCGCAAGTTCTGATATCTGGGCAGGCTGAAATGCATCGTCACTGATGAGCACAGTACACCTTACATCAGGATAACGTCGTATTGTTCCTGGGTGTAGATCGTTTCCACCTGGAGCGAGATCGGCTTGCCGATGAAATCGGAAAGCATCGCGAGAGCTTGTGATTCTTCTTCGAGGAACAGATCGATCACCTGTTGCGAACCAAGGATGCGATATTCGCGCGCGTTGAACTGGCGCGCCTCGCGGACGATTTCGCGCAGTATCTCGTAGCACACTGTTTGTGCTGTTTTCACTTCGCCGCGCCCCTGGCAGGTCGGGCACGGCTCGCACAGCACATGCGCCAGGCTCTCGCGGGTGCGCTTGCGTGTCATCTCTACCAAGCCCAACGATGAGAAGCCATTGACGGTAATACGTGTGTGATCGCGCGCCAGGGCTTTCTTGAATTCTTCCAGCACGGCATCGCGATGTTCCTGCGTATCCATGTCGATAAAATCGCAGATGATGATGCCGCCCAGATTGCGCAACCTGAGTTGCCGCGCAATGACTTGTGTAGCTTCCAGGTTGGTCTTGAAAATGGTGTCGTCGAAATTGCGCAACCCGACGAAACCTCCCGTATTCACATCTACGGTGGTCATCGCTTCGGTCTGGTCGATGATCAGATAGCCGCCCGATTTCAGGTCGACACGCTTGGACAAGGCACGCTCGATCTCTTCTTCGACACCGTACAGGTCGAACAACGGGCGCTCGCCGGGATAATGTTCCAGCCGCTCAGCGGCAGCGGGATTATAGGCTTGCGCGAAAACAATCATGCGCTGAAAGGTTTCCCGCGAATCCACCAGGATACGCGTGGTGGCTTGGCTGACAAAATCGCGCAGCACCCGCAGGCTGATGTCGAGTTCCTGATACAGCAATTGCGGCGCGCTGGCTGTCTTGGCAACCGCCTGCAAATTGCCCCACAGCTTGTCCAGATAAGCGATGTCGGCGGAAAAATCCAGTTCTGCGGCGGCTTCCGCCACGGTACGGATGATATAACCGCCCTTGTGCTCCGGCGGCAATATGGCTTGCAGTCTGACGCGCAACGCCTCGCGCTGTTCTTCGCTCTCGATGCGTTGCGATACGCCGATATGCGTCTCCTGCGGCAGATATACCAGCAAACGTCCGGCGATGCTCAACTGGGTGGAGAGCCGCGCGCCCTTGGTACCCAGCGGCTCCTTGATGACTTGCACCAGCAACGTCTGGCCTTCGTACAAAACTTTTTCGATGGGTTTGGCCGGATCGCCGTTGTGACTGTTTTCCCAGATGTCCGCCACATGCAGGAACGCCGAACGTTCCAGCCCGATGTCGATGAAAGCCGATTGCATCCCGGGTAGCACGCGTATGACCTTGCCCAGGTAAACGTTGCTGACGATGCCGCGGCTGCTGCTGCGCTCGATGTGCAGGTCCTGCACCACACCGAGTTGCATCACCGCGACACGGGTCTCTTGCGGGGTGACGTTGATGAGGATTTCTTCACTCATGTTTCTTTGGACTCATATTTTTTCGCGACTCACGGCGTGGGGTAACCGAAGCGTTGCAGCAGATTCACGGTTTCGAACAGCGGCAGGCCCATCACCCCGGAATAGCTGCCGGAAAGATGTTCGATGAATGCCCCGGCCTGCCCCTGTATCGCATAACCGCCAGCCTTGTCCGCGTATTCACGGTTCAACAGGTAACGCCGGATACGCTCTTCGCTGAGCGTGGCAAAGCGCACCGTGGATGTGGAGACCGCGACTTCAACGTGTTCGTCCATCACGATCGCCACCGCGCTGAGCACCTGGTGTTCCCGTCCGGAAAGCTGGCGCAACATTTCTGCAGCCTGTCCGGCGGATTCCGGTGTGCCGAATATCTTGCCATCCAGTGTCACCGTGGTATCGGCCGCCAACACCGGAAACGGCGGAAGGTTGCGGAACCTGAGCGCGCCGTAACCCGCGACAGCCTTGGCCTGGGATACGCGCCGGACATAGTTGTCCGGCTGCTCGTCGGCATGCGGTGTTTCATCCACGGATATCTTGCGGCGCGGATCCGAACGCAGCAACAGCATCTCGAAATTAATGCCGATCTGCTTGAGCAATTCGCGGCGGCGCGGACTCTGCGAGGCGAGGTAGATGCGTGGCTGGATGATGCGCATGACGGTTTCCTATTCCCGATGGTAGGGGTGATTGTGCATCAAGCTGTATGCCCGATACAACTGTTCGGCGAGCAGCACTCGCACAAAGGCGTGCGGCAGGGTGAGTGCGGATAATGCCAGCAATTGTTGCGCAGCGCGTTTGACCGATTCATGCAAGCCATCGGCACCGCCGATGATGAACGCCACATCGTGTCCTTCGCGCATCCAGTCCTGCATCTGCGCAGCCAATTGTTTGGTGGTTGGCTGTATACCACGTTCATCCAGCGCGATGCGCAAACAGTTTTGTGGCAAGGCGGCGAAAATGCGTTGCGCTTCGGCTTCCATGATCTGCGCCGTGGTCTTGCCGGTGGTGCGCGGCTCGGGCTTGATCTCCAGCAAAGATATCTGCGCCTCGCGCGGCATGCGCTTGGTATATTCGTTAAAACCCGCCGTGATCCAGTCCGGCATCTTGTGTCCGACGGAAACGATCAACAGCTTCATGATTTATTTTGGTGGTTTAGCCAACTTCGGCCTGGCCGCCTGTGCCTTGCTCCACAGTTCTTCGAGATTGTAGTAATCGCGGATGGCGGGCTGCATGATGTGCACCAGCACTTCACCCAAGTCTACCAATATCCACTCGCCGCTTTCTTCTCCCTCGCGGCCATGGATCTTTTCACCGCGCTCCTTGAGCTTGACCACCACGTTGTCGGCCAGCGCCTTGGTTTGGCGAGTAGATTGCGCGCTGGCGATGACCATGCGCTCGAACATTGTGCTGAGCTTGCTGGTATCGATCACGTTGATATTGTTGGCTTTAACATCTTCCAGTGCGGCGACGACGGCCAGGGTTTTTTCTTCAGTGTTTAGCATGTGTGTATAAGTGATGTTGATGAATGTAATCGGCCACTGCATTGGGCAGCAGGTAACGTATGCTGCGATTTTCCGCCACGCGGCTGCGAATCAGCGTGGCAGAGATCTCCAGCTTGGGAATGGCCAGTTCGACGATTCCGCCGGCCGGATGTTGCGATAAATCATCCGCGTTGCACAAGCGCTGCTGATAGTGTGATCGCAATGCCGGTGTGGCAGTGTGAATGCGATCCACCAGCGTAAAGCCGGGGCGATAACCCACCACGATGTGCGCCAGATCGAACAACTGCTCCCATTCGTGCCATGTATGCAATTGCAAAAACGCGTCCCCGCCCATCAGCAGGCACAGCGGCAGTGCCATGCCCAGCTCGGCGCGCAGTTCGCGCAGGGTATCAACCGTATAACAGGGCGTGATGCGCTCGACTTCGCGGCTGTCCAGTACGAAAGCCGGTTGATCGGCGATCGCCAGCTTCACCATCGCGCTGCGATGTTGCGCGGATACTTGCGGAGATTCGCGATGCGGCGGCGTGCCGGCGGGAATGAAATAAATTTTCTGGAGATGTGCCAGTTCGAGCATCTCTTCGGCGAGACGCAGGTGTCCGTAATGGATCGGGTCGAACGTGCCACCCAAGATACCCACAGGAGTGCCGGTTGCTTTTTTGTTCACTGATTACAACGCGAGTAATTACAGTGCCAGGCGACGTGTGTCCGCCAGCACTTGCGAGAGGAAAACAATGAAGCGCGCCGCCGCCGCGCCATCGATCACACGATGGTCGTACGACAGCGACAGCGGCAGCATCAGCCGCGCGACAAAAGTATCATCCTGATGCATCGGCTTGATAATGGCCTTGGACACGCCCAGGATCGCCAGCTCCGGAGCATTAATGATGGGCGTGAAGGCCGTGCCGCCGATCCCGCCCAGGCTGGAGATCGAGAAGCAGCCGCCCTGCATCTCGGCGGCGGTGATCTTCAGTTCACGCGCCTTGGCACTGATCTCGCCCAGCTCTTTCGCCAGCTGCACGATGCCTTTTTTATCCACGTCACGCAGCACCGGCACCATCAGGCCATTGGGTGTATCCACTGCCACACCAATGTGGAAATATTGTTTGAGCACCAGATTCTCGCCGCTGTTATCCAGCGATGCATTGAATTCCGGAAACTGCTGCAGCGCGACCACGACCGCCTTGATCATGAAAGCCAGCGGTGTGATCTTGATGTTCTGTTTGGCGTATTCGACATTCAGCTCTTTGCGGAACACTTCCATCTCGGTGATGTCGGCTTCGTCGAATTGCGTGATATGCGGGATGGTCACCCAGTTGCGGTGCAGGTTCGCGCCGGAAATCTTCTTGATGCGCGACAGCGGTTTGGTCTCGATCGCACCGAACTTGGCAAAATCCACCACCGGCATCGCCAGCACCTGCAGACCGCTCCCGCCCGCGCCGCCGCGCGGTTGCGCGAGCGCGGCCTTGACGAAATTCTGCACGTCGTCCTTGGTCACACGGCCCTTCTCGCCGCTGCCTCTGACTTGCGCGAGCTGCACACCGAGTTCGCGTGCGAAGCGGCGGATCGCGGGACTGGCGTGAGCACTCCCGCCCGTTGCTGCAACAGGTTGCGATGTCTGGACCACAGTGGGCGCAGCCACTGGTTTTGCTGCAACCGACGCCGATACTGGCGCGACAACCGGAGCGGCAGCCGCAACCGGTTGGCTCTTTTGCGGCACACCCGTCTCAGAGCTTTCCATCAACAGGATCAGCGAACCTTGCGAAACCTTGTCGCCAACCTTGACCTTCATTTCCTTGACCACGCCGGCATAGGGCGAGGGCACATCCATCGCTGCCTTGTCGGTTTCCAGCGTTACCAGATTATCTTCGGCATTGATCGTGTCGCCGGCTTTCACCATCACTTCGATGATGCTCACATCCTTGTAGTCGCCGATGTCCGGCACCAATACTTGCTTTATTTCTGCCACGTTTATCTCCTCCCAACCTTTAAACAGTCGTTGGGTTGGGTTTGTCCGGATTGATGTTGTAAAGCTTGATCGCCTTGCTGACTTCGCTGGCTTTGATCGTGCCTTCGTCGGCCAATGCCTTCAGTGCGGCAACCGCGATATAGTAGCGATCCACCTCGAAGAACTTGCGCAACTTCTTGCGCGTGTCGGAACGGCCGAATCCGTCGGTGCCCAGTACTTTAAAATGCTTGGGCAGAAAACCGCGTATCTGGTCGGCAAACGAACGCATGTAATCGGTCGCGGCGACCACCGGACCGTCACGTCCGGCCAAACATTGCTCGACATAACTGACGCGAGCCTTGGCTTCAGGATGCAGCATGTTCCAGCGTTCGCAATCGATTCCGTCGCGGCGCAATTCTGTGAAACTGGTCACGCTCCAGATATCCGATGCAACGCCAAAATCCTTCTCCAGCAATTCCGCGGCGGCGATCGCCTCGCGCAATATCGTGCCGCTGCCGAGCAGTTGTACCTTGGGCGCTTGTGCCTTCACTTTACCTTCGCTGAACAAATACATGCCCTTGATGATTCCCGCTTCGGCACCTTTCGGCATCGCTGGGTGTGCATAGTTCTCGTTCATCACGGTCAGGTAATAGAACACATCCTCCTGATTGACGTACATGCGGCGCATGCCGTCGTGAATGATCACGGCAAGCTCATACGCGAAAGTCGGATCGTAGGACACGCAATTGGGAATGGTCGCCGACATCAGATGGCTGTGACCGTCTTCATGCTGCAAGCCTTCGCCGTTCAGCGTGGTTCGTCCTGCCGTGCCTCCCAACAAAAAGCCGCGCGCGCGCAAGTCACCGGCCGCCCAGGCCAGATCACCGACGCGCTGGAAGCCGAACATCGAATAATAAATGTAAAACGGCAGCATCGCCTTGCCGTGATTGGCGTAAGCCGTGGCAGCAGCGATCCACGACGACATCGCGCCGGCCTCGTTGATGCCTTCCTGCAAAATCTGCCCGCTCTGGTCTTCCTTGTAGAACATCAGTTGTTCGGAGTCCTGCGGCGTATAGAGCTGCCCGACTTGCGAGAAAATCCCGAGCTGGCGGAACATGCCTTCCATGCCGAAAGTGCGTGACTCGTCCGGCACGATGGGCACAACCTGTTTGCCGATGTTTTTATCCTTGACCAGGATGCCGAGCATGCGCACGAATGCCATCGTGGTGGATATCTCGCGTTCGTCCGTACCCTTCAGCAAAGCATCGAAGGCCTCCAGCCCGGGTATCAGCAGCGGCTCGTTGACCGGCTTGCGCTGCGGCACCACGCCCATCTCGCGGCTGCGTTCCTTGAGATATTTCATCTCCAAGCTGTCCTCGGGCGGACGATAGAAATTCAGGCTGGCGACTTGCTCATCGTTCAGCGGAATGTTGAAACGGTCGCGGAATTGCAACAACACCTCGCCGGTCATTTTCTTTTGCTGGTGGGTGATGTTCTGGCCTTCCCCCGCTTCACCCATGCCATAACCCTTCACCGTCTTGGCAAGGATCACGGTTGGTTGGCCGGTATGTTTTACGGCTGCCGCATAGGCAGCGAACACCTTGCGCGAGTCATGCCCGCCGCGGTTCAGGCGCCATATCTCGGCATCGGACATATCGGCAACCATCTCCAGCAACTCCGGATATTTGCCGAAGAAATGTTCGCGCACATACGCGCCATCCCGTGATTTGTAAGTCTGGTATTCGCCATCCACCACTTCCTGCATGCGCTTTTGCAGCAGGCCATTTTTGTCTTTGGCAAGCAATCTGTCCCACTGGTCACCCCATACTATCTTGATGACATTCCAGCCCGCGCCGCGGAATACTCCTTCCAGCTCCTGGATGATCTTGCCGTTGCCGCGCACCGGACCATCGAGGCGTTGCAGATTGCAGTTGACGACAAAGATCAGGTTGTCGAGTTTCTCGCGCCCGGCCATCGAGACCGCGCCCAGCGATTCGGGTTCATCGGTCTCACCGTCGCCCAGATAAGCCCACACCTTGCGCCCCGCAGTTTGCACCATGCCGCGATGCTCCAGATAACGCATGAAACGCGCCTGATAGATTGCCATCAGCGGGCCGAGCCCCATCGACACGGTGGGGAACTGCCAGAAGTCCGGCATCAACCAAGGGTGAGGGTATGACGATAGTCCGCCGCCTTCAGCTTCCTGGCGGAACTTGTACATCTGCTCTTCGCTGATGCGCCCTTCAAGGAAGGCGCGTGCATACATGCCGGGCGACGAATGTCCCTGGAAATACACCAGGTCGCCGCCATGCGTGTCAGTCTTGCCGTGGAAGAAATGATTGAATGCCACATCATACAAAGTGGCTGCCGAGGCAAAGCTGGCAATGTGTCCGCCCAGCTCAGACGAATCGCGATTGGCATTCAATACCAGCGCCATCGCGTTCCAGCGCATCAAGCCGCGGATACGGTGTTCCAGATCCTGATTACCGGTAGAACGTTGTTCCTCATCCACCGGTATCGTGTTGCAATAGGGCGTGGTCGCGCTGAACGGCATGCCTGCGCCGGAGTTGCGCGCCTTGTCCAACAACTCCCCAAGCAGAAAACGAACGCGTTCCGCACCTTCGTTTTTCAATACGGACTCAAGGGCATCCAGCCACTCCTGGGTTTCTTGCGGATCGTAATCGGGTAATAATGACATCTATCTATCTCTCAATTATTGCAGCGTAATTTTCGGGAGTTCCCTTATCCAGGGCAAGCGATCGTTTCCTGCTCGGTGATGATCCACTCGACTTTCACATCGGTTGTTTCCTGCGGAATATGTTCGACGATCTGTAGCGCAAAGGCTGCCACGACCAACGCGGGCCGATGCGTTATATTAGCGAGCAGCTTGTCGTAAAAACCGCCACCGTAGCCCAGCCGCGCGCCATTCCTGCCGAAAGCCACCCCCGGTAAAAGTGCGAATTCTACCTCATTTAGCATGGTCAGCCGCTCACAACGTTCAACGACAGGTTCGCGTATCCCCCACAATCCCGGTTCCAGCTGGTTTTCCAGATCGTCCACCCAATACAGATCGAGCTGATTGGTGTGCCGGTTCACCCGTGGCAAGGCCAGTTTCTTGCCGTCTGCCAGCGCCTGTTTTACCCAAAGTTCGCTGGTAAACTCGGCACCGAAGTTCATGTAACCCAACACAACATTGGCCTGCCGGTATGTTTCCAGTTTGGCGATACGCGCGCTGATCGCCGCGCTGTATGCCGCACGTATGTCACCAGGAAGCTGCTCGCGCAGAGCAAGGAGTTGTTTGCGTATGGCGAGTTTGATCATTTGCGGCGGAGCCGGCATGGTCACTTAACCCAAAAACAAGCGGTACGCCGGATTGCTGCTCTCGTCCCAATAGCGGTATCCGAGTGTGTCGAGGAAAGTCTTGAGCGCCTTCTTATCGTGATGCGGCACTTGCATGCCGACCAGTACGCGGCCGTAATCCGCGCCGTGGTTACGGTAATGAAACAGGCTAATGTTCCAGTTGCTGCTCATGCTGTTGAGGAACAACATCAACGCACCCGGACGTTCGGGAAACTCAAAGCGGAACATGATCTCATCCTTGACTTCCGGCGCGTGTCCGCCGACCAGATGGCGCAAATGCAGCTTGGCCATTTCGTTGTCGCTCAGGTTCAGCGTGGCCAATTTGTTGCGCTGCAACTTGTCCACCAGTGCTGTGGTTTCCTGCTGGTCGCGCACCTGGATACCGACGAACACATGCGCCGCCTTCGGATCATCATAACGGTAGTTGAATTCGGTGATGTTACGCTTGCCGAGCAGAGCGCAGAATTTGCGGAAGCTGCCGGGCGTCTCGGGGATCGTGACAGCCAATATCGCCTCGCGCCTTTCGCCGATCTCGGCGCGTTCTGCAACAAAACGCAGGCGGTCGAAATTCATGTTCGCACCGCTGGCGATGGCGACCAAAGTTTCGCCTTTTAGCTTTTCGCGTGCGGCATACAGCTTGGCGCCCGCAACGGCAAGCGCACCTGATGGTTCAAGGATGGAGCGCGTGTCCTGGAACATGTCCTTGATCGCCGCACACACGGCATCGGTGTCGACGAGCACGATCTCATCCACGAATTTTTTGCAGATGCGCAGAGTCTCTTCACCGACCTGCTTGACCGCCGTTCCGTCCGCGAACAAGCCGACATCGGCCAATTGAATGCGTTTCTTGGCTTTGAGCGAGCGGTACATCGCATCCGAATCGGTGGATTGAACGCCAATGACTTTTATGTCGGGACGAACCTGTTTGACGTAAGCCGCCACGCCCGCGATCAGTCCGCCACCGCCGACGGGAACGAAGATCGCGTGGATAGCCGCCTGATGCTGGCGTAATATTTCCATGCCTATCGTACCTTGCCCGGCGATCACATCGGGATCGTTAAACGGATGGACGAAGGTGAAATGGTGCTTTTTCTCAAGCTCCAGCGCATGGCTGTAAGCGTCGCTATAACTGTCTCCGTACAACACACTTTCCACCGCGCGCTGGCCAAAATGCTTAACCGCATCGACCTTGACCTGGGGTGTCGTGGTGGGCATCACGATCACTGCCTTGCAGCCGATTTTTTGCGCGGCCAGTGCCACGCCCTGCGCATGATTGCCGGCCGAGGCGGTGACTACGCCGAGCTTGAGTTGCTTGGGGGTAAGTTGTGCCATCTTGTTATATGCCCCGCGCAGCTTGAAGGAAAAAACCTGCTGCATGTCCTCGCGCTTGAGCAACACCGTATTGCCGATGCGCGCCGACAGGTTGGGCGCAAGCTCCAGCGGGGTTTCGATCGCCACGTCGTAGACGCGCGCGTTGAGAATTCTTTTTAAATATCCGTCCATGATTTTGCCGACTGAAAAATTAGCGCCCTGAAAATGACGCGCAAAGATTAGCACAAAAACACTGCGAAACCCTTGCGACATAAGCAAAAATCGGTTCAAATGCCGCGCATGAAAGAAATCGTTCAACATGGTGTCGTCATCCAGACGCAGGTGAACTACCTGCCGGAACAATCCGATGAAGCGGGCAACCGTTTCGTGTTTTCCTACACCATCAACATCACCAATCTCGGTACCGCGACCGCCAAACTCATCAGCCGCCACTGGATCATCACCGACGCGCATAACCATGTACAGGAAGTGCGCGGGCAGGGCGTGGTGGGCGAGCAGCCCTTACTCAAACCCAGCCAGAGCTTCGAATATACCAGCGGCACCGTGCTGACCACTCAGGTGGGCACGATGCGCGGCAGCTACCAGATGCAAGCCGAAGATGGTACGGAGTTCGAAGTCGAGATCCCGCAATTCGTGTTGAGTGTGCCGCGTGTTTTGCATTAGCAAATTATTGATCAACGCGGTGGCGGCAACTCACCCTCAGGGCACAAAGATCTCCGCAAATCAGGGTTTGCCGCTGCGTTCCATACTGCTGCCGCTGATTCTGCTTGTCGCCTGTACCTCACCCAAACTGTCCGTCACGCCGCCCTTATCCACTGCGCCCTACTCGCCGTTTGCAGTCAGCAAATGGGAGGTGCTGCCGGACTGGCGCACAATCGATCTGCAGCCCACATGGGGCGCCTTCTGGCAAAGCTGCAACGCGCTGAAGAACAAGCCCGGTTGGCAAACTGTATGCCTGCGCGCCAACGAATTGACACAGCCTGACAATAATTCCTTGCACAATTTTTTTGAGCAGGGCTTTACGCCTTACCAAGTTTACAACCCGGATGGTACTTCGCAGGGCTTGATCACCGGCTATTACGAGCCCAAGCTTTACGGCAGCCGGGTCAAGACCGCCCGCTTCCGTTATCCGCTGTATGCCCCGCCGGATGATCTTCTGACCATCGATTTGAGCGATGCATATCCGCAATTGAAGGATTTACGTTTGCGCGGACGCCTGCAAGGCAACCGTGTCGTGCCTTATTACAATCGCAGCGAGATCGACAACGGCAAGGCGCCGCTACAGGGACGCGAGCTGTTCTGGGTGGACAATGCGGTCGACCTGTTCTTCCTGCAGATACAGGGTTCGGGGCGCATCGAATTACCTGACGGCAGCCTGGTGAAAGTCGGGTATGCCGAACAGAACGGTCATCCATACAATTCCATCGGCAAGAAACTGGTCGACATGGGCGCGTTCAAGCTCGAGGAATCCTCAATGCAGAACATCAAGCTTTGGGCCGAGCAGCATCCCGACAAGCTGGACACCCTGCTCGAGCAAAATCCCAGCTATGTGTTCTTCCGTGAATTGCCCAACAATCTTCCCTCGCCGCTGGGTGCATTGGGCGTGCCTTTGACCAATGAGTACAGCCTCGCAGTGGATACACACACCATTCCGCTCGGTGCGCCGGTGTTCCTCTCCACCACTTATCCGAACACGACTGAGCCGTTGAATCGCCTGATGCTGGCACAGGATACCGGCGGCGCGATCAAGGGTGCGGTGCGTGGCGACTTCTTCTGGGGTTTTGGCGATCAGGCCGGAACTCAGGCAGGACGGATGAAGCAGCCCGGCCAGATGTGGGTGCTGTTTCCCAAAGGCGCCGAACCGGCACTGGGTCCGTAAATACCGTTTCGCCATCAAGCGATGCCCGATACTCATCCCAATGGGGAGCTCTTGACCATCAATTTAGAAAATGTAACGGCATCTGTCGACAAAGATCGAACTCCAGCAATTGGAAAGTTTCGACTATTGCTCTGCGACAAACCGTAGATACAGAAACGAGCGAGGATTTATCAGTCTTCTAAATATTGATTCGACTGGTTTTGGTGGAGCGTTTTCGGCGCGGGCACCGAAGTTTTGATGCACCCCCAAAACTATCGGGGGTGTTAAAGGAAATAGCGTTTATTTCTTACTTTCGTTTCTTTCGCGGATTACCCTCCTGTCCTCCATAAGGATGACTAAAGCTGCAAACAACGGCAATCCGATGACCATGATAATACCCACATTAAACTCCCTTAAATGTTGATTGAAAAGTTAAGTCCGCTTGTCGTGATTTCTCATTTAAAGCCGAGAGAACTTTATCATGAAATACCAAAGTAAAACACTTGGATAATAACCATAAAGTATTGAAGGATTCATGGTTATTGATCTTAAAAGTAAGCAACAATTTACTTTGATATATAGCTTGGTCACATATTCCGAAACACTCGAGCGGGATATTCTTGCGGGCTAAATCACCAGTTGCGCAGCGTGGCACACAGCACTAGGCGAGTCTTCTCTAAAACTCTGAATGCGCCTTTCGGCACGAGCAGAATTTATGGCATGAAATACGACACCTAAAATCAGACCTTCGTGAAATTCGGGGGCTTTTAAAAAAGGAAACGGGAGCCTAAGCCCCCGTTCTGATTCGCACATGAATTGCATTACACGACGAGATACTGTTTCTTTCGTAGTATCGCAAAACCCACCAGACCTAAACCAACCAGCATCATGGCGTATGTTGAGGGTTCCGGTACTGCTGCTATAAATGTCGTACCACTGAAGTCGGTGCGGAGTCCGGTCGGCCCACCACCGTTGATCACGTCAAAAGTCAACGTATTTATTCCCGAATGAAAACCGCTTCCGATCGTGAAATCTGCGAAAGTACTATACGTCCCCGCATTTGGGCCACCATACTGAAATCCAGTGCTGATGCCATTGATTAAGATGTCAGAGATTCCATTATCAGCAGTAACTTTGCCATTAATCACCAGTGAGGAAAAATTAATTCCGGTAAGATTAAACGTTGTTTGGTAAGTGTAAGCAAGCCCGGCACTACCTGATGCCGTATTGCCTGACCCTAACAATGGAGTTATCCAACCTGAAGTTGCATTAGGCGCCAACCAATAGCCCGCGCCACACCCTTCAGGGTAGTTGGTTGAAAAAGTATTAGTGCCCGGGTTCACGGTGTAGTGTGTGTCGATCGCTCCCAGCGCAAGCACATTGTTATTGTCATCTACACCAGTGTTATAAAGACCAACAGCTGCATTTGCCCCCAATGAAAACACAATTCCAAGAGTGGCTGCAATTAAAGTGATGAAACGAGAAGCTAGAGGATAGATATTCATTCTTGTTTGGCTCCCTGAAAGGTGCGCGTAGATTGATGCAGCGAAACCAATATGTCAATAGTCCATTCGGGCAATGATGAACGGCCATGCACCTGGCAAATTGAATAGTTCAATCGGGCAGGACTTCGTAGTAGCAAATTCGGCACCCAAAAGCAGAACTTCGTGACCTGCCCTTAATTGGCACATCACCGCCACTTACCAAGTTCCGTGTTAATACAACTAACTATCCGAAAACGTCGCTTTGTAAATATGCATCCGCATAAAAAGCCACAACTGAAAGTATCGCCGTGCGCAGGTGTGCCTAACCCTATCCGTTAGCTAATGATGTGCGCACGGTTGCGTCCGTCGCGCTTGGCGGAAAGCAGCTCCTGGTTGGCCAGTCCGATGAGTAACTCTTCTGTGGTATCCCGGTTCGGCAATCGATGAACACCGCCGATGCTGATGGTCACCACTCCATGCGGGGAATCACTGTGCGGGATATTGAGTGTGCGCACTTGATCACACAGCCTGCGCGCATGTTGGCGCAGCCCCTCAACACCCGATGAGAATGACACGACGGCAAATTCTTCGCCGCTATAACGCGCCACGCAATCCGACGAGCGGATGAATATCTTTGCGATGCAGTCACCTACCATACGCAAGCAATCATCTCCCGCCGGTTTTCCATAGCGTTCATTGAATGGCTTGAAGTAATCCAGGTCGATCATCAATAGCGACACTCCGCTGTGGATACGTTGTGCGACACGCAGCAGGTTGGCGAACCGTTCCTGGAAATGGCGGCGATTACTGATCCCGACCAGCGGGTCGGTATAAATCGAGTTGCCCAAGCGATTTTCCTGCTGCATCTCACCGGCGGCATCTTTCTGGATGCCTATAAAATGAGTCAGCGTTCCTTCCGCATCATGCACCGGCGAAATACTGAGATGGCTCCAGAACATCGCTCCATCCTTGCGGTAATTGCGCAGTGTGATGGCGCAATCCCGGCCTTGTGAAACAGCGGCACGAATCGAGGCTATTTCGGGCTGGTCGGTATCGGCCCCGAACAAGAGGTGATAGTTCTTGCCAATAACCTCGCCGGGCGTGTAGCCGGTCAATTTTTCAAAGCTCTCATTCACGAAGACCAGCGGAATATCCTGGCCGCGCACATCGGCGATGAAGATACTGTCACGCGATTGATTCAATGCCTTGGCCAACAGGTCCGGGGAAATATTCGCTTCGGGAGAACTGCTCGCGGCAATGTTCATGGAGCTCTCTATTGTTTTCTGGTTTCGTTCAGATTTCTTTCCAGGTCTGCCGCAGACAAATAGCCCGGGGATTGCATCCCGTTGGCGAAGACCAGATTCGGCGTGCCGTTGACATGGAGTTTCTGGCCCAGGGCCATCACCTTGTCAGTCTGTGTGGCGCAGGTGGCTCTTGCAGGAGCGATCTCGCTGAGCATCCAGTCGTCCCATGCCTTGACCGGATTCTTGGAACACAACACATTCCGCACGATTTCGTCGGAACCGGGAAAGATCGGATACATAAAGAAATATACCGTGACATCGCTGACCCGGCTCAACTCTTTTTCCAGCTTCCTGCAGAAACTGCAGTTGGGATCGGTAAAGATGGCCAGCTTGCGTTTGCCGTTGCCTTTGACTTTCTTCACCGCAAGCTCCAGCGGCAACTTGTCAAAATCGATCGCAAACAAAACGCGGCGGCGCTCTTCACTCAGGTCGCGGCGGCTTCTTGCTTCGATCACGTTGCCCTGAAACAAATATTCCCCCTGTGCATCGGTGTAAAAAAGATCATTGTCGATGACCACCTCGTACAGACCTGAATAGGGTGTTTTGACGATATGTTCGACCTTGACATTGGGAAATTTACTTTGCAGCGACTGCCGGATTTCATTTTCACCGGCATGCGCGGCAGACATCAAAACGGACAAGAATAAAGTGATCAGTATTTTCATTGGGTATTTTCTTTAAAATAATTCGGGCCAGTTAATTCGAATCGGTTAATTCAGCGCATGTTGCATCAGCATCTTTTTCAGCGGGGCAATACGGTTGGTTGCATTCAAACCCAGATTGCGCACACTGCGTAATAATGGAACCTCATTGTTGAACAAATGTTTCAGGCCGTAGGTCGTCGCCTGCATTGTATAGATATCTTCTTTGCGTTTTCGTTCATAGCGGCGCAGCAATTGCGCATCGCCGCAGTCGTTTTGTGCGCCGCGTTCCATGAGTATCTGCGCCAGCTGGCGCGCATCGCGAAAGCCGGTATTCACACCCTGCCCTGCCAACGGGTGCATGTTGTGCGCGGCATCTCCGACCAGTGCCACACGCGGCGCGCTGATCTGCGGCAGCACCAGCAGGCGCAACGGAAAAGACGCCGGCGGCGTGACGAACTGCAGGTTGCCCAGCATGTGCCCAGACGCTGCAGTGACTTGTGCGCACAACTCATCTTGCGACATCGCCAACAAGCGCGCCGACTTCTCGGGATCGACAGACCATACCATAGAGACACGTTTGCCGGGCAATGGCAGCAGCGCGAGGATACCGTCCGGCTGGAACCATTGGTACGCGATACCGCGATGCGGCAAGTCAATGGAGAAATTTGCCACCACGGCATGTTGCTGGTAGTCCACCGGCGCGGCACTGATGCCCGCCTGCTGGCGTACCCATGAGTCGCGGCCATCCGCGCCCACGATGAGCTTTGCACTGAGTGTGCGGCCGTCGTCCAGCGTAAGCGACGCGGCATCGCTGGCAAATTGTAGCCTGGCACAACGCACCGGCTGGAACAGGGTCAAGTTCTCCTGCTGTTGCAACACCTGCCAGAGCGCATGCTGCAACGCACGGTTTTCCAGTATGCACGCCAGTTCTGCCACGCCCATCTGATAGGCGCTGAATTCCAGTTCCGATTCCGCATCGCCGAACACGCGCATCTCCTCGACAGCTGCGATGCGGCCGGCATCCAGCAGGGACCACGCACCGGATTGCTCAAGAAAAGCGCGGCTACCCGGGCTGATCGCGTAGATACGGCTGTCCCAATCCGCAGGATGGTAGTCAGACAGCATTTGCTCGGGCTGGCTTTCCACCAACGCCAGCGACAGCCCGCTGTGCTTGAGGGCGGCAGCCAGACTGGCTCCCACCAATCCCCCGCCTATGATCACGACATCGAATTCCATGTACTGAATCATAGCATGTCGACCGCCCGGACACGGTGTTGCGTAGCATCCGGTGCACCCGCAAAGAGTACGCTGGTGTGCCCCGCTGCCATGCAACGACCCTTCCGCTGCGGGAAGGGAGGCGACGATTGCTCCCGCACCAAAGTGTTGCACACCGCCGTGTCGCAACCGCCAGTTTCATTTATAATCCCTCCCCCTCGCGGAAAATCCGCTGGCGAAAAATACCAGACTATAAAACCGCAAAATAAAACAAGATGCACATCGGCCCCTACAAATTAAAGAACAACCTCATCGTCGCACCGATGGCAGGCGTGACGGATCGCCCTTTCCGCATGCTGTGCAAGCGCATGGGGGCGGGCATGGCGGTGAGCGAAATGGTGTCTTCCAACTCGCTGCTGTACGGCTCGGAGAAGACCATGCGGCGCGCCAACCATGAAGGCGAAGTCGATCCGATCTCGGTGCAGATTGTCGGTGCCGATCCGAAAATGCTGGCGCAGGCCGCACAATACACCGTGGACAACGGCGCGCAGATCATCGACATCAACATGGGTTGTCCGGCGAAAAAGATCTGCAACGTGATGGCCGGTTCCGCGCTGTTGCAGAATGAGCCTCTGGTGGCGACCTTGCTGGAAGCCGTGGTCAGCGCGGTGAATGTGCCCGTCACGCTCAAGATACGTACCGGCTGGGACAAGCAGAATCGCAATGCGATCCGCATCGCCAGGATCGCCGAAGCATCCGGCATCCAGGCCCTTGCGATACACGGACGCACCCGCGCCTGCGCCTACACCGGCGATGCCGAATACGACACCATTGCCGCAGTCAAGGCCAGTGTGAGCATACCCATCATCGCCAACGGCGACATCACCACACCGGAAAAAGTCAAATTCGTGCTGGAACAAACCGGCGCGGATGCCGTTATGATAGGCCGCGCCGCGCAGGGCCGTCCGTGGCTGTTCCGCGAGATCGAACACTTCCTGAAAACCGGCACGCATCTGCCCGCGCCGCAAGTCGGCGAGATCCATCGCGTGCTGGTAGCGCATGTGCACGAACTTTACGATTTCTACGGCGAGCACACCGGCTTGCGCGTGGCGCGCAAACACATCTCCTGGTACACCAAGGGCTTGAGCGGATCGGCACACTTCAGGCATCACATGAATCAACTGGAAAATCCCGCCGAACAATTGGCGGCAGTGGACGCATTTTTCACAGAGCAGGCCCAGCGTGGAACACAATTGCATTACATTGAGGAACTGGCAGCATGAGCGATGGATTGATCAACGAAAATGAAATGGCGCGCTATGTGCGCAAGTCACTCAAGGAATATTTCAAGGATCTCGACGGCGAAGATCCCTGCTGCGAAATGTACGACATGGTGATCAACTGCGTCGAGAAACCGTTGCTGGAAATGGTGCTGGAACACGTTGGCGGCAACCAGACACGTGCGGCAGAAATGCTGGGCATCAATCGCAACACCTTGCGCAAGAAGATGCAGGAGCACGGCATCGCCTAGACACACGACAACCTAAGACGCGCAACACACAGCCCTACCCCAATTCATTTTCATCGGAATCATCATGGCAGCAATCAAACAAGCACTCATCAGCGTGTCGGACAAGTCCGGCGTACTCGAATTCGCGCAAGGCTTGAGCCAACTGGGCGTGAAGATACTCTCCACCGGCGGCACTGCCAAACTGCTCGCAGACAACGGCGTCCCGGTCACCGAAGTGGCAGATTACACCGGTTTCCCCGAGATGCTCGATGGACGCGTCAAGACGCTGCAACCGAAAGTCCATGCGGGCATCCTCGCTCGGCGCGATCTGCCCGAGCATGTCGCCACGCTGAAGAAACATAACATTCCAACTATTGATCTGGTGGTAGTGAACCTGTACCCGTTCAGCGCCACCGTCGCCAAACCGGATTGCTCGCTGGAAGATGCCATCGAGAACATCGACATCGGCGGGCCGACGATGGTGCGCGCCGCAGCGAAGAACCATCCGCATGTGGCTATCGTCACTGATCCGATCGATTACGCTGACGTGCTGGCCGAAATGCAAACCAACAAAGGCGCAGTGAGCGACGCGACCCGTTTCGATCTGGCGAAAAAGGCCTTCTCGCATACTGCCGCTTACGATGCCGCGATCAGCAACTACCTCACCGCGATCGATGCGGACGGCACGAAGAATGCATTCCCGGCGCAGATCAATTTCAATTTCGCCAAGGTACAGGACATGCGCTACGGCGAAAACCCGCACCAGAGCGCTGCGTTCTACCGCGACCTCGTTCCGGTCGCCGGCGGCATCGCCGGTTACACGCAGCTGCAAGGCAAGGAATTGTCCTACAACAACATCGGTGATGCCGATGCGGCCTGGGAACTGGTCAAGACGTTCGATCAACCTGCCTGTGTGATCGTCAAGCACGCCAACCCGTGCGGTGTAGCGATCGCCGACACGCCATTGAATGCCTACAAGCTGGCGTATGCGACCGACACCACTTCCGCGTTCGGCGGCATCATCGCCTTCAACCGCGAACTGGATGCCGACAGCGCAACTCAGATCACCGCCAACCAATTCGTCGAACTCATCATCGCACCGAGCGCTTCCGAAGCGGCACTCAAGGTCACTGCGGCAAAACAGAACGTGCGCGTGCTCACCGCGCCACTGTCCAACGCGCACAACCAATATGATTTCAAGCGCGTCAATGGCGGCCTGCTGGTGCAGACGCCGGATACGCTCAATGTGCAAGCGACGCAACTCAAGGTCGTGAGCAAGATTCAGCCGAGCAAGGAGCAACTGCAAGACCTGTTGTTCGCTTGGCGTGTAGCGAAATATGTGAAGTCCAATGCGATCGTGTTCTGCAAGAATGGCCAGACACTAGGCGTGGGCGCGGGGCAAATGAGCCGCGTGGATAGCACGCGCATCGCCAGCATCAAAGCGCAGAACGCGGGTCTGAGCCTGAAGGATTCAGTAGTGTCGTCGGACGCCTTCTTCCCGTTCCGCGACGGTATCGATGTGTTAGCCGAGGCGGGCGCGAAAGCAGTGATCCAGCCCGGCGGTTCGATGCGCGACGCGGAAGTGATCGCGGCTGCGGATGAACATGGGATTGCGATGGTGTTTACGGGGTATCGGCATTTTAGACATTAACTGCTAATTACGTTCAGGCGGCGGTTTCTCGCCTGTAAAGCAAGGAGATGCAATTGCAAACCAATGGTCGCTCATCTATACAAAGCATTTCTTTGAAAACCATCATTGGAAGTTCTTTATGCTTTTGCACATTAATTTTTTTCAGCACATGTTTTGCCGAAAATACTACGTATGAGTATTTGTGTAAAAAGAGTTCATTCCTGCTTCATTGCGAAAAGATACACCAGATTTGCCAACAGGCTGCACTTGTAACTATCCCATCTGAAGATAAGCCAACCTTGGAAGAAAAACAGAATCTATGTTCTTCTGGTAATCTACCCTATGATCCAGTTAAAGCAAGGAAATGCGCATATCTGCAAGTCGAACAAAACCGACGAGATGGTCCCTTTGAAGGAATAGCTGTTTTGATGCGAGTCTATGCTAATGGAGAAGGGGTAAAACGGAATCTTGATTTGGCATTGAAATTTGCATGTGATGATGCCGATGGTGCACCCGCCGAATATGAAGGGCGCATACTCTCATTGAATCAACTTCGCCAAGCAGGTAACCAGAGCAGGAATTTCGATTACTGTGATGATGTTACTAGCGGCGAAATGGCAGGGTGGTGTGCTAGTAGGGACGCAGGCAATAAAAAGAACAAACGAGACTCAGAGCTTGCCGGATTAATTTCTTCCTGGTCTAAGGATGACAAGCAGGAGTTTGAACGATTGCGCCTAGTTTGGAAAAAATATCTTGAGGCCAGCGTAAACGAGGTCGATCAATCTGGCACTGGAAGATCTGCCTTTGTGATTGAACATGCAGAGTCACTGGAAGAAAATTTTGTCTCCTCAATGGGAAAGTTCAGTCATGGCGAATTTCCTTCGTATAGCAAAGAAGACTTTATCCAAGTGGATCGCGAACTGAACATGATCTACAAGGAAATTCAGGGAAAGACTGAAAATCAAGTTTCTTTGTGGGGAACAGTAACCAAAGATGGCATTAAAAATACTCAGCGCGCATGGCTCAAATTCCGGGATGCTTGGGTTATATTTGCCAAACAAAAATATCCATCAGTTGCGGATGTTGTTTGGAAAACATGGCTTACTCGTGAGCGAATTGAGCAGTTAAAAGAATTCTCTAAAACATCTTGAGTTATTGGTTATGAAAATTTTAGTCATCGGTTCCGGCGGGCGCGAGCACGCGCTGGCATGGCGTTTGGCGCAAGGCGCCAAGGTGCAGAAGGTGTATGTCGCGCCGGGCAACGCGGGCACGGCGTTGGAAGAAGGCGTGGAAAATATCGCGATCACCGCCATTCCCGAGCTCATCGAATTCGTCAAACGCGAAGATATCTACATGACCGTGGTCGGCCCGGAAACGCCGCTGGCTGCTGGTATCGTGGATGATTTCCGCGCTGCCGAATTAAAAATATTCGGTCCGACCAAGGCTGCGGCGCAACTCGAATCGTCCAAGGATTTCGCCAAGCGTTTCATGGTGCGCCATAACATCCCGACCGCATTCTTCGAGACCTTCAGCGATATCAAAAACGCTAAAGCTTATGTCGAAAAGCACGGCGCACCCATCGTCATCAAGGCCGACGGACTCGCTGCCGGCAAGGGCGTGGTGGTCGCGATGGACAAGGACGAAGCGTTCGCGGCGATCGACATGATGCTGTCGGATAATAAACTGGGTGATGCCGGTGCACGCGTGGTGGTCGAGGAATTCCTTGCAGGAGAAGAGGCCAGTTTCATCGTGATGGTGGACGGCAAGAATGTGCTGGCGATGGCCACCAGCCAGGATCACAAGCGTTTATTGGATGGCGACAATGGGCCCAACACCGGTGGGATGGGTGCATATTCGCCTGCACCGGTGGTCACGCCGCAATTACATGCACGCGTGCTGCGCGAGGTGATCCAGCCGGTGGTGCGCGGTATGGAAAAAGAAGGCATCACCTACACCGGATTTTTGTATGCCGGATTGATGATAGATGCAGAGGGCAATGCCAAGGTGCTGGAATTCAACTGCCGCATGGGCGACCCGGAGACGCAGCCCATCATGTTGCGCATGAAGAGCGATTTTGCGTTAATCGTCCAGCACGCGATCAACGGCACGCTGGATCAGGTAGAAGTGGATTGGGACAGGCGCACCGCACTCGGCGTGGTGATGGCCGCCGCCAATTATCCCGACACGCCGCGCAAGGGCGATGTCATCACCGGGCTGCCAGTGGCGAAAAATCTGGAAGACGGACACGTATTTCATGCCGGCACCACCATGCAAGACAGCAAGGTCGTCACCAGCGGCGGACGCGTGCTGTGCGTCACCGCGCTGGGTACGATGGTGAAGATGGCGCAGAAACGCGCCTATGAGATCGCCGACACCATTCACTTCGACGGCTGCCAGATGCGCCGCGATATTGGATATCGCGCGATCAACAGGAAGTAATTGTTTCGACGCCACACATCGTACCGCCGCATCGCCGCACATCTCAGATGCGGCGGCCTGATCGCCTACCCGACCGAATCCTGCTACGGCCTGGGCTGCGATCCGGACAACCGCGGCGCGGTGCAACGTCTGCTCAAACTGAAGCAGCGTCCGCAACAAAAAGGATTGATACTGATCGCGGCGAATTACCGGCAAGTATCACGCTACCTGCATCCGCTCACACCGGCCCAGCAGCAGCAACTCAAGACAGCCGGTGCACAGGCGATCACCTATCTGATGCCGGTACTGCATTCCGCACCGCGCTGGTTGCGCGGCAGCCATGACACACTGGCGATACGCTTGACTGCACACCAGCAAGCCGCGCAACTCTGTCGTGGCGTGAATAGCGCATTGGTCTCCACCAGCGCCAATCGCAGCGGGCAGCGTCCGACAAAAACTTACGCGCAATGCCAACGCCTGTTCGGGCACGATGTGTGGGTGTTGCCCGGACGCGTGGGCAAGCGCAAGCAGCCTTCGACCATCAGCATGTGGGCCGATGGTAAAATCATTCGGAATTAAGCGGTATCTATCGATACTGAAATGATTAACGGCATGACGCACAACCCGCTTCCGGTTGTTATGCCCGTCAGCCCATATCTTTGGTGAACGATATGCAACTACTCCAACAAGTCGCAATCTTCCTGCTCGCCGCTGTGCTCATCGTGCCGATCTTTCAGCGCCTGAAACTCGGTGCCGTGCTGGGCTATCTGGCATCCGGCATGATCATCGGCCCCTGGGGTCTGGGCATCGTTGGTGCAGTAGACTCCACCCTGCAATTTTCCGAATTCGGTGTCGTGTTGCTGTTGTTCCTCATCGGCCTTGAGCTGGAACCTCGGCGACTGTGGACTTTGCGTAATTCGGTGTTCGGATTGGGCGGCGCACAAGTGGCAGCGACGAGCATCGTGATCGGATTGCTTGCCATGGTGGCTGGATTTTCCTGGCAGGCGGCGCTGATCATCGGTTTTGGTTGTGCGATGTCGTCCACCGCTCTGGTCATGTCTTCCCTGGCCGAGCGTGGACAACTCCTGACACGCTATGGACGGGAGTCGTTTGCGATATTGCTGTTTCAGGATCTCGCGGTCATTCCCATGCTTGCACTGCTGCCGCTGTTGGCCGCCATACAAGGACATGACGGCAACCGATGGCTGGCAACCGCCAAGGGAATCGCCATCATCGCCGTGTTCATCGCCGCCAGCAGGCTGTGTATCCGGCCTGCGCTGAAATTCATCGCCAACAACCGGAGTCGGGAAGTTTTCACCGCTGCCGCATTGCTGCTGGTGATAGGCACGGCACTGATCATGGAAAAGATCGGGTTGTCGATGTCGCTGGGTGCCTTCCTGGCCGGGGTCTTGCTGGCAGACTCCGAATTCCGTCATGAGCTGGAAGCGGACATCGAGCCGTTCAAAGGCCTGTTGCTTGGCCTGTTTTTCATGGCAGTCGGCATGAGTGCGAACCTGATGCTGGTGTGGCAGGCGCCGTTCCTGCTGTTCGGGCTGGCGCTGGGCATGATGCTGATCAAGTTTGCGGTAATGTACGCCATTTCACGTGCCACCAGCGCAAGCAACGACACCGCGCAGCGGCTTGCGGTTGCGCTGGCCCAGGGCGGCGAGTTTGCCTTTGTGCTGTTCACTGCCGCAGCAGGCTTGGGTGTATTCGATCTTGCAACATCGCAGATGTTGATCATGGCGGTAACCATTTCGCTGTTGCTCGCTCCCTTGGTGATGGTGGCGCATGATCGCCTCATCTCGCGTTGGCTGGATCGTACCAGCGTGCCTGAATATGACGTGATAGACGGCCCGGCAAATCCTGTCATCATCGCCGGTTTCGGTCGCGTTGGGCAGATCGTTGCGCGTGTGCTGAGAATGTGCGGGATACCGTTCACGGCGCTGGAGGTGAACTACCAGCAAGTGGATTTTGTGCGACGCTTCGGCAGCAAGATTTATTTCGGCGATGCGACCCGGCTTGATCTGCTGTTGTCGGCGAAAATCGCCGAAGCAAAACTATTTGTGCTCGCCATCGACGACATCGAAGCCTCGCTGAAAACTGCCGCGCTGGTTCGCCAGCACTTCCCCGACCTGCCCATCTTGGCGCGGGCACGCAACAGAACCCACCATTTCCGTTTGCGTGACCTCGGTGTCAAGATGATCTACCGCGAAACGTTTTTGACCAGCGTCGAAGTCGCACGCCAAGCACTGCTCAAGCTCGGCTTCACCGACACGGTAGCAGAACGTGCCGTTACGCTGTTCAGAAAGCACGACGAAGAGCTGATAGAGGTCCAGCACGCGGTTCATCAGGATGAGGCCAAGCTCATTCAGAATTCCCGACTTGCCACGGAACAATTAAAGTCACTGTTTGAGGCCGATACCGTCAACCTGCTGCAGGATGCAAAGGCCGGGAAAGCAGCACCGAAAAAATAAGCGTGGCAGAGGCTTTGCCGCCCTTTGCTCAAGTGGCACATTGCGTTGTGCTATGCTCCGCAGGAATGATTTATTGATGGCTGGTAATGAGATTCATACTTTATTTTTTATTGCTGATCGCGTCGCCTGCACTGGCAGACCAGCCTGCGGGCTCAACGGATTTCCTTGCCGCACACGATGCTTATCTTGCCGGCGATGCGGCCAAGCTGGGACGCTATGCACGACGGTTGAAGAACTCGCCGCTGGAGGTGTACGTCAGTTATTACCAGTTGCGCCTGGGCTTGGACGACGCCGACGCGAAGCCTGTCCCCGACTCCCTTGAAAAAGATGTCCAAAGTTTTCTTTCCCGTCCGGATGACACGCCGCTGATCGACATGTTGCGCGTCGAGTGGCTGAAATTGCTCGGTAAAAAGCAACAATGGGATTTGTTCGATGCCGAATACCCGCACCTGATCAACGAAGACACCGAGTTGGCCTGCTATGCCCTGCAATCGAGCAGGCGCACCCAGGAACTGGCCGCATTGCGCAAGGCGCGGGAGTTATGGTTCACCGGCAAGGGACAGCCGGAGAGTTGCGGCGCGCTGTTCGAAGCGGCATTGACTGCCGGCATCATCAACGAACATGAGGTCAGCCAGCGCTTGCGCCTGGCATTGGAAGCGAACAATATCTCGCTCGCCACCAAGCTTGCCGAACGGCTCGATGATACTTACGCGGGCTTATCCGCGGCCTTGAAAAGTGCGTCCGCCGATCCGGATCGCTATACCGAAAAGTTGACCCAGCACAACGCGGACGAAGGACAGCGCATCGTCACGTCATTCGCCCTGCAACGATTGGCCAAGCAATCGCCCGATATGGCGGCGGCACGCTGGTCGAAGGTCGAGGTATTTTTTCCCCTGACCGAGCAGCATTACTTTTACGGCCGGCTGGCTTACGAAGCGGCACGCAATCTCGATGGGCGCGCGCTGCAATGGTACAAAGCGGCGGCTTTTACGACGCTCGATGAAAAGCAATCAGCATGGCGGGTGCGCGCGGCATTGCGCGCGCAGGATTGGGTCACGGTGTTGGCAAGCGTGAATGCGATGAGCGAGGCTCAACAGCACGAGTCGACCTGGCAATACTGGAAAGCGCGCGCCTTGCAGGCATTGGGAAGAGTCGCCGAAGCGAGGGAAATCTTCGCGCCACTGAGCGCCGAATACAGTTTCTACGGGCAGCTGGCCGGCGAGGAATTGGCAGACTCCCCGGTGTTGAGCGCAGCCAGGCCGACTTTCAAACCGGATCAGTTCGCCATCGCGGCGGTATCGGCATTACCCGGCGTGCAACGCACACTGGCGCTGTACCGGCTTGGATTGCGCAGCGAGGCGCTGGATGAATGGCGCTGGGTGTTGCGCAATCTGAACGACAGGGAATTGCTCACCGCAGCCGAGATCGCGCGACGCAACAAGATGTACGACCGCGCCATCGGCGCGGCAGAAAAAACCATCAACATGCACGACTTCAGCATGCGTTATCTCGCACCGTATCGTGCCGACTTGCAGGTACATATCCGCAAACATGGCCTGGACGAAGCGTGGGTATATGGTTTGATGCGCCAGGAAAGTCGTTTTGCCACCAGCGCAAAATCCGATGTGGGTGCAGCCGGACTGATGCAGATCATGCCCAGCACGGCACGCTGGGCGGCAAACCAACTGGGTATGAAAGGCTATCGCAACGCGCTGATCCATCAACTCGACACCAACTTGCGCCTCGGCACCTACTACATGAAAACAATACTGTCCCAGTCCGACAACAGCCCGGTGCTGGCATCGGCGGCATACAATGCCGGGCCGTTGCGTGCATTGCAGTGGCGCGCAGATCAGCCGCTGGAGGGCGCGATCTATACCGAGACCATCCCGTTCGAGGAAACACGCGAGTATGTAAAAAAAGTGATGAGCAACACCGTGTATTACGCCTATCAGTTCGGTGACCCACCGCGCTCGCTAAAACAGCGTCTGGGTATCATCGCGGCCAAACCTGCGGATAACCAGACCGCCGATAGAGTGGTTCCCGATGTCCCCTGAAGCAAAAATCTATTGCGTGGGCGGCGCCGTGCGCGACCGCTTGCTGGGGCTAACCGTTCAGGATCACGACTGGGTGGTGGTCGGCAGCACGCCGGAAAACATGGTGGCGCAGGGCTTTCAGCCGGTAGGCAAGGATTTCCCTGTGTTCCTCCATCCGCAAACCCATGAGGAATACGCACTGGCGCGCACCGAGCGCAAGACCGCGCGCGGCTATCAGGGTTTCGCTGTATATGCCGCGCCGGATGTCACGCTGGAGCAGGACTTGTTGCGGCGAGATTTCACGATCAACGCCATTGCGCAAGATGCCGATGGCAAGCTGATCGATCCGCACAACGGCGTCGCCGATCTGCGCGCGGGCATCCTGCGCCATGTCAGCGCAGCATTCAGCGAAGATCCGGTCCGCATCCTGCGCGCGGCGCGTTTTGCTGCGCGTTTCGGTTTCACCATCGCACCCGAGACACTTACGCTGATGCGCGATATGGTGAACAATGGCGAAGTGGATGCGCTGGTGGCGGAACGCGTGTGGCAGGAATTGGCGCGCGGCTTGATGGAGAATAAGCCTTCGCGTTTTTTCGAGACACTGCGCAGTTGCGGCGCACTGGCGAAAATCATCCCCGAAGTAGACGCGCTTTTCGGTGTTCCACAGCCGGAAAAGCACCATCCCGAAATCGATTGCGGCATCCACACCATGCTGGTTGTGGACGATGCGGCACAACATGGCTATACACTGGAAGTGCGCTTCGCCGCACTGACCCATGACCTGGGCAAGGGTACTACGCCCAAGGATATTCTGCCGCGCGCCATGTCGGGCACGAATTGCGCAGTGTGGAATTAGTAAAGATGCTTGCACAACGTTTGCGTGTCTCCAGCGAATGTCGCGACCTGGCCTTGCTGGCGGCACGCTACCACGGCGACATTCATCGTGCCAGGGAATTACGTGCCGAAACCGTCATCAACTTATTCCAGGCAGCCGATGCCTGGCGCAGGCCGGAGCGTTTCACACACTTGCTGCAGTCTTGCGCTTCGGATGCGCGCGGCCGCACCGGCCACGAACAGAATGCCTATCCGCAAGCGGACTACCTGTTGCAATTGTTGTCCGTCGCACGTGCGGTGGATGCCGGTGAAATTGCAAAACAGTGCACCGATAGCGCTGCCATCGCTACCGCAGTAAAACAGGCGCGTATCGGCGCGATCAGGGAAGTGATCGAAAAGCAACGCAGTTGATGTATGCCCCGCCACTTGGACTAACGGTGCAACTTGCGCGGATTACCCACCATGGGTGCGAACAAGATGAGGTAAAATTTCCCAGCAATCAATACACTTTGCTCATAACAAGCAAGAAAGCAATGTGCTAAAGTTCAGCAAACCGCCGTTGCGACCCCAGGCAGTAAATATGCGGAAGCTTGATAATTACACTAATTAATTCAGGGAAGATTGATGAAGAAAGCTCTCCTCGTAATGGCACTCTCTGGCACGTTGATTCCAGCACACGCTTGGGCTGCGCTTAATTACAATGAGACTGATATCGGTTATTCAACCACAAATTACGGCAATGGCGATCCCGGCCTGGTCCAATTCAATCTTGGCTATGCAAAAAGCGTTTCCAGTACCACCTACCTTGACGCTTCGTATGGCAGCGGTACCCAGCACGGGCTCTCGATCGCCGGTGATAAAAAAATGAAATCGATATCGTTAGGCGCCGGATACCACACTCCACTGGAAGATACGCCAACGTCCAAGGTTGATGCGATCATCAAAGGTAACATCGTTGCAGGTTCGGCCAAACTGGCAGGGAGCAGTCTCAGCGCGAACAGTTATGACTTCGGTACCGGCGTACGCGCACAGTTCGGGCATGGACTTGAAAGCAGTTTGGCGGTAGTTCATGCACGCAGGTCGAATGGTACTTATACGAACACGGATACCTTCTTCAATGCCCAGATAGGATTTAACTTTACGCCGAAAATCCAGATGGCCTTCGGGGTAGATTTGTTTGGGCATGATCCAGTAATGAATGTGGGTTTACGTTTCTTTCACTAGGACACAGACACCCTGTTTCTTTAGCGTCCACCCTCCAAACACGGTATTCTCCGAGCCATTTTCTTTACAGCAACCGCGTCAAGCCACCACTGGCGAATCCGCACAACGGACTCGCCATATTTTTGCCCAGTGCGATCACCTTGAACAACTCGCCCATTTCCGCCGGACTGGTGAGTTTCTGCAATTGTGCGGAAAGAGGCAGATAGGTACGCAGGTTTTCCGGCGACGTGTCGTGCAGCAAGGCGGCAATGCCGCTATTGATCAAAAAAAATGCCTGGTTGGTGTAGCCGATCAACTCCATCCCCGCATCGATCCCGGATTCGGCGATATCGGAAAAGTTCACATGCGCGGTGATGTCCTGCAGGCCGGGCAGGAAAAACGGATCGGCGTGGGCACGGTGGCGATAATGGCACATCAGTGTGCCGCGGCTGCGTTGTGGATGGTAAAACTCTCTCTCGCCGAAACCATAGTCGATCAACAACATCGCGCCCTGCTCCAGCCGTTGCGCGAGGCTGTTGATCAAGCCGCGTGCCGCAAGGCAAATCTCGCTGACATAGTCATCCGGCACCGTGATTTTCTGCGCTGCGTGCAATAAAGCAATATCGCTGATGGCGCGTTCTTGCCAGACAAAACCTTGCTCACCCCATGCCACGCCGCGCTCGGTGATGGCGCTATCATGCCAGTGCACCAGATGCACGGGCAATGCATCGAGCACCTCGTTGGCGATGATCGCGCCGCTGAATCTTTCCGGCAATCCATCGAGCCAATGCACGCAATCCATCAGATGCGGCAGGCGTTCGCGTATCAATGCCTGCTGGCGCGCGCGCAGATCAGCGCTGACTTCAAGAATCGCATAGCTGTTCGGCAAACTACCCAGCTGTTCCAATTCGGCAAGCATGTCCGCCGCCAGTTTGCCGCTGCCCGCACCCAGCTCCAGTATGTGCCGCCGACTGTGGGACATGATTTCCGCCGTTTGCCGCGCCAGGGTGCGTCCGAACAACGGCGAGAGTTCCGGTGCAGTAATAAAGTCGCCTGCTTCGCCGAATTTGTGCGCGCCCGCCGCGTAATATCCCAGCCCGGGTGCGTACAGTGCCAGCTCCATGTAACGTGCAAACGAGATCCATCCGCCATGTGCGGCGATGTCACGCCGGATGAATTCAACCAGGTGCGCGCTGTGCCGGGCGGCTTCCGGACTGGGGGCAGGTAGAGATGCAGGCATGGTCAGGTATAATTCCGGAAGTAATCGGATTAATGAGTGGTGGTCGAGTTTAATGGAGAGCGGGATGCAAGGCAAAGTGGTGCTGGTGACAGGAGGGGCAAAGCGCGTCGGCGCGGCAATTTGCCGCCACCTGCACGCGGCGGGCGCGCAGGTCGCCGTGCATTACCGCAGCTCTGGACAAGAAGCGCTGGCTTTGCAAAAAGAGTTGAATGAGCTGCGCCCGCAAAGTACCGCCGCGTTTCCGGCGGACCTGCTCGACCCATACGCATTACCGGAGCTGGTAAACAAGGTGATCAAAAAATTCGGCCAGCTGGACGCACTGGTCAACAATGCTTCAAGTTTTTATGCGACCCCGTTGGCGGATATCGACGAGCAACAATGGCTGGATCTGCTTGGTACCAACCTGAAAGCCCCGCTGTTACTGGCACAGGCCGCAGCACCCGAGTTGCGGCGCCGCCATGGCTGCATCGTGAACATCGCGGACATCCATGCGGAACGCCCGATGCGCGGTCATCTGCTGTACAGTGTCGCCAAGGCCGGCTTGGTCGCGCTGACCCGCGGACTGGCGCAGGAAATGGCGCCGCAGGTGCGCGTCAATGCGATCGGCCCCGGCGTCATCATATGGCCGGAAAGCGCGGAATGGATGGACGAGGAGCAACGCCGCAAGATCGTCGCGCACACCCTGCTCAAACGCGAGGGCGAACCGGATGACATCGCCAAGACGGTCGCCTTTTTAATTAAGGACGCGCCTTATATCACCGGACAGGTCATTGCGGTGGATGGCGGCAGGAGTATTAATATCTAACGATCATGAACGACATCACACAACCAATTCATTTCGAGCACCACTCCACCAACTTCAATCGCCTCAAGGGACGGCTGGAGCACCACGTCGGCAGGGCCATCGCCGATTTCAACATGATAGAGGAAGGTGACAGCGTGATGGTATGCCTGTCCGGCGGCAAGGATTCTTACACCCTGCTGGATATCTTGCTCACCTTGCGCAAGCGCGCACCTATCGATTTTCGCATCGTCGCGATGAATCTCGACCAGAAGCAACCGGGCTTCCCCGCCGAAGTGTTGCCGAATTATCTGAAACAGCTAGGCGTGGAATATCACATCGAGACCCAGGACACTTATTCCATCGTCAAGGAAAAGATCCCCGAGGGGAAAACCACCTGTTCGCTGTGTTCGCGGCTGCGGCGCGGCATCATCTACCGCGTAGCCCAGGAACTGGGTGCGAACAAGATCGCGCTGGGGCATCACCGTGACGACATGATAGAGACGCTGTTCCTGAACATGTTCTTCGGCGGCAAGCTCAAGGCCATGCCGCCCAAACTGGTCACGGACAAGGGCGGCCACATCGTGATACGCCCGCTCGCCTATTGCGCCGAAAAAGACATCGCCCGCTATGCGCGCGGCATGGAGTTCCCCATCATCCCATGCAACCTGTGCGGTGCGCAGGAAAATCTGCAGCGGCAGAACATCAAGGAGATGCTGGCCGCATGGGAGCGCGAATATCCGGGACGCAGCCAGACCATTTTCACCGCGATGCAAAATGTCGCTCCGTCACACCTGCTGGATGGCAACCTGTTCGACTTCAAGAATATCAGGATAGGCGAAAAAATAGCCGAAGGCGATACTGCGTTCGACCTCGACCTGTAAATGCCGGCCGAACTTCCGGGAACCTGCCAAAACCAATCTGTCCAATCGTGGCTGGCACTCGTCCAAGCGGGTCGAATTAAGATTCGCCGGCCTGTTCGAAATGCGAATTGGCTGTGATATGCTTGCGTGTGTTAAATCCAAAATTTGAAGGAGTGAAGTCTATGTCATCATGCCGTTTTGTTGCATCGTCCCTATTGGCAGCCAGCACCATGGCAGCCCTCAGCACCCCGGCCATGGCGGATAGCCTGGATATCAACTTGCGCGATACCAGCGCCCAGATCCAGTATCAATCGCCGATGGGCCGCGACGCCTTGGGCAAGACCGAATTCCATGTAGGTGCTCTCTATGCTCAGCACAGTAATACGCTCGGCGATTTTGGCGTTCTGGTAAAAGATGAAGTGGGCAGCAGCGTTCCCGGCGTTTCTGTTGGCGTCGGCATCAAAGGACTGGTGGCCCATACGGCAGGTACCAACGAATCAGCCCTGGCATTGGGTGGGATGGTGCGCTATTCACCGCCGGAGATCCATCGCATGGGCATCGTCGGACAAGTATATTTCTCCCCGAACATCACCACCTTTGGCGACGCGGACCACTTCACCGAAACAGGATTATCGCTGGAGTACGATGAGATACCACAAGCGGCTGCCTATCTCGGCTACCGAAAAATCGAGTTCGGTTTCAGCGGGGCATCCAACGTCACGATGGATGAAGGTGTATTTGTCGGCGTGAGATTATCGTTCTAATCGGGCGGTCGCTGATCGCGCTGCCTTCAGCGCAATCTTGAACACCGCCTTGCGTATCAAGCCACTGCTGACCAGCGGTGCGTGCGCATCCTCCGGGAAGAAAATACAGAATGCGCCAGTCGGCGTTGTGATCCATGAATCAGGTTCATCGCGAAAGAACCGGATATCCCTCTCCTCGCTGTAACCGTCCACCGGCTCGCGGCAATCGACCAGCGGCTTCCAGCCTATCTCGTCCACCCCTTCCAATACCAACTGGATATCGATGTACTTTCGATGGCACTCCAGTTGCGCCTCTGCGCGAGTGCGTGCCTGCTCATGCTCGATGATGACGAACAGATCATCGCCGATGATGGGATAGTGTCCCGGCACGAGCGCGTGCAGGTCGGTGTCGCGGATGTAGTCGAATGCGCGCGGGAACAGCGAATGCAGTGCAGCGTAGCGGGAGGATTGAGAGAGGGTGGAGAAGATCATGGCTATATCCTGCGCCCTGGTCAGATGAAACGCGCCACCATTCCCTTTGCCAGCTCCCCCTGCAACGGTATCTGCACGCGATGCCCGCTGCCGGGTGCAGTGGTGAGCGTTTCACCATTGAGGCTGTACATCTCGTTCAGCACGACGATGTGATTGCCAGACGGATGGATGATCTCGAGCCTGTCGCCAACCTGGAATTTATTTTTCACGGCTATCACCGCGATGCCATTCGCGCAATTCACGATGTCGCCGACGTATTGCTGGCGGGTGCTTTCGGAATGGCCGCGCATGTAGTTCTGTTGCTCATGGGTGTGGTGGCGTTCATAAAAGCCGTCGGTGTAGCCGCGGTTCGCCAGCGCATCCAATGCGCCGAGCAATGAATAATTGAACGGCCGACCCGCCACCGCGTCATCGATCGCCTGGCGGTACACCTGCGCAGTGCGTGCCACATAGTAGACCGACTTGGTGCGGCCTTCGACCTTCAGCGAATCGATACCGATCTTGGCCAGCCGCTCGACGTGCTCGACTGCGCGCAAATCTTTCGAGTTCATGATGTAAGTGCCGTGCTCGTCTTCCAGCACCGGCATCAATTCTCCGGGATGATCCTGGCGCGAGATGACGTATACGCGGTCGGCCAGCGGATGGCGCGGTTGCGAACCACAGTCGGACAGCGCGCTCTGGCTCAGCGCCTTGTCGAAATCAAAATCAATTTTTTGTATGTCGCCAGTGCCGTTCTCTTCGGCGTTATCCACCTTGTAGTCCCAGCGGCAGGAATTGGTGCAGGTACCCTGGTTGGCGTCGCGATGGTTGAAATAGCCGGACAGTAGGCAGCGTCCGGAATAGGCGATGCACAACGCGCCGTGCACGAACACTTCCAGCTCCATGTCCGGACATTGCTGACGTATCTCTTCGATCTCGTCCAGCGATAATTCGCGAGAAAGAATGACGCGCGTGAGGCCCAGTGACCTCCAGAATTTCACCGCCGCGTAGTTGACCGTGTTGGCCTGCACCGATAGATGGATGGGCATGTCCGGCCAGCGTTCGCGGACCATCGCGATCAGGCCCGGATCGGCCATGATCAGCGCGTCCGGCTGCATCGCAATGACCGGCTCCATGTCGGCCATATAGGTTTTGACCTTGGCGTTGTGCGGCATCAGGTTGCTGGCGACGAACAATTTTTTGCCAAGTGCATGCGCTTCCCGGATGCCGGTCTGCAATTCTTCCAGCTGGAATTCGTTGTTGCGCGCGCGCAAGGAATAGCGCGGCTGTCCGGCGTATACCGCATCGGCACCGAAGGCGTAAGCGGTGCGCATTTTTTCCAGCGTACCCGCAGGCAGTAGCAACTCCGGCGCCCGCAATCCCACTTCATCGGCGACACGGCGTTGGCTTCCTCGCTCGCTCCTAGTCGTGCTACTTGCACTGTCTTCCTCGCTCGCTCGTTGCCGCCTTGTTTCGCCTTCGAATTGGAATTGCGATGTATTGCCCATTACAACCCCAACCGCTTCCAGATTTCCAGCGCGGGCGCGGCATGATTCAGCGTGTAGAAATGCAGCCCCGGCGCACCGCCGGCAAGCAGGCGCTCGCACAGTTGCGTGACGACGTCGAGACCGAAGGCCTGTACTGATTCAGTATCGTCGCCATAGCTTTCCAGCGTCTTGCGCATCCAGCGCGGGATCTCCGCGCCACAGGCATCGGAAAAGCGCGCCAGTTGTGCGAACCTCACGATGGGCATGATGCCTGGCACGATGGGCGTGGTGATGCCCAGTTTGCGGCACGCATCAACGAAGCGGAAGTAACCGTCGGCGTTGTAGAAATATTGGGTGATGGCGGAATCCGCCCCGGCGGAGACCTTGCGCTTGAAGTTGACGATATCGTCGTGCGCGGATTTGGCCTGCGGGTGAACTTCGGGATAGGCGGCCACTTCGATATGGAAATGCTCGCCGGCCTGCGCGCGGATGAACGACACCAGTTCGTTGGCATACTGGAACTCGCCTATGCTCGCCATGCCGGATGGCAGATCGCCGCGCAGCGCGACGATGCGCTTGATGCCCATGTCCTTGTAGGTAGTCAGCATGGCACGGATGTTCGCACGCGATGAACCGACGCAGGACACGTGCGGTGCGGCATTGTGACCCTCTGCCTTGATCTGCCTGATGGTTTCCAGCGTACGGTCCTGCGTGGAACCGCCCGCGCCGAAAGTGACGGAGAAGAACTCCGGCTTGAGCACCGCCAACTGCTTACGCGTGTTCGCCAATTTCTCTATACCTTCAGGCGTCTGCGGCGGAAAAAATTCAAAACTGAAAAGTTGCTTAGTCATTAGAAACCTCATGCTTCCTTATCAATTGTGCGGCAGCTGAAGACAGCGCCCAGGAAAAAATACTGTACAGCAGCGCGCCCAGTACGCCGTGCCAGAAACTGTCCACGACAAACCCTTTCAGCTCCGAGCCGACAAACCAGAACAGCAGCCCGTTGATGACAAAGATAAACAATCCCAGCGTAAGCATCGTGACCGGCAGGGTAAGCAGCAGCAGCAGCGGGCGTATCAAGGCATTGACCAGCCCCAGGCAAAACGCCGCGATCAGCGCGTCGGTAAAGCTGGCCACGGTGATCCCCGGCACGAAACTCGCCACCGCGAGCAACGCAAGCGCGTTAAGCATCCAGATCAACAATAACTTTAATTGAGGATTCATTTGCGCTCCCTTTTCCTGGATCAGCCTGCTTCGGTCAGCTGTGCCCGTAAAATCGCGAACACAGCAATGGCCTAATAGCGGTAATGGTTGGCCTTGTATGGACCTTCCTTGGGCACGCCGATGTATGCAGCCTGCTGCTCAGTCAGCGTACTCAATTGCGCGTTCAGCGTAGTCAATTGCAAGCGCGCAACCTTCTCATCGAGATGCTTGGGCAACGTGTACACACCGACCGGATAGTCCTTGTTGCGCGTGAATAGTTCAATCTGCGCGATAGTCTGGTTCGCGAACGAAGAGGACATCACATAGGACGGATGACCTGTGCCACAACCCAGATTCACCAGACGGCCTTCGGCCAGCAGCAGGATGCGCTTTTCCGGCTTGCCGTTCGCGGCGGGGAATATCACGTGATCGACTTGCGGTTTGATGTTCTCCCACTTGTATTGCTTTAGCGAAGCGACATCGATCTCGTTGTCGAAGTGGCCGATGTTGCACACGATGGCCTGGTTCTTCATCTTCTTCATGTGCTCGTGGGTGATGACATGGAAGTTGCCGGTGCAGGTCACAAAAATGTCGCCGTGCTCGCAGGCGTAGTCCATCGTCACGACACGATAGCCTTCCATCGCGGCTTGCAGCGCGCAGATCGGATCGATCTCGGTCACCCACACTTGCGCGGACAGTGCACGCAGCGCTTGCGCGGAACCCTTGCCCACATCGCCATAACCGGCGACTACGGCGATCTTGCCGGCCACCATCACATCGGTCGCGCGCTTGATGCCATCCACCAGCGACTCGCGGCAGCCGTACAGGTTGTCGAACTTGGACTTGGTCACCGAGTCATTCACATTGATTGCGGGGAATTTCAATTCGCCGCGTTCGTGCATCTGGTACAGGCGATGTACACCGGTGGTGGTTTCTTCGGTGACGCCCTTGATCGCAGCCAGGCGCGTGGAATACCAATTTTTATCCGTTGCCAGCTTGGCCTTGATCGAGGCGAACAAACAGGTTTCTTCTTCGGAACTGGGGTGGTTCAGCAACGATGCGTCCTTCTCGGCGCGCGCACCCAGATGCAGCAACAACGTCGCATCGCCGCCGTCGTCAAGGATCATGTTGGAAAATATCTTTTCGCCTCCGGGGCCATCCGCCCATTCGAAAATGCGATGGGTGTAATCCCAGTATTCGGTCAATGTCTCACCCTTGACTGCAAACACCGGTGTGCCTGTCGCGGCGATCGCGGCGGCAGCATGATCCTGCGTTGAGTAGATGTTGCAGGATGCCCAGCGCACTTCGGCACCCAGCGCCTTCAATGTCTCGATCAGTACGCCGGTCTGGATGGTCATGTGCAGCGAACCGGTGATACGCGCACCGCGCAGCGGTTGAGTCAATGTGAATTCCTTGCGGATCGCCATCAGGCCTGGCATTTCGATTTCGGCAATGGCGAGTTCCTTGCGTCCCCAGGCGGCCAGGGACATGTCGGCGACGATGTAATCGGTGAGTTGTTTTGCGGCAGCGTTCATAAGTTTCTCCATTCATAAAGTTAATGAATGGGTGCGGTTGAAACGTGAACCACTGACCTCGAGCCTGACGGGGGACTGGTTGTCCAGACCCGCTGCAGCACCCCTCGAAGGGCGCGAATTATAGCGCAAAAGGGACTTTTTGCTAAAGGGCTTGCTTGGGCCTTACCAGGACTTTGCAGGCAAACCGCTCCACAACTCATGAATATCGGGGATCTTCCATACTTCAGGATCCTCGTGCGAAACGATCTTGTCCCTGCAGGCCGGTTTGGATAAATCTAATAATTCCGGGACGATCCGGCCGTTGGACTTGATGGAGAAGAATACTTTCACCACGGGTGTAAGGAGTGATTTCGTAGTTTGGTCCACGATCACTGCGAGGCGATTCGACTCCAGCCTGACCAGCGAGCCGACCGGGTATATGCCGATACTTTTCACGAAGGCATGGAACACCGCCGCATCGAAATGGCCTGCACTCCATTCCGCCATTTTGCGAATTGATTCGGCCGGTTCCCAGCCATTTTTGTAGGGACGGTTGGAAGTGATCGCATCATATACATCGCACACCGCACCCATTTTGGCGTACAGGCTGATTTGCTCGCCACGCAGTTTGTCGGGATACCCGCTGCCATTGACTTTCTCATGATGATGCAGGCAGACATCCAGCGCGACATCGCTGACACCACTGCCTTCCAGCAATATCTTGTGGCCTTCGGCAGGATGGCTTTTCATCAGCTCGAATTCGACATCGGTCAATTTGCCGGGTTTGTTGAGCACTTCCGTTGGAATCACCATCTTGCCTACATCGTGCAACAGGCCGGCTATACCCGCTTGGCGAACCTGGTCCTCGTCCAGTTCCAGTTGTCTCGCCAGCGAAACCATCAGCGCGCACACCGCGACTGAGTGCATGTAGGTGTATTCATCCTTGTTTTTCAGCCGGGCCAGGCCGATCAGTGCGCCGGGGTTGCGCAATACTGAAGAGGATATCTCTTCCACAACGGGCAACGCATCTTCGGCATTCAATGCCTTGCCCATACGCGCCTCACGGAACATCGAGGTGACGGCCAGCTTGGACTTGGCACAAACCATGACGGCTCGCGCAGCTTCCTGTGCGGTGTCGATGCGCTGCTCCCTCATGCCCGCCGTATCAGCTTGGGCTAGCACGGACTCCACTTCTGCGGAAATCGTTTCCTCGGCTTCTCCGCCTTCGACATCAAGCCCTTTGTCAGTATCTATCCATGCTTCCTTGATGCCGGTGGTCAGGATAGCCTGCAAGTCTTCCGGGTCTTCCAGTGGAAAAGCATTGCGCCAGAACGGATGATCCATCCACGAGCCGCAAAGCTCATGGACATGCATACCCAAGCGCAATTGTTCTGTGTGGATACGTTTCAGCATAGGCAGATTCTACTCCCAAGCGCACTTGCAGTGCGACGATTATCGACGAGAATCCAATGCGGTTGTTTTATCCGCGTTTTGGCTAAGGCCGCTGCTGGCGCAGCTTAACTTGCTGCGCAAGTTAGCCCACACCCGAATAAAGACAAGCACGCCTACGGCGTACGGATTGTACGCTTCGCTTACAAACCAGCATCGGTACGAAGTGCCGCTGCCTTGTCTGTATTCTCCCAAGTGAAGCCGGGCTCTTCGCGGCCGAAGTGGCCATAAGCGGCGGTGTTCTCATAGATAGGGCGCAGCAGATCGAGCATCTGCACAATGCCTTTGGGACGCAGATCGAAATGGCGCAAAACCAGCTCGGTTAGTTTTTCATTGGAAATTTTTCCAGTACCATAGGTATCCACCATCACGCTGGTCGGCTTGGCCACGCCAATCGCATAGGAAACCTGCACCAGACACTTGGTCGCCAAACCGGCAGCCACGATGTTCTTCGCGACATAGCGCCCGGCATAGGCAGCGGAACGATCCACCTTGGATGGGTCCTTGCCGGAAAACGCGCCGCCACCGTGAGGAGCCGCACCGCCATAGGTATCGACGATGATCTTGCGCCCGGTCAATCCGCAATCGCCTTGCGGGCCGCCGATGACGAAGCGGCCGGTCGGGTTGACCAAGAAGTTGATGTTGCCCTTGATCAACTCTTTCGGCAGCATTGGCTTGATGATCTCCTCGATCGCGGCTTCGCGAATCTGGGGCAGCGTCATCTCCGGCGCATGCTGTGTGGAGAGCACCACAGTGTCAACAGAATGCGGCTTGCCATCCAGATAGCGGATTGTCACTTGCGATTTTGCATCCGGGCGCAGCCAGGGCAACCGCCCATCATGGCGCAATTCCGCCTGGCGTTCCACCACGCGGTGCGCCAGATAGATCGCCAGCGGCATCAAGGTCGGCGTTTCATCGCAGGCGTAGCCGAACATCAGTCCCTGGTCGCCTGCGCCCTGATTCAGGAAATCATCGGAAGCACGATCCACACCCTGTGCGATGTCCGGACTTTGTTTGTCGTAGGCAACCAGCACCGCGCAACCCTTGTAGTCGATACCGTATTCGGTGTTGTCGTAGCCGATGCGCTTGATGGTATTGCGCGCCACATGAATGTAGTCCACGTTCGCGGTGGTCGTGATCTCGCCGGCCAGAACCACCAGCCCGGTATTGGTCAGCGTCTCTGCCGCCACACGCGCATACGGGTCTTGCGCTAGAATAGCGTCCAGAATGGCATCAGAAATCTGGTCTGCCACTTTATCCGGATGACCTTCGGAAACTGATTCTGACGTAAACAGGAAATCACTCATGGCTCTTCACTCTATCAAGTAAAAAATTAAAGGCGCGCATTGTACCAAATAGTTCGCCCGGCCACCGATGACCTCATTCCTGTTCAAACTGATTTTTCGCTTACTATCAAGCATGCCGCTGCGCTGGCTGCACGGCTTGGGCGCGCTGCTCGGACGGATGACCTTTCTCATATCCAAAGAATATGCTGCACGCACTGAAGAAAACTTGCGTCAGGCGCATATTGCTGCGGATGAGAAACACTATGCCTACCTGCTCAGGCAAACCATTGCCGAAGCGGGTAAAAGCATCGTCGAGTTGCCGTGGGTATGGGGCAGGCCGCTGGAACAAGTCTGCGCAGCGGTGCAAAACTGTCAAGGGTGGGAACATGTCGAAGCGGCGCATGCACGCGGCAAGGGAATTATTTTTCTTACGCCACATTGGGGTTGCTTTGAGATGACCAGTCTATATATCGGGCAACATCTGGCGCTGACAAACTTGTATAGCTCCCCGAAACAGGATGGGCTCGAAGAAGTAATGCGCAACGGCCGTGAACGCGGATTGGCACGATTGGCAACTGCCGATATGAGTGGCGTGCGCCTGCTTTACAAAGCACTTAAACGCGGTGAAGCGATAGGCTTGTTGCCCGACCAGGTACCCAGCCAGGGCGAAGGCGAATGGGTGAATTTTTTCGGGCGCCCCGCTTACACGATGACGTTGAGTGGGCGCCTGGCTCAGTCCAGCGGCGCGACAGTGCTGTTGGTCTATGCCGAACGGCTGCCGAACGGAACCGGATACAACATGCGCTTTGAACCGCTGCCATTGGACTTTGACAAATCTGTGCCGCTGCAAATCAATGCGGCACTGGAACGCGTGATCGCGATTTCTCCCGCACAATATTTATGGAGCTATAACCGTTACAAAGTTCCGCCTGGCGTGATGCCGCCAGTTACTGTCCCGGTCAAGGAGCAGTGATGTTGGCACGTCTAGGCGTTTTCATTTTGTGGTTGATCCATTTCCTGCCATTTCGCATCATCGTCGCGATCGGTAACGGACTGGGTACGATCCTTTACCCGCTGGCTGCTGAACGGCGAAAAGTAGGTGCCATCAATTTGAAATTGTGCTTTCCCGATATCAGCGACGAGGCGCGCGAACAGCTTCTGCGCGACCATTTCAGATTGTTCTGTCGCGGCCTCATCGAGCGCAGCATTCTGTGGTGGTCAAGTGCCGAGTACATTTCCAGCCTGATCCGCGTCGAGGGTAGCGAACATTTTGATGCGATACAGGGCCATCCATCCATCATGCTCACGCCTCATTTTGTCGGTATGGATGCCGGTGGCCAGTGGATCGCGCAACATACCGATACCGTATGCATGTATGCGAACCAGAAGAATCAATATCTGACAGAACTGTTGCTAAAGAAGCGCGCGCGCTTCCGCAACCAGCATCTCTATTCTCGCCAGCAGGGACTGCGTCCCATCCTGAAGGGAATGCGCGCAAACATGCCGTTCATTTATCCACCGGACCAGGATCAGGGTATCAAAGATGGTGCGTTCATCCCCTTCTTCGGTGTACCTGCCGCAACAATGACCTCGGTGCCGCGCATTGCGCAGATGACCAGCGCGAAAATTTTGCCTTGCATCACGCGATTGTTACCGGGTGGGGCAGGATATGTGCTGACCTTTTATCCGGTCTGGGAAAATTATCCGTCCGGCGATGACATTGCCGATACGCGGCGCATGAACGAGTTTATCGAACAGCGCGTGCGGGAAATGCCGGCACAATATTTCTGGCTGCATAAACGCTTCAAGACTCGGCCCGCAGGCGAAGAAAGGTTCTACCAATGAAATACCACGACTTGCGTGATTTCATCGCTCAGCTGGAAAAAATCGGCGAACTCAAGCGCGTCGTCGCACCGGTTTCACCCTATCTGGAAATGACCGAGATATGCGATCGTGTGTTGCGCGCGCAAGGCCCGGCGATCCTGTTCGAAAATCCGGTCGGGCCCAACATGTCCGCAAACAAAATACCTGTCCTGGCAAATCTGTTCGGCACTCCGCGCCGCGTGGCCTTGGGCATGGGCGAAGAGAGCACACAGGCCTTGCGCGAAGTGGGCAAATTGCTTGCTTACCTCAAGGAACCCGAACCACCCAAAGGATTGAAAGATGCCTGGGAAAAGTGGCCGGTATTAAAACAAGTATTAAACATGTCCCCCAAGATTCTATCCGGTGCGCCCTGCCAGGATGTGGTATGGGAGGGCAACGAAGTGGATTTGAACAAGTTGCCGATCCAGACCTGCTGGCCCGGCGATGTCGCACCACTCATTACCTGGGGCTTGGTGGTGACACGCGGGCCGAACAAGATACGCCAGAATCTCGGCATCTATCGCCAACAAGTGATCGCACCTGATAAAGTCATCATGCGCTGGCTGGCACACCGCGGAGGTGCTTTGGATTTTCAGGATTGGTGCAAAACGCATCCGGGTGAAGCGTTTCCTGTCGCTGTGGTGATCGGTGCCGATCCGGCGACGATACTCGGTGCGGTCACGCCGGTGCCGGACAGTCTTTCCGAATATCAGTTCGCCGGATTACTGCGCGGCAGCAAGACCGAGCTGGTCAAATGCCTAGGCAGCGATCTGCAAGTGCCTGCCAGTGCGGAGATCGTTCTGGAGGGCGTGATCCATCCCGATGAGATGGCGCTGGAAGGACCGTTCGGCGACCACACCGGCTATTACAACGAGCAGGATAAATTCCCGGTGTTCACCATCGAACGCATCACGATGCGCCGTGACCCGATCTACCATTCCACTTACACCGGCAAGCCGCCCGACGAGCCGTCCATGCTGGGCGTAGCACTGAATGAAGTGTTCGTGCCGCTATTGCAAAAACAGTTTCCCGAGATCATTGATTTTTACCTGCCGCCGGAAGGCTGCTCATATCGCATGGCGGTAGTAAGCATCAAGAAGCAATATGCCGGGCACGCCAAGCGCGTGATGTTCGGCATCTGGAGTTTTTTACGCCAGTTCATGTACACCAAGTTCATCATCGTGGTGGATGACGACATCGACGTCCGCAACTGGCAGGAAGTGATCTGGGCGATCACCACGCGCGTCGATCCGGTACGCGATACGTTATTGGTGGACAACACGCCTATCGATTATTTGGATTTCGCCAGTCCGGTGTCGGGACTAGGCGGCAAGATGGGATTGGATGCCACCAACAAATGGCCGGGCGAAACTCAACGAGAATGGGGCACGCCTATCGTGATGGACGCGGCGGTGAGGGCAAGGGTGGATCAGATGTGGGCTGAATTGGGATTGTAGCTAATACTCGGCTACTACTGTAGGTGAGTAATGCATTGAACCTGGTCAAAATTGTTGGCTAGCCCTGAGGCCAAATTCCATAGTATTGTTTTGCGGCTCCACACCGATGAAAGCTGGACTGCCATTCTGGTAAATAATTGCAGTATCTGATTGACCAATATTCCAATAATGCGCATAAGGGCCGATTGCCCATTTGCTCTTCAGATACATTACGCTGAATTTCAGCCCATATCCACTGCTCTGATTGTTCGTTACATCACTGTACCCGGCCCCTACATCGGACAAGCTGGTGTTTTGTGTGCCTGCCAAAAGATAGTCGTATTCCAGTGTGCTCTCCAGTCTTGCCTGTCCATTGAGCGCGATGCGATGGATCATACCGATAGGCAAATAGAGATAGTTGCTTTCACGACGGTATCCTGAATAACCAGTGCTGGTTAGGCCGCGTCCATCGTTGAACAAATAGCGATAGCCCAAACCGGTATAAGGTGAAATCACCGCTTCATTGATCACCCGGTCTTTACCAAACAGACCCCTGGCCTCGAGATACCAATCCGGATCTCCATTTGCGCTTCCCGTGGCATTGCTGTCGTAGTCCACTGAACCAAGAGCAAAGCGCAGGTCGCCGCGAAAAATCAGCTTGTCGCGATCCCCGGACACCTTGACAGCACGCATATCCAATCCAACTTTAGTACCCTTTAACGACATAATCCCGGGTTCCTGATACTGGTAAGACGAAAGTGACACACCAATATCGTTGCCCGTTTGAGTTCTCAGGCCGGGTTCTGCACGAACCGCAGTTACTGTAGCCAGACCCACGATAGCAATCATCACTGCATTCATCCTGTTCATTGCTTTATCTCCCGGCCTGTTAAATTGTGATTATTTATCGAATGCATTGGCATGTTGGGATCTATTTCTGAAGCAGCCCCAATCACTCCAATTTTCGCGTGCAATGCGAAGTGCCATCTTGAAGTTTATATGCGCTCACCTAAAAGCTGTAATTTATTCCAGCGGTCAGGTCGCCAAAAATGTTGTAATTCAAATCGGCGGCCACTTTGGGAGTAAGCGCGTACCTTACCCCGCCAACCAGATACAACCCGCTACCCACGCCATCATATGGTCGGGCGGGACCAGTTCCTGCCCAGCTGTGAAATATGTACATCACGCCTACACCGACATAAGGATGCGTTTCCTGATTCATCCTGGATACCGAGTTAAAATCATATATCACTGCCGCACCGATACCTGTTGTGCTCCATGAATCGCCAGGAGTGGGGTTCTGCAGATAATGCTTACAAAACACCTGGGCCGCAACAGGGGCATTATCGACCAAGGAAGAAATGTCGACCTCCCCCTGGACACCCAAAGCGTGTTCCAGCCCATAGTTGATCCCAGCACTGCGTGCGGCATCCTCAGGCAAAATGGCTGCGCTCACTGATGCAGTTGCAAACATGGATAACAGCGCGACCATCAAAGTTGTTCTTGTTGTCATGATTGGCTCCTTATAGCCCATTTAAGGCTACTGAATGGCTGGCTCAGAATTTGAACACACCGGCGACATACAATGAATCCGCAGAGCCTGCGCCACTGGGTAAGGAATAAGATTGTATGCCGCCCTGAACACCTATCTGGGGATTGACGGTATATTGCGCGCCGATGGAAAAGCTCAGATCAGTGTTGGTGCGCGTGTAGGTTGTACCCAGGTATGAATAATCTGATGAAGCACGTGCCATACCCAGTTTACCAATCAAGGAGATCAGGGGCTTGACCGGGTATGAATACACTCCGCTGACACCTATGGCGCTACTCTTCCAATAGCCAGAACTGCCCAAATCGGTGTACTCGATTTCTGCAGAAAACTTCTGGTCGATCGTGTAACCGCCGAATACGCCCAAACCATCACTCAGTTTGGCTCCCGCATAGAGTTGGCCTGCATTTCCGGCAGCGATGGCAGGCGTTGCAACGAAAACCGACAACAGCGCAACAATAACAACCTTTCTCATTAAATACCCCCTTGGTAAATTAAAAATTGTGCCCCATCCAGTATGACGCAAGTCTCATTGTATCGGTCACAACGATATGAATTAACGATCCTCGCACAAGATATTGTAAAGCTATTCCTAGTGTTCTTTCTGTAACCATTCGATCAACGCATCCTGTGCGGGCTGTGCCAAGGCAGCCTTCGGATGATTGACGAGGAACACGACGATCCACTGCTTGCCGCTATGCGCCTGTACATATCCCGCAATGGATTTCACGCCCTCAAGCGAACCGGTTTTAAGGTGTGCATAACCCGCGATCTCGTTATCCTTGAATCGTTTTTTTACCGTGCCGTCCATACCCAATATCGGCAGGGAAGCTTCCAATTCTGCATAGAACGGGCTGTGTGTAGCGCGTTGCAGAAGCTCGGCAAGATGGCCGGCACTGATGCGCTCCTTGCGTGACAGCCCCGCGCCATTCTCCAGGACCAGTTCGGGAAATTGCAGTTGTTGCGTCTTCAACCACTGCTGCATTGCCGCAGTGCTGCGCGCAATGTTGGCGGGAGGCATATTGATTGCAGAAGTTCTCGTGGCAAGTACACCCGACGCGGGCAATCCGCTTCCCGCATCAGGTTGCGCCGGTATAAGACTGCCCGAAGCTGGCCGTCTGTCTTGCATTGCAGATACAGGGATGTCCGGCAATTCCGTATCTGTGATGTCCCCGCCTTCTTGCCCGGCCAGGAATAACGCTCCGCTGGATTCTTGTGTGTTTGAAGGATTATCATGTTTGCCATTGCTGTCAGTAAGCGTAAGTCCGCCTGCGCTCTGCGGAGAATTTACTGGACCCATTACGGATGTTCCTGTCCCCAAAGTCAGGAAGAGCTGTCGCGCCATGATGTTGTTGCTGAATTTGTTGATGTCGCGTATCACTTCCGACAACGGCGGCGAAACATATTGGGCGAACGGAACCTGATCGGCAGGCGCAGTTCCCTCACGCACCTTGCCTTGCAGTGTGCCGCCCAGTTCTTGCCACAACCCGTTGAACACCGCCAGGAAATATGCGTCGTGCGGCAATAACGAAAAATAATCATCTGCCTCGCCACAAGAGTCCGGGATGCTGCCTTCCAGCACAATGTTGTGTCCGTCCAGATGCGCCTTGTAGATATCTTCGCCGCCACAATGCAATTTAGGCGAGGTGGTTATGCGATTGACCAGTGTGTAGCCGGCCAACCCGGGCTCCAGGAGAGCAGTGGTTGCATGGCCATCCGGAATCAGGTGCAAATGCAGCGCATTGAAATTGAGTAGTAGCGCGCTGGTGCCGACGTTATAGGCACGGGTCGGGTCATTGTCGAACTCCGCAGGATCCTGGTTAATGGTCTCGAAAAAACCGTGGTCCAGCACGATGTCACCACGTATCTCGCGCAGCCCGCGCTGGCGCAGTTCGCGCAGCCACATCCAGAATTGCTCGACGGTCAGCTTCGGGTCGCCATAACCCTTGAACACCAGATCACCTTGCAATACGCCATTTTCCAGCTTGCCGTTAAGATATGCCTCGGTCTTCCAACGGTACGCGGGACCCAGCGTTTCCAATGCTGCGAAGGTGGTGAGCAACTTCATCGTGGAAGCCGGATTCATTGGCTGTCCGGCATTCAGGCTGATCAGAGGTGCTGACTCGCGCACCTCCTGCACCACAATACCGACACTGGACAGCGGAATATGTGCCTGCCTGAGTGCCTCGCTGACCGGCTCCGGCAAAACGGCGGCAGCTGCCCGGGTAGTGGCCAGGCAGAAAAAAAACAGCTTGATGAAAAAGATCCGCATATCGCCTAACTCAGTTGGTCGACGATGCGCAGGGTGCGATTGACCAGCACATCCATCTCCGGTTCTTCAATTATATATGGCGGCATGAAATAAATCGTATTGCCAATCGGGCGTAACAATAGTCCGTTCTCCAGTACAAGTGTAAAACAGCGTTGCGCAAAATCGGCATGCGGACTCTGCACCTCGAATGCCCACATCATCCCCGTGTTGCGCCAATGTCGAACCGCACGGTGCTCACGCAACGGCGCTGCTATTTCGTTAAGGTATGCCGCCTTGTTGCGGTTCATCGCGAGCACGTTGTCTTCGGTAAAGATATCCAGCGTGGCGAGTGCCGCGCGGCACGCCAGTGGATTCCCGGTGTAGGAATGCGAATGCAGAAAACCTCTTGCCATCTCATCGCCATAAAATGCTTGGTAAATTTCATCATGCGTCATCACTACCGACAATGGCAGATAGCCGCCGGTAATGCCCTTGGAGAGGCATAAAAAGTCCGGGGTAATTCCCTTTGTCCCTTGGACAGAAGCCGGCTGTGACAGTTGCGGAGCCTGCTCGCAGGCGAACATCGTGCCGGTCCGGCCCATGCCAACGGCGATCTCATCGGCAATCAGATGTACTTCATACCTATCGCAAAGTTGCCGCGCGCGCCGCAAATAAACCGGGTGATACATCGCCATGCCCGCCGCGCCCTGCACCAGCGGCTCGATGATGAATGCTGCGAGTTGCGCGTGATGCCGCTGCAAATGTTGCTCGAGCGCGTCGGCGCAACGCAAGGCGTAATCTTCGGCGCTTTCTCCCGCCGCAGCCTTGCGCGAATCCGGACTCGGCACGGTGGTCTGTTGCCGGATCAGTGCGCCGTATGCATCACGGAACAGCGCCACGTCGGTCACCGACAACGCGCCCAGCGTTTCGCCGTGGTAGCTGTTTTCCAGGCTGATGAATTGTGTCTTGTCGGGCTTGCCACTGTTGCGCCAGTAATGCGCGCTCATTTTCAATGCGATTTCGGTCGCCGATGCACCATCAGAGGCATAAAAACAGTGTCCCAGACCTTCTGGTGCGAGCTCGCGCAAACGCTCTGAAAGCTGCACCACCGGCTCGTGGGTAAATCCGGCCAGCATCACATGCTCCAGCTTTCCGAGTTGGTCGGTGATCGCGGAACTGATGCGTGGATCACAATGCCCGAACAGATTTACCCACCATGAACTTATTGCATCCAGATAGCGCTTATTGTTGTGGTCATACAGCCAAACTCCTTCCCCCCTTGCGATAGGCAGTAGCGGAAATTTCTCGTAATGCCTCATCTGGGAACAGGGATGCCACACGGCGGCGAGGCTGCGGGCAAGGAGATCAAGGTTACCGTTTGGGTGAGGCTGATCGGACATGGACGAAATCATAACGGGTTTCACAGTAACTTGCGCTGCACAAAGGGTTTATCGGTTTATTTCAAGCCGGACAGGCTTAATTTTATTTTGAGGATAGTCCTATCTGTGGCATCCTTGACATCTCAATATTGGCAGTCAGAAAGAAACAGTAATGAAATGTGTCGATGATTTCCGTTTGCGCTTTGGCAAACGCGAGGTGGTGCCGATTATAATCGGCGGGATGGGTGTGGATATCTCGAGTCGCGAACTGGCTCTGGAGGCTGCGCGGCTGGGCGGAGTCGGGCATATTTCCGATGCGATGTTGCCTACCGTCACGGATCGTCACTACAAAACGAAATTCGTCAGCGCCAAACAAAAGCAATACAAACTCAACGTCGAAAAAACCGACAAATCGATCGTGCAATTCGATTTGGGGCAGGTGGCCGAATCGACCCGCTTGCATGTCGGCAAAACCATGGATGCCAAGCGCGGCGATGGCATGATTTTTGTCAACTGCATGGAAAAGTTGACCATGAATGCACCGCGCGAGACTTTGCGCGTGCGGCTGTGTGGTGCGCTGGATGCCGGAATCGACGGTATCACGTTAAGCGCAGGCCTGCATCTCGGATCGTTCGCTTTGATGGAAGATAATCCGCGCTTCCGCGACGCCAAACTGGGAATCATCGTATCCTCGTTGCGCGCCTTGCAGCTGTTTATACGTAAAAATGCAAAGCTGGATCGTCTGCCCGATTACATTGTCGTGGAAGGCCCGTTGGCTGGCGGACATCTGGGCTTTGGAATGGACTGGGCACAGTATGACCTTCATGCCATCGTGGCCGAAATCGTTGCCCATTTAAAAGCCGAGCAGCTGGATATCCCGGTGATTGCTGCAGGCGGAGTCTTTACCGGTAGTGATGCAGTCGATTTTCTGGAGAAGGGCTGTGCTGCCGTTCAAGTGGCGACACGCTTTACCGTTGCGAAAGAATGCGGTATCCCGGAAGCAATCCAGCAGGAATACTTCAAGGCCAACGAAGAAGACATCGAAGTCAACATGATCTCACCGACCGGCTATCCGATGCGCATGATCAAGAGTTGCCCGGCGATCGGCGCGGGCATACGCCCGAACTGCGAAGCTTACGGCTATCTCCTCGATGCCAACGGCCACTGTGCCTATATCGATGCGTACAACCGCGAAGTCGCATTGCATCCCGATGCCAAGAAAATTTCCGTCAAGGACAAGACTTGTCTGTGCACCCACATGCGCAACTATGATTGCTGGACCTGCGGGCATTACACTTACCGCCTCAAAGACACCTCGCATTGCAATACTGATGGCACGTATCAAATCCTGACCGCCGAACATATATTCAAGGACTATCAGTTCAGCACCGACAACAAGATCACCCTCCCCCCAAAAAAATAAATCTCATCCCTGCCCTTGAAATCGGGTGGGGTTACCCCGACTATTGGCACTCGCAGGCAGAGAGTGCTAAACTTCGCCTCCGCATTTTTTAACCCATTGTTTTAGGAGACATCAGTATGAAAATTCGTCCTTTGAACGACCGCGTGATCGTCAAACGTATGGAAGAAGAACGTAAAACCGCCTCTGGAATCGTCATTCCTGATGCTGCCGCCGAAAAACCAGACCAAGGCGAAATCATCGCCGTGGGCAAGGGCAAAGTTGGTGACGACGGCAAGTTGCAGGCCATGAGCGTTAAAGTCGGCGACCGCGTACTGTTCGGCAAATATGCAGGCCAGGCTTTCAAAATGGATGGCCAGGAATTCATGACCATGCGCGAAGATGACATCATCGGCGTAGTGGAAGCGTAAGTACACCCAAGCAATTTTCAAGGTAATTAAGGAGAAAAATAATGGCAGCTAAAGACGTAAAATTCCACGACGCGGCACGCAGCAAAATGGTGGTCGGCGTGAACATTCTGGCCGATGCGGTCAAGGTGACTCTGGGGCCTAAAGGCCGCAACGTCGTGCTGGACCGTTCCTACGGGGCACCAACCATCACCAAGGACGGTGTATCGGTCGCCAAGGAAATCGAACTGAAAGACAAATTCGAAAACATGGGTGCGCAACTGGTCAAGGAAGTCGCTTCCAAGACATCCGATGTAGCCGGTGACGGCACAACTACTGCGACCGTTCTGGCACAATCCATCGTTCAGGAAGGCATGAAATTCGTCGCCGCCGGCATGAACCCGATGGACCTGAAACGCGGTATCGATCAGGCAGTCATCGCAGCTGTTGCGGAACTGAAGAAGATTTCCAAGCCCTGCACTACCAGCAAGGAAATCGCGCAAGTGGGCAGCATCTCGGCCAACTCGGACACCGTGATCGGCGAGAAGATCGCTGCAGCGATGGAAAAGGTCGGTAAAGAAGGTGTGATCACGATTGAAGATGGCACCGGTCTGGAAGATGAACTGGATATCGTGGAAGGTATGCAATTCGACCGCGGCTACTTGTCACCTTACTTCATCAACAATCAGGACCGTCAACTGGCATTGATGGAAAATCCATTCATTCTGCTGCACGACAAAAAGGTTTCCAATATCCGTGACCTGCTCCCGGTGCTGGAACAAGTCGCCAAGGCCGGACGCCCGTTGCTGATCATCGCTGAAGACGTGGATGGCGAAGCACTGGCTACACTGGTAGTGAACAACATTCGCGGCATCCTGAAGACCGTTGCTGTCAAGGCCCCTGGCTTTGGCGACCGCCGCAAATCCATGCTGGAAGACATCGCCACGTTGACCGGCGGAACCGTGATCGCTGAAGAAGTCGGCCTCTCATTGGAAAAAGCGACATTGGCCGAATTGGGCCAAGCCAAGCGTGTTGAAGTGGGTAAGGACAACACCATCATCATCGACGGCGCAGGCAAGGAAGAAGCGATCAAGGCGCGTATCGGCCAGATCAACAAGCAGGCAGAAGAATCCACCAGCGACTACGACAAGGAAAAACTGCAGGAACGCAAAGCCAAATTGGCTGGCGGCGTTGCCGTGATCAAGGTCGGCGCTGCGACCGAAGTGGAAATGAAAGAAAAGAAAGCCCGTGTCGAAGACGCTTTGCATGCGACTCGTGCAGCCGTTGAAGAAGGCATCGTTCCCGGCGGTGGCGTGGCATTGCTGCGTGCCAAGGTTGCGGTTGGCAAACTCAAGGGCGACAACCACGACCAGGATGCCGGCATCACTATCGTGTTGCGTGCCATGGAATCCCCGTTGCGCGCCATCGTGTCCAACGCTGGAGATGAGCCTTCAGTAGTGGTTAACAAGGTGGTGGAGGGCAAGGGTAGCTTCGGTTACAACGCCGCCACCAGCGAGTATGGCGACATGCTGGCCATGGGCGTGGTCGATCCGACCAAGGTAACGCGCGTCGCATTGCAAAATGCGGCCTCAATCGCCGGTTTGATGCTGACCACCGCTTGCATGGTGGCCGAGTTGCCGGAAGACAAGCCTGCTCCAGGCGGCATGGGTGGTGGTGGCATGGGCGGCATGGAAGGCATGATGTAATTATTTGCTGTTTGTTTCACGGCAATCGATTATTTTTCAGTAATCAGACAAACCCCGCTACTGCGGGGTTTGTTATTTGGTGCTGTATCGGTATAATGCGCGGCTTCCTGAGTTGGCCGATTTGCCGGGTTAACAAAGGGAAATGGCCTGGTAGCTCAGTCGGTAGAGCAGAGGATTGAAAATCCTTGTGTCGGTGGTTCGATTCCGCCCCGGGCCACCATCTATAAACCTAGTGTCACTGTTTCTCGACGCTAGGTACGCTGTAAACACCCCTTACTCTGTGTACAACTGTGCATAAAGTAAGGAGTCTCCCCCAAACCAACCCCACCCTCGTACTCTCAAATAAAGCCTCACTGGCTAGCCTTAGCTATGCGCCGCCTTCAAGCGTCCATTTAAGGGACGGTGAGTGCGTTGTTTATAGAAGGCACAACAGCCCTGTTTGGTATTGCCGTTACAAACTCCAATGCGGAAGCTGGCATAGGACTAGCACTCGCAAGGCTTCGCTTGAATACGCAATACAAGTCGCATGCGAGTTGTATGACTTGTCCAGATTTCGCCAACGCCTAGGCTTAGCACACAACGCCCCCGACTTCGCAGAAATTGCACACGCAACACTTCAAGAATTAAGAAAAGACTTGGACGGCGGCATTGGTAAAAGCGTCTACTACACGTACATAACGTGCATTGAGAAATATTTCTTGCCGTACTTTGAAGGCAAGCGTATTGAGGAGTTAACGTACACAGACATGAAAGAATTTGAGTTATGGCGTAACAGGCAAATGGGTAAAGCGCCTAAAGCCTCAACGCTTAATAATTTTTCAAGTACATGGAGTAAGTTACAGCAGGTAGCCGTAAACAAGGGCTGGTTAAG